>DASRSM010000290.1:0-15849 GCA_035656415.1 Vulcanimicrobiaceae bacterium | reverse complement strand
ATAAACCGAAGCCAATCGCCGTTCGTCACGGGATATTTTGCGATCGAAAACGCGGGCACGTCGACGGCATGGCGCATCATTTCGTTGTCCCACGCAAACGCAACGTCGCCGGCGTTGACGCCGAGCGTTGCGACGCCGCCGTCGACACTGCAAAACTCGAGCGCCGGCGCGGCGGGATCCACGTGCCGTTGCGCGATCGGATTCTGCAGCGAGCGATCGAGCTGGTGGACGATGTACAGCAGCGTTTCGTGATGCATCTGCTCGTGTTCGAGAATCGTGTAGGGCCGCTCGCCGTCGATTGCGGCTTCCGCGAGCGCTCGCTCGACGCGCGCATCGCACTCCGCCGCAAATCGCCGCACCGCGCTCTCGGCCGGCCAGTCGGCGCGAGCGTGACGTTTCGCATCGTCGAGGTTTCCGGGATCGATTCCGCGTTCGAACAAACGCTGCAGCACGGGATCGATCGACGGCTCGTGCAGTCCGCGCACGTTTAGCGTGTTGAAGCTGAACGCGGGTAAGTGGCCTTCGTAAAAGACGAACGGATGACGCAACGGAATGGGCCGGTCGTAGTACGCCTCGGGGTGCACGAAGCCCAAGACCTGCGACGATCGGAGGCGATTGCGCCGATACCAGTCGATTAACTGCGCCCGATCGATCACTGCCGTATTCACGCCGTATTACGCTCCCGTCTCGCTGCCACAAATTTTTCGAACTCCGCCGCCGGCAGCGCGGGCGCGATCGCGTAGCCCTGTACGGCGTCGCATCCGCGCGCCACGAGAAAAGCGAGCTGCTCGCGCGTTTCCACGCCTTCGGCGATTACCTCGAGGTCGAGGCTGTGCGCCATGCCGATCACCGTGTTGACGATAGTTTCGTCGCCGGTGGAACGCCCGATGCCGCGGACGAACGAACCATCGACTTTCAATACGTCGATATCGAAGCTGCGCAGGTACGACAGCGACGAATATCCCGTTCCGAAGTCGTCCAGCGCGACGCGAATGCCGCTGTCGGAGAGATCGCGCACGATATCTGCGGTTTGCGCCGCGTCGGCCATTGCGACGCTTTCGGTAATTTCGACCTCGAACAACTCGCCCGGAAGGTCCGCATCGGCAAGAATCTCGCCGATATGCCGCCGCAAGTCGCGGTCGTGGAACTGGCGCGCCGATAAGTTCGCGGCCAAGCGGATCGGACCGAGCTTCGGCTGCCATGCGCGAACTTGCCGCGCCGCCGTCGCCAGAACCCAGTTTCCGAGCGGAACGATGAGCCCCGAGATTTCCGCGCTGGGGATGAAGTGCGACGGCGAGATCAGGCCCGTTTTAGGGTGATTCCAGCGAACCAGCGCCTCGACGCTTACGATTCGGTCGGTCCGCAGATCGAGCTGCGGCTGATAGAAGACGACGAACTCGTGCAGGTCCAGCGCGCGCCGCAAAAGTTTTTCTTGCGACAGGCGCATGTGAATCGGCGCTTCCAGAGTCGGATTATAGAAGAAGAGACCGTTGCGACCGCGATCCTTGGCGCGCGACATCGCAATATCGGCGTTCTTGATGAGCGCCTGGTCGTCGCGTGCGTCGTCCGGATAGAGCGCGATGCCGATGCTCGCCGAAATGAAGTGCTCGTATTCGTCGAGCGCGAACGGCTCGCCGATCGTTTCTATCACCTCTTCGGCCACGGCGCGCGCTTCGTCCGCGGTGGCGCATTCGGGAAGCAGCACGACGAATTCGTCCCCGCCCATCCGGGCGGTGCTTCCGCGATCGCCGACGACGGACGATACGCGCTGCGCGACGAGCTGCAGCAGGCGATCCCCGCGCGCGTGGCCGAGCGTGTCGTTGACGTCCTTAAAACCATCGAGATCCATGCACAGCAGGGCCGCGCGCGAAAGGCGCGTCTGCGAAACCTCGATGGCGTCGCGCACCTTTTCCGTCATAAGGGCGCGATTCGGTAAGCCGGTAAGTGTGTCGTAATACGCGAGCGAACGCAGTTGCGCGCGCGACCGGTCGCTTTCGATCGAGCCGCCGATGAGCGTTGAAATCAGCCCGAGCAAATCGGCGTCGGTCTCCGAGAACTCGTTAGGCGCACCGTTTTGTGACGCGAAAACGAGCACGCCGAAGCGTTCGCCGGCAACGTTCACGAGCGTCGCTACGCCGTGAAGCGTGACGACGGGGGTGCCGGGGAGTGCCGTCTGATCGGCGTTGAGCGCGGCCGCGACGAGGCGGTCGTCGCTAACCGCGGTCGCACCGGGCGACTGGTAAACTTCGACGATTGCGGGTTTGCCGTGGGCAGTCGAAACCACCGCTCCAGCCGCCAAGTCGAAAGCGCGAACGCCCATTTCGAGCGACGCGCGAATGCGCGATTCCGGATTTCCGCCGCTTGCCGCGATGTAATAGAGATTGCGCATACGTTCTTGCTGCATCTGCGCTTGGTGTTCGGCCGCGTGGCGTTCCGTGGTGTCCTGAAAGACCGCGTAGATACCGACGACCTGACCGGCAGAATACTGAGGTATGATCGTACCCTGCGCGTCGAGGTTGCGGCCCTCAGCGTTGACGATTCCCAACGCAAGCGAGGCAGGCTTGCCCGCGGCGGCCTGCGCGAAGGCTTTCTCGACCTTGGAGCGGCCCGCGCGCGGAAGAAAGGCCGTGTATTGCTGCCCGAGCAGCTCGGCGCGCGGAATTCCCGAAACGCGGACGGCGGCGTCGTTACATTCGGTAATCGTGCCGTCGAGCGCGAGCGCCAGGACGGGATCGGGATTGTACGCGAACAGCGATCGCAGCTGCGCTTCGCTTTGCAGCCGTTCGGTTATGTCTTCGCCCAGGGAAACCAGCCAGTACGCCGGATCGTCTTGAACGGCAACGGTGGTCCAACGAAACGTGCGGAGCTCGCCGTCCTTGCGCGTCGCGCGACTCACCAGCCCCAGCGTAGCTAGATTTTCGCTGCCTACCCGCTCCGGAAAATCGAGAACGGGCGCGAGATCGTCCGGGTTGATCCAGCGCATCTCGGTAGGATGCTTTCCAAGAACTTCGTCCCTGGCATATCCGAGCAGTTCTTCGGCGCGCTTCGACCAGTAGCTCAACCGGAAGTCGCGGTTCATCGCGACCAGCGCGAGCGGCGAATGAGAGAGGACGTCGTCGAGCTGCTTGAGGATTCGTTCGCCGATCATCGCGTGGCCCGTCTACAACGTTCCGCGCTTCTCTTGTTCGCGCTCGATAGAGACGAAAAGCGCTTTGAAATTACCTTTTCCGAACGAGAGGCTGCCCTTGCGCTGAATGATCTCGAAGAATACCGTCGGGCGGTCTTGCAGCGGCTTGGTAAAGATCTGCAGCATGTAGCCTTGGTCGTCGCGATCGACCAGGATGCGCAGTTCGCGCAGCATCTCGGTCGCTTCATCGATGTGACCCACGCGTTCTTCGAGCATATCGTAGTAGCTGTCGGGGGTATCCAGGAATTCGACGCCGTTGGCACGCAGCGCGCGAATCGTTTCGGCGATGTCGTCGGTGCGGATCGCGATGTGCTGCACGCCCGACCCGTGATAAAAATCGAGATATTCCTCGATCTGCGATTTCTTCTTTCCCTGCGCCGGCTCGTTGATCGGAAACTTGACGCGATGGCGCGGATCGGTCATGACCTTGGACCGCAGCGCGGTGTATTCGGTCGAAATGTCCTTGTCGTCGAACGATACGAGCTGCGAGAACCCGAACACGCGAGCGTAGAAATCCCCCCACGCGTCCATCTCGCCCCAACCGACGTTGCCGACGCAGTGATCGATGAACTGCAGGTCGGGGCGCTGCGAGGCCGTGATACTGCGGCGCGCTTCGACGAATCCCGGCATAAACGTTCCACGGTACGCGTCGCGTTGAACGAAGGAGTGCACGGTATCGCCGTACGTTGCGATCGTGGCTTTGACGATGCGGCCGGCGGCGTCTTCGACAACGGTCGGCTCGAGCAATGTTTTCGCGCCGCCTCGCACTGCGGCTTCGTGCGCGGCGCGCACGTCTCCGACGAGAATTGCCACGTCTTTGACTCCGTCGCCGTGATGCGCAACGTGACGTGCGATTTCGTCGTCGGGCAGAAGGCTGGCCGTGAGCACGAACCGCAGCTTGTTCTGCTCGAGCAGATAGCTGACGCGATTGCGAACCCCGGTTTCGGGGCCGGCGTACGCCACTTGCTCGAAACCGAACGCCGACATGTAATAGTGGGCCGCCTGCTTGGCGTTGCCGACGTAGAACTCGACGTAGTCCCAATCGATTTGCGCGAGGGGATTGGCGGTAGCTTCGGTTGAGCTGCTCATGCAGGCACCTTTGCGACCTGCCCGAGGTGCCCCTGTCCGCTGCGAGAACACAGCGGAACGATGACTAGTTCGCCTGCGCTGCGGCGCTCGGTTCACGCCGCGTTCAAAAGCCTGATCGATTACGCGGGCCTGTTCCCGCCGGCAGCACTCGGAATGACCGCGGCGCTCCACGAATACGCGACGGCGTCCGAAGGCGCGCACGCGTGGATGCTCGGGCGATTCATCGTTCCCTTTTCGCGGCTCGAAGAAATGGGTGACCGCCGTCGCGAGTTTCCGCTCTCGGTACTCGTCAACTTCGCGCTCCCGTCTGACGCCGACACCGGTCGCTGGGTCGAGCTCGTTGGTCGAGGTTTGAAGACGGTCGCACGCGAGCGCGACGCCGGCGCGCGCGTTGAAGCGCTCGAGGTTGCGATTCCGCCGCCGCGCTGGCAGCGGGAGACCTTCGAGGCTCCGCTCGGACAACTCGGGGCGTTATTGGAACGCGAGAACCTACGCGACGTACCTACGTACGCGGAACTCTCCGATGCCGGCGCAATGAGCGCGGCAAAACGCGCACGTCTCGGCGTTAAGCTGCGTTGCGGCGGACTCGACGCGAGCGCGTTTCCGAGCGTCGAGGCAGTAGCCGCCTTTATTAGCGCCGCATCGGAAGACTCGTTACCTTTCAAGGCGACTGCCGGACTGCACCACCCCGTACGCCACGTCGATGCAGCGACCGGATTCACGATGCAAGGATTCCTGAATCTCCTTTCGGCGGCGGTCTTCGCGCCGCGCGCGGACTCGTCGACGTTGTGCGCGATCGTCGCAGAAGAAGATCCCCACGCGTTTTCGTTTGAGGACGATTCGTTTGCGTGGCGCGATCTGCGCTGCGAAAGCGACGAGCTGCGCGCGGTTCGCAAATCGTCGTTCGTTGGTTACGGCAGCTGCAGTTTCGACGAGCCGGTCGACGACCTAACCGCACTCGCCATCCTTCCGGCGAACGCGTGACGTACGCAAGAGACACCAACGACCCGGCACTGACGTCGTGGCTGCCGGTCGACGACGCAAGCGATTTCCCGATACAGAACCTGCCGTTGGGCGTCTTTTCGCGCGCGGGCGGTTCGCCGCGGATAGGCGTTGCAATCGGCGATAGCGTTTTGGACGTCCGCGCGCTCGGCGAGGCCGGGTTACTCGACGGTGCCGGCGATCGCGCGGGGTTTTGCGCGAGCGAACTCAATGCGCTCTTCGCGGCGGGGCGCACCGTCGCCGCGCCGTTGCGCCGGCGCGTGTCGGATCTCTTACGTGACGGCGGCGATCCGGCGCTGCGCGAAAGCAACGCGGGCGCATTCTTGGTCCCGATGGGCGACGTACGAATGCAGTTGCCCGCGTCGATCGGCGACTACGTCGATTTCTATTCCTCGATCGAACACGCTACCAACCTCGGCAAACTCTTCCGTCCGGATTCGGAGCCGCTGTTGCCGAACTGGCGCTGGATACCGATCGGTTATCACGGCCGATCCGCAACCGTCGTCGTCAGCGGAACGCCGATCGTGCGGCCGAGCGGACAGCGCAAACCCCCGTCGGAATCGCGTCCGTCGTTCGGGCCCAGCACGATGCTCGATATCGAGCTCGAGGTCGGATTCTTTACGGGTGCGGGCAACGCCGCCGGCGTACCTATTGCCGTCGACGACGCGCTCGATAACGTCGCCGGATTCGTTCTGGTGAATGACTGGAGCGCACGCGACATACAGGCTTGGGAATATCAGCCGCTCGGACCGTTTCTCAGCAAATCGTTTGCAACCACGATATCGCCGTGGGTCGTTTCGCTCGACGCACTCGAGCCGTTTCGGGTTCCGCCGCCGCCGCAAGAACCCCCGCCGCTGCCCTACCTCGCTGCGCGTGACGGGGCCGCCTACGATATCCGGCTGTCCGTCGAGCTTCAAACGGAGTCGATGCGCCGGCAGAACGTCGCACCGCACGTCATCTCGCAGACGTCCTCGGGGAACCTGTATTGGACCGCGGCGCAACAGCTGGCGCACGCGACGTCGAACGGCGCACTGACGCGTGCGGGCGATCTTTTTGCATCGGGCACGATTTCGGGAACGACGCCGGACAGTTACGGCAGCCTGATCGAGCTGACGTGGCGCGGCGAACGGCCGATCGCGTTGCCCGACGGTGAGACGCGAACGTTTCTACGGGACGGCGACGAAATCGTCATGCGCGGATGGTGCGAACGGCCGGGAGCGCGGCGCATCGGTTTCGGCAGCGCGCGCGGGGAGATCGTCGCGGCGTCGCCGCGCGATTAGCGGCCGAAGAGCGTCAGAACGGCTGCGGATTGCGTGTTGCGCTGCGCCACAACGGCGAGCGCCAACTGTTCGCGCACAGATGACAGCGTCGCGTTCGTGTTCTCTATTCCAACGTTAGCGTCGGAGAGATTCGACTGCGCGGTCTGCAGGTTGACGGCGGCGGTGTCGTTCGCCCGTACCTGATATTGCAACTGCACTTGCTGGGAACCGAGCGCCGTCTGCGTCTGTCCGAGCTGCGCGATCGCTTGATCGAGCCGGCCGATCGAGTTGGTGGAGTTCGCGCTGGTCGAAAGATCTGCGTTCGCGATTTGCAGTGAGGCGGCGGAAGCGTTTCCGAACGTAACGCCCGTCACGTTGCCTTCGTCGCCGCCGGACTGTACTTGCAGTGCCGAGTTCTGCGCGTTCGGCGGAACGGCTTGCTGGATTTGAATCGTCGCGACTTGACCGACGTCGCCGCTCGTGAAGGTGCCGAGCTTGACGTTGACGTTCTCGAGCCCGCTCACGGTCGCACCCGGATTGAACGACCCGGGTAGCGTGATTTGTTGGCCGGTTGCGCTGTCGACGGCGGTCACTTTCGCAACCGCTTGACCGTTTGGACCTGCGACGATCTCGACTTGAACGGTCGAGTTCTGCGTCGAGATGCCGCCGAAGCCTTGCGCGGGACCGTTTGGGTTTTGGAAGTTCGCGTTGGCCGCGGTAATCTGTGTGACGAGTTGACCGCCTTGCGCGAGCGGCGCGTTGGCGACGACGTTCGCTTGTGCCGGGGATCCCGCATTCGCGCCCGCAAACTGCCCGCTGAGCAGCGGAGCGCCGTTGAAGTTCGTGGTCTGCGCGATCGTATTTGCTTGCGCCACGAGCTGGTTGGCTTGCGTCTGCAGCGCGGCGCGATCGGTCGGAGAGAGAAAGTCGTTGACGCCTGCGACGGCCAGCGTGCGCAGCTGCGATAAGATCGAGCTGGTTTGCGAAAGTGCCTGCGACGCTACGTCGGTCGCGTTGAACGCCGTCTGGACGTTTTGACTGGCTGCGTTAAACGCCGCAACTTGCGTCTGAAGCGCGGTTGCGATCGCAAATTCCGACGGTCCGCCCGCGGCGGACTGGAGGCGCTTGCCGGACGATTCGCGGGTGAGAGCGGTCTGGAGCGCCTGCTGGGATTGCGTCAGCGCCGTTAAGGCGTGGTCGGGCGTGACGTTCGCGATGGCCATTGGGAGCTAGTATACCAGGGTTTGCTTGGTCGCGCTCGGCCTAGGCCGTGGCCGGCGCTTCGATCCAGCTCCGGTAGTATTGCGGGTCCTCGCACGCCAGAGCCGCTTCGCCGAGCATAAGCGGCTTAAAGGTGTCGACCATGACCGCGATCTCGTCGGTCGAGGTCTTGCCCAAGCTCGACTCGACCGCCCCCGGCTGCGGTCCGTGCGGCGCTCCCGCCGCGTGCAGCGTTACCGAGCCTTCCTCCACGCCGCGCCGGCTCATGAAGTTTCCGCTGACGTAATAAAGCACTTCATCGCAGTCGACGCTCGAGTGGTTGTAGGGCACCGGAATTGCCAGCGGGTGATAGTCGAATAGGCGCGGCACGAACGCGCAGAACGCCGCGCCGGGAGCTTCGAACGTCGCGTGCGCGGGCGGCGGCTGGTGCAGTTTGCCGGTAATCGGTGCGAACTCTTCGAGATTGAACGCGTACGGATAGCAGTAACCGTCCCAGCCGACGACGTCGCATGGATGATTTTGGACGACGTACAGGGCGTGACGTCCGCGGTTGGTCACGCGCACTTCGTATTCGCCTTGCGCGTCGACGGGGGCCCCGAGCACCGGCGCGCGAAAATCGCGCTCGTAATACGGTGCGTGCTCTTCGAGCTGCCCAAACTCGTTGCGATAGCGTCGCGGGACCTTCACGGTTCCCGACGATTCGTGGACCAGCATGCGCGTCGGCGTCGATGGCAACATGCGATACGTGGTTCCGGTCGGAAGAATGACGTAGTCGTGCGGCCGGTACGCGAGTTCCCCGAACTGCGATTGGATGGTACCGTTGCCTTCGTGAATGAAAAGCAGCTCGTCGCCGCCGGTGTTTCTGTAGAAGTACTCCATCGGCCGTTGCGCGAGGGCGACGGAAACGAGGATGTCGTCGTTGCCTAAAATCACCGAGCGCGACTCGATTGCGTCGCCGCCGCCGGCCGGCAAGAGTTGCGTTTTGAAGTGCCGGTTCCGGAGCGGTTCGTTGGCGAGCAAACGAACCTCGGGACGCGGCCAAGGACGGACGTCGAGCGTCGCGGTCGGCGGGCGCAGGTGATACAGCAGCGAGTAAACACTTTCGAATCCCTTGGTGGAAAACAACTCTTCGGCGTATAGTCCGCCGTCGGGTTTGCGAAACTGAATGTGACGTTTGTGCGGGACCGCGCCGGCCTTGACGTACGACGGCATTATGACTCGCTTTCCTCTACGGCGCCGGCGCGCTCGGTCGCGCAGAACCCGTTCTCGCGATGCGACCCGTCGCAGAACGGTTTCGTACGCGATCCGCCGCAACGGCAAAGTGCGATGTTTTCGCCGGAGAGCTCGTACTGCGTTCCGTCCGCATCGATCAACGTTATCGGGCCCGTGATGCGATATGGGCCGCTCTCGCGCACCTTGATAACGACTTCCGGCATGACGACGCAAGGCGTTCGACGCCTGTGCGGCGCACTCCGGTTATGGTTTACCGCAGCTACGTGGAGGAGCTACATGAAGCGAGCAGTCTTGGTCGTCGCGGCCGTGCTTTTTGCCGCGTTCATCGCCCCTGCTACCCGCCCGCACGGCGCCGTCGCCGCCGCCGCGACGCCCACGCCGGCGGCCCTGCAGTACGATGAAATCAACCGCATGATTATTCCGCCGGCGACGCCGCCTGCGCCTGGGACGTTCCAAGCGGACTACCAAGCCGTCGCGGCCCCGCCGGCGCAACGTCACGGACTGAGCGCCGTCGTGAACAACGTGATGGGCAATCCGGCCGACATGATGCAGCGCATGAGCCGCGGCAATCTCGTGCGGTATACCTTCTATAAAGGTTGGATCCGCATGGACCGGATCGTCGAGCAACAGGCCACGATCGAGAAATGCCAGGAGCACCAGTACATCAACCTCGATCTCAACCGCAAGACGTACAGCATCCAGGACAACCAGCCGCCGTGCCCGACGCCCGCGGGAATGCCGCCGCAAGCGGGCGGCGGCGATTCGTCGCATCCGCAAGGCGGTACGGCCGACATGACGATGTCGGGTACGTCAAACGATCTCGATCCGCTCACGATCGACGGTATCGCGACAACCGGCTACGACCAGAACATGCAGATGAAGACGACCAACTCGACGGGGTCGTGCCGCGACAACAACTTCTCGATGGCGCAAACGAAGTACGTATCGCAAGTTCGCGTGCCGCGGCCTTACTGTCCGCTGCCCAAGACGATGACGACCGGCGGCATGATGGCGCGCTCGAGCGGCGGCGGTTGCGAGCCGCGCGTGCACGTTACGGGAGCGCTGGCCGGAATGAACGATGCGGATCGTCTCGTTGTGTACATGCGCGTGGCCTTCGGCCAACCCGATAGCCCGAACGGCGGCGGAATGAACATGGTCGTCGAGCGCGGCAACGTGAAGTGGTTTAGCGGTGCGGATGCCGACGCGCTATTCGCCATCCCCGCCGGCTATAACAAACAGTAGCCGGATCTAGTGCGAGGCGAAGCCCGTCAGCGTCGCCTTCGCCACCACGTGTCCGGCGATACGCCGTTGCAGCTCTGCCGCCGTGAGCGGCGCACCGGCGGAAACGCGCGCGACGTCCAGCGCGTAGAGCGTGAAAACGTAGTGGTGCGCCGGTCCCGGCGGCGGACACGGTCCGTGATAGGCCGGTTTTCCCGTCGTCGCGACGCCGGTTTGACTTTCCGGTAGCGGGGCGTTCGGTTTGAGTGCGGTCGTGCTTGCGGGGATATCGTACACGACCCAATGATAGAAGCCGCCCTCAACGGGCGCGTCGGGATCGTTGATGACCAGTGCAAACGATCGCGTCGTCGCGGGCGAACCACTCCAGTGCAGCTCCGGCGTTCGGTTCGCGCCGCCGCAATCCGTCGCCATGGAAGCGCGCGGTATCGTTCCGTCCTCGCCGAAATCATTGCTTAGCAGCGTCAGCGCGGCCGCAGCGAGCACGACTCCGGCGATCACGGCATCACCGAGTGCGGATCGCGTCCTAAAAAGTCGTGCATTTCATCCTCGAATCTGCGGCTGGCGCCCGGTGCCAAGACTACGTGGCGAAAACGCTCGCCCGCCTTGGGGTCGATTCGTTCGTCGACGGCCAAGGCACCGTACAAATCTGCGGCGTAGGTTTGGCCCCACGGCCGAAGCGCGAGCAAGCCGGCACCACCGTCGACGAAGTCATCCGACGCTACTTGCGGATACGTTCCCAGGTCGTAGAGCGGCGCAAACGTTGAGGATGCAACGCGCTGCCAGATGGCGTTCGTGTCGACGTGCGAACCACTCGACGAAAAGGCCAGATCGATTTGCCCTAATACCGTTTGCCGGAGCATATTGCGCGCGGCCGGCGCACCGGGACGTCCGAAGCGCTCGAAGATCGCGGCTATGGTGTCCTCGGCTCCGGGCGACACGCGGGCGAGCGTTTCGTACGGCACGTCCGGCAGTAACTTCGCGAGCGCGTGACCGGCTAAGCGGTAAAAATCCACGAGCCGATCGCCGCTGATGGTTGCGGTGCGGCCGGGCCAGCTCGCGACGATTGCGACCGCGCCCGGACGCGTCGAACGCGGAAGAAGAATCGCGTACGCGCCTTCGCCGGTTTGTTTTCCCGAACGCCGCGCGAGGTCGACGTAGAGCGATCCAAGCGATCGCTGCGACGAGTCGCCGGCGACGTCGTAGCGAACGGCCCCGCTCGCCCACGTGGCCTCCGAGCTGCGCGTAAATCGAAGCCCGAATGCCGTGCCGATCGCACCGAGCGCGTCGTCGAGACTGCGCGGCGCCGGAACGGGATCGCCGTCGTCGCGCTCGAGGTCCCACGGTTGCATCGCGCCGGGCGGACGGCCCGGCGCGTACGCGGTCGCAGCCGACGACAGAAACTGGACGGCTAGCACGTATCCGGCAAGCGGCGTCGCGCGCAGACGGTATTCGGCCCAGCTCTCGACGCCGAGCGCGTGTGCCATGCGGTCGCGCAGCGCGATCGCACGTCCGAGCAGCGGTACGTCGACGGCGGCCGCACGGCGATCGTACGCGCGATAATACGCTTGTCGCGCGTCGGCATCGTCTTCGAACCGCAGAAACGAACGCGTCCCAGCATCGACCGGTACGGCGAACGAACCGTCGCGATTGCGCGCGAACGTCGCGCCCAGATCCGACGGCAGTCCTCGCGTTTGGCCGCGGTTGATTCGAATCGTCGTGCGATCGCGCGCGAGGTTATGCCAAAACGCATCCTCGACGCGCGCGAGTTCGTGGGCGAACCCGACGTAGCGATCGTGACGCGCGGCATTTGCGCCGCCGCCGCCGGCCTTGAAGCGGTCCAACCACGCCAGGGTTAGCGCGCGATTGTACGCGTCGTGCGGCGGATGGATTGCGACGCGCGCTACGGCTGCGTACAAACGCTGATTGGCCAGCACGTCGATGGCCGTTTGGCGCAGCAGCGTTCGGCAGTCGCGCGAGGCGTCGACGATCGCGCCGTCTTGCACGACGCTCCACGCGAACCGTTCGAACGCTACTCGATCGCGCGCGTCGGAAACGGCGTCTTCGAGCGCGAGAACCGTATTAGCAAACGCGTACCCGCCGTTTCGCGCCGCGATTGCGGCGACACGACTGTCGAGGTCCCCCGCGGCGGTGGCGCACGCGGCGCGGACCGAAGCGGCGTCGCGGGGCCACGCCGGCAGGTCTTGGGCGCGGGCCACCTCCGCTTGAACGGCGAGGAGAAGAACGGCGATGAAAACGCGGGTCACGGAGTCTCTCTTGGCGAGCGGGGCCGGTGTGACTTCCCAAGTTGCCCCTGAGAAACCGTGTGGTATCATGTCGAAGCCACGATGGGGGTTGGGCTTCACGCGGCGTAACCCCGTGAACCCCGCCAGGTCCGGAAGGAAGCAACGGTAAGCGGGCCCTTACGGGTGCCGTGAACCACCTGGCCCTCGTCCTGGCTTTTGCGTTTATATGATGCCAAACACGACGATCTATGCGGCCTTGGCCGCTTTTTTGGGCGCCCTGGCGGCGCTCTTCATCTACCACATGACGGTGGTGCGCCCGAGCGTAGCCGGGCTTCGCCGTCTGTTGGCGGAGCACGAAGACCTCATCGGCGGCAGCGGCGGGGCGGCCTCGGAGCGGCTGGCGCGGCTCGAAAGCAGCCTAGCGACGGGCCAAACGGCTCTGGAGAGGGTGACCTCGCGCGTCGACGGACTCGAAGGCCTGGCCGCCAGTGACGTTTCGTGCGTCGGTTTCGTTCGTTACAACGCGTTTGAAGATACGGGTTCGGACCTTTCCTACGCTCTGGCCCTGCTCAATCGCGCGGGCGACGGCGTCGTCATCAATAGTATCTATTCGCGGACAGACACTCGTACCTACGGGCAGTCCGTGAAATCGTTTAAACCGGCAGCCAACGTCTCGGACGAAGAATTGCGCGCGATCGAGCTCGCGAAAGCCTCCCCATCAAAGGCATGAAGATAAACGATCGCTTTTACGTGAAGATCGTCCCTCAGCGGGGCGACACGATTCACCGGTTTTGGGTGCGGCGGCGTCATATCGCAGCCGCCTGTTGTGTTTTGGCCCTGGTCGTTCTGGGCTCGCTCTTGTTCGCCGGCGTTCAAGTCTTGCACGCCCGGTCTCAGGTCGCCGGCCTGCGCAGCAAAACCGAAGACCAGCAGAAAGTCCTGACCTCGATCGACGAGCAAACCGAGGCGCTTCGTAAGGAGCTCCAGCAGGTCCAGCACCAGAATCAAGAGATCCGCCAGCTCATCGGTGCGCCGGCACCGACCCATTCCCCCGGGCTGCAGCGCACGTCGTGGGTACGTCGCGGGCCGGCCATCGACACGGTGGCCGCCAACCTTCAAGCACTCAGCAGTGCCTCGTCGCAAACGGCGAGCGAGTCCAACCGTATCAAGAACCTGGCGCTGCGCATCCTCAACTTGCAGCACATTCACGCGCTGCAGCGGGCGGCGATGATCGCCGCAATTCCGTCGATCGATCCGGTTGACGGCGCCGAGGTCGTCGGCTGTTTCTGTTACCGGTCGTATCCGGATTCCGAGTTTCACAAAGGCGTCGATCTCGGCGCCGACTACGGCGAGAACGTTCGCGCCGCGGCCGCCGGGACGGTCGTCGCCAACGATTACGACGGGGCGTACGGCATCAAGGTCGACATCGACCACGGCAACGGCTATCACACTTGGTACGCGCACCTGTCGCGCGCCGAGGTTACGATCGGGCAGCACGTGTACAAGGGGCAATCGATCGGGGCGGTAGGCGCGACGGGTTTTGCGACGGGACCCCATCTGCATTACCAGCTGATGTACCAAGGGCAGGCGATCGACCCCACGCCGTTCTTGCACGGCGTGCCGTCGAATGTCTTAGCGTCGCTTCCATAGAACGCGGCTCGCAGTGAACGGAATGCTTTGCACCCTCGCGGGTGTGCTGGTCTGGGTCGTCAACGTCTACACGCTGTTGTTGTTCGTCTACGCGCTGCTTTCGTGGATTCCCGATTTGCGCGGACGCTGGACGAACTACCTCGCGTCGGTCATCGAGCCCGTCCTCATGCCGATTCGCCGGATTATTCCGCCGATCGGCGGCTTCGATATCGCCTTTCTGGTGCTGTTCCTCGTTTTGCAGCTCGTTATCCGTCCCGCGCTCGCGCACGCCGCTTTCAGCGCGTGCTATTTCTGACAGCGGCGCCATGACGGTTCGGCAAGACCCGCACAAGCTCGAGATCGCGAGCAATGTTCGTAACTTCTGCATTATTGCGCACATCGACCACGGAAAGACGACGCTTTCCGACCGGCTGCTGGAGATCACGCGGACGATCGAAGCGCGCAACCTCGAGGATCAGGCGCTCGACGCGATGGACCTCGAGCGCGAACGCGGGATTACGATTCGGATGCACCCCGTTACGCTCAGCTACCCGGCGCGCGACGGCCAGGTCTATCGCCTCAACCTCATCGATACCCCCGGGCACGTCGACTTTTCGTACGAAGTGTCGCGCTCTCTCGCGGCCTGTGAAGGCGCCATCCTCATTATCGACGCGGCGCAAGGCATAGAAGCGCAAACGCTGGCAAACTACCATCTTGCGGTCGAGCACGGTCTCACGATCATTCCGGTGATCAACAAGATCGATTTGCCGGCCGCCGATCCCGAGCGCGTGATGGGCGAAGTCGAGGAACTGCTCATCATGGAAAAGAGCGAGTGCATCCTCGCCAGCGCGAAGAACGGCATCGGCATCGAGGATATCCTCGAAGCGATCGTTATGCGCATCCCGGCACCGAAAGGACATCGCGATCACTTGCGCGCGCTAGTGTTCAACGCGCAGTTCGATGCGTATCGCGGCGTCGTGAGTTACGTACGCGTCGTCGACGGCGAGCTCGCGACCGGAACGCGCTTTATGTCGATGGCGCATCAGCGCATTTACGAGTGCACCGAGGTAGGCGTGTTCGGCCCCGAGATGCGGCCGACGAAGAAGCTCGAGATCGGAAACGTCGGTTACGTCATCGGCAACATCAGATCGCTGGGCGAAATCGACGTCGGCGATACCATTACGTCGGCAAACAATCCTGCGCACGTCGCGCTCGTGGGCTACCGCAAAGCGGTGCCGATGGTGTATTGCGGGTTGTATCCCAACGAAGGCGCGGAATACGGCGAGCTGCGCGACGCCCTCGAGAAGCTCAAGCTCAACGACGCGGCGCTCGTATACGAGCCGGAGACGTCGGTCGCGCTAGGCTTCGGATTTCGCTGCGGCTTCTTGGGGCTGCTGCACATGGAGATCGTGCAGGAACGTCTCGAACGCGATTACGGTCTCGACCTAATTGCGACCTCGCCGTCGGTGGTCTTTCGCGTCACCAAGACCGACGGAAACGTCGAGATGATCGACAATCCGTCGAAGCTACCGGTAATGAATCTTATTCGCTCCATCGAGGAGCCGTACGTCAAGGCAACGGTCATCGCGCCGCCCGATTACGTCGGTACCATCATGGAGATCGCGCAAAGCCGGCGCGGCACGCTTGCGAACATGGAGTATCTGCACGACGGCCGCGTCATTATGACCTACGAAATGCCGCTGATCGAGGTCATCGTCGATTTTTTCGACATGCTCAAGTCGCGCAC
>DASRSM010000289.1:0-5879 GCA_035656415.1 Vulcanimicrobiaceae bacterium | reverse complement strand
ACTTCCCAACGGCGACCTTCTCGTAGGAACGCACGAATCCGACGTCTTGGTGGTGCACGGCGCGGAAACCGATTCTGCGCGCGCGCAACCGCTGCTGCATCTTCCCGATTCGCAGGCGGCGGGAGTCGCCTACTCCGCTCGCCGGCGCGAACTCTTCGTCGGAACCGAGAACGGCGTCTACTCCGCGCGCTATACCGCCGGATCCGATCGATTGCAAAGCGATCCGGTTCGGATCGCGCGCGTGAGAACCGGCGGCATTCCGGCCGGAAGCGACGGCGACGTTCACACCACGACATCGGTTGCGTTCGACGATCCGAGCGGTACGCTGTACGTTTCGGTGGGGTCTTCGTGCAACGCGTGTGCCGAGATCGACGATACGCGCGCGTCGATCTTCGCTATGCGCCCGGACGGAAGCGGCGTACGCAAGATCGCCAGGCGCATTCGTAACGCGATCGCGCTCGCGATCGATCCGCAAACCCAGGCGTTATGGGCCGGCAACGCCGGACAAGACAGCTTACCTTTCGGACATCCGTACGAGCTCGTCGACGACGTCACGTCGCATCGCGCCGTCGCCGACTACGGATGGCCCGACTGCGCAGAAAACCATCACGCCTACGTTGCGGGCGCTTCGTGCGCAAATACGGTCGCCCCGCAAATCGAACTGCCCGCGTACTCGACGATCATCGGCGCGACGTTCTATCCGCGCGAGCCGCGCGGACGCTACGCTTTCCCGCAAACCTATCGTGGAGGACTTTTCGTGACGGCACACGGCTCGTGGCACCGCACTACCCTCGGCGCGTTTGCCGCGCAACCGATGGTAGCCTTCGTTTCGATGAGGGACGGCAAACCCGCAACGCCGGTCAACTGGAACGATCCGCACGCGCAGTGGACCGCGTTCGTCAGTGGTTTTCAATCGACGTTCGGCCGGCTGGGGCGTCCGAGCGGAATCGCCGTCGGAGCCGAGGGCAGTCTCTTCGTCGCCGACGACGCGGCCGGTGCGATCTATCGCGTGAGGCCGCAGCGATGAGCGACACGCTGGCCATTCTCGTCGGCGGCGGACCGGCGCCGGGCATCAACGGCGTCATCGCATCGGCGGCGATGGAAGCGTTCAACTACGGTTTGCGCGTCGTCGGAATTTACGACGGATATCGCGATTTGGCAGCGGGGCGGACGCCGCAAACCGTGGAGCTCACGTTCGATCACGTTTCGAGAATCCACACCGCCGGCGGATCGATATTGCGCACGTCGCGCACCAATCCGGCGCGCGACGAAGCGACGCTCGATCGCTGCGTCGATACGCTCGATCGCTTGGGCGCACGTTATCTCGTTTGCATCGGCGGCGACGATACGACGTACGGCGCGGCCGCGATCGCGCGGCGCACCAACGGACGAATCGGCGTCGCGACCGTTCCGAAGACCATCGACAACGATCTTCCCCTTCCCGACAATGCGCCGACGTTTGGATTCGAAACGGCGCGATCGGTCGGTGCCGGCATCCTCGAAAGCTTGATGGAAGACGCGCGCACGACGGCGCGCTGGTACGTCGTCGTCTGCATGGGACGCAAATCCGGCGCACTCGCGCTCGGAATGTGCAAAGCGGCGGGATCTACGGTCGCGGTGCTTCCCGAAGAGTTCGCAGAAGAGAGCGATTTGCTCGCGGTCGTCGACACGGTCGTCGGCTCGATCGTCAAGCGCCGCAGCGTCGGACGGCAGCACGGCGTCGCCGTGGTAGCCGAGGGTATCGCCGAGCGTCTCTCGAGCGACGCTTTTGCGGCTGCCGAAAACGTCGGGCGCGATTCGTTCGGAAACATTCGCCTGGCAGACATTCCGCTCGGACTGATCTTGCGCGACGGCGTCCGTAGGAGGCTCGAAGAAATCGGCGTCGATTCGACCGTGCACGCGAAGGACATCGGTTACGAGCTGCGCTGCGCCAAGCCCGTGCCGTTCGACGTCGACTACACGCGAACGCTTGGATTCGGAGCCGTGCGATATTTGATGAGCGGGGGCAGCGGCGCGCTGATCGCGCTAAGCGGCGGACACGTGGAGCCGATGGCGCTCGAAGATCTCGCCGATCCGGAGACCGGGCGCATCCGGACCCGGCAAGTCGATCTCACGACCGAAGCGTACCGCGTTGCCCGCGACTATATGGTGCGTTTAGATCCCGCCGATTTCGAAGGGGAACGGCTTGAGCGTTTAGCCGAGCAAACGAACCTTTCACCCGAGCAGTTTCGCGCGACGTTCGAACGAATCGCGATTCCGTAAAGCCTGCCAAAAGCGAGTAAGCCCTTTCCTGCAATGATCGCTCGCTTCTTTAGCTAATCGTTGGTATCCCCGATTGTTAACGGAGATCTTTAAATGAGACCTGCGATTGCGTTTATTATGGTTGCCGCGATTGGCGTTCTCGCAGCCTGTCACGGCTATCAACCCTTCACACCCGTCGCGCAAACGCCGCAAGCGTCTGCGATGGCAGACATGCAACTGCGATCCTTACTCCCTCCAGGAATTGACCCGCGCGCCTCTGGAGTTTGCTCGGCGCCGACGTATAAGCCCGCGGCGGGCCCGTTTATCTTGTTCATCGCAAACGGTAACGTCAAACGCGGGAAGTTCAAAAGCGGAGCGTCGCCGCTGACGCTGTGGGTGGCCTTCAGAATCAAGAAAGCCACCAAACCGACCCCGCCGCCGACGACGTCGCCCTCCGGTTCGCCGTCGACGCCACCCTCGCCAACGCCGCCGCCGCAGGACAAACCGGTGTATTTCTACCTCGGTCAATACACCCTAGCGAAAAGCAAACAAACCGGATGCGCGTTCGTGTTTGCCACGCAAAGCGGAAAGCCGTTCACCGGTTCGAAGTACGGCGCTCTAGCCTTCGGCGAACCACTCATCGCGTTTCCCAAATATTATAAGGAAAAGGTCGTCGCCCACGGTCCCGTCACGGTAACGATATCCAAGCTTTCCGCAACGGGCGGCAAGGGATCCGCGACGCTGAAACTCGGCAACGGATCGACGTTCGACACGGCGACCGTGAATCTCACGTATCGCATAAGCGAACCCTAGCGTCGGCTAGTGGAGGCCGTCGAGGAAGGCTTGAGCCTCGGCGGCCCCCGCTTGGTCGTTGTCGATGCGATAGTGGCGTAGCGCGTCGGTCGCGTCCGATTGCGCCTCCTTGCGGTTGCCCAAGTTCGCGTAGATTCGCGCACGCAGCAAGTATCCGTCGGCGTCATCCGGGCGCGCCCGAAGGTAGCGGTCCACGTCTTTGAGACCCGGCGCATACTCGCCCGAGCCGGCGTGGGCCATCGCGCGCCAGTAGTACGCGCCGGCTTCATCGGGATCGCGCGCGAGAACGTGCGAAAAATCCGCGACTGCAGCGCTCCACTGTTTGGTTTCGACTTCCGCTCGGCCGCGATAAAAATGCGGCGTATCGTTCCGATCGTCGATCGCAATGGCGGCCGTGCAATCCTTAATGGCATCGTCGTAGCGCCGTCCGGCCAAATAGACGTGGCAGCGCGTCGTGAGACTGAAAGGCTCGTTTGGAGCCAACGTTACGGCCTGGTCTGCGTCCTTGAGTGCGTCGAGCACCTCTCGGAAATCGAGCTCAACCAGCGCGCGCTGGCGCAGCGCGTACGCGAGATTCGGTTTTAACGCGATCGCGGCGTTGCAGTCGCCTAGCGCAAGCCGATCCTCATTGAGTTCCCAATGCGATTGGCAGCGCGAGGCATACGCATACGCCGATTGCGGATCCGCGGCGATCGCTGCGGTATAGTCTGAAATCGCCGAACGCTGATCGCCGAGCCCTTCATACGCATCCCCGCGATCGTTCAATGCCCGTGCGTCGTACGCGTGCTGCGCGATATAGGGATCGAGCAGCGCGATTGCTTCTTTGTTTTGTCCCTGCGAGATGAGTTTTTCCGCTTGGATAACCGGCAGGCCCACCGTGTCGCCGTCGGCGAGGGCCGGCGCGCACGTCAACGCAAGAAACGCGGCAAGGACGGCCAGCCTGCGCACCGGTTAACCTCGCCCGATCGAATCGAGCAGGTCTTGCGCTTTTTGCGCACCGGTTTGATCGTTGTCGATGCGATAGTGCCGTAGAGCGTCTTGTGCCGACAGCTTGGCTTCGGCACGATTTCCGAGCTTCAACTCGATCTGAGCGCGCACGAAGTAACCATCACCGTCGTCGTTTTTTGCCGCGATGTAGCTGTCGATATTCTGCAGACCGCCGTTCAAATCACCGCTGTTGAGGCGTGCGAGGGCGAGCCAGTAGTTGCCGTTCGGTCCGGGATCGATCGTCTGCGCTTGAGTGAAGTCGGCGATCGCGTCGGTCCACTTCTTTTGATCGATATAGGCGCGGCCGCGCTGGAAGAACCCCTCCTCCATATGCGGGTCGATGCGAACGGCTTCCGTGCAATCGTCGATGGCCTTCGCGTCTTGGCCGAGCTCGACGTAAACGCGACAGCGTATTTCGTAGCCGTACGCGTTCTCGCTGTTCAGCGAGATCGCGTTATTCGCGTCGGCCATTGCCGCTTGCAGGTCGTTCAGATGAATGTGTGTGCGCGCACGCGCACGGTATGCGTAGGCCAGCTTGGGCGAAAGCGCGATGGCCTTATCGCAATCGTCGAGCGCCTCGCGGTTTTGACCCAACTCGTCGCGGGAGTCGCAACGCGACGCATACGCATACGCGTAATCGGGATTGATCGCGATTGCCGCAGTATAGTCCACGACTGCCGACTTCGAATCGCCCAGCGATTCGTAATCGTCGCCGCGGTCTACCAGCGCGGTCGCGTCATTGGGATGGTTCGCCAGAAACTGGTTCAGCAGCGCGAGCGACTCTTTGTACTTGCCCTCGTTGTAGAGCGACTCGGCCCGCGAGACGTCACTGGACTCCGCAGCCGATGCCACCAACGAAAAGAACAGAACCGAACTCGACGCCAGCGCGAGCGCGCACAACAGGCGTTTCATATTGCCGGGTTCGCTAAACGCTATTGGTCGCCTTGGGCGAACGCGAGGACCGCACAAAAGAGCCCGCTGCGATTCACAGCGGGCTCTTTTTGTAAATAATCTGGCACCGACCTACTTTCGAGAGGCCCTGCGGCCTAACTATCATCGGCGCTGGCGGGCTTAACTGCCGTGTTCGGGATGGGAACGGGTGGAACCCCGCCGCCATGGGCGCCAGAAACCTGATCCCCGTCGCGATGGCGAGCCGGAGCTCCAGCCGATCGCGCCGGGAAAGCTGTACAGAGAAGAACTTCCAGTGCCGCGTACATGAAGGCGTTTTTGTGTGCGTATATTAGTCAAAATTTCCGAGCGATTAGTACCGGTCAGCTCCACACCTTGCGGTGCTTCCACCCCCGGCCTATCAACGTGGTGGTCTACCACGACTCTTCACCCTTACGGGATTGAGATCTCATCTTGGAGTCAGTTTCACGCTTATATGCTTTCAGCGTTTATCTGATCCGAACATAGCTACCCGGCTATGCTCCTGGCGGAACAACCGGTTCACCAGAGGTTCGTTCGACCCGGTCCTCTCGTACTAGGGTCCAAACTCCTCAAATCTCCTACGCCCACAGCGGATAGGGACCGAACTGTCTCACGACGTTCTGAACCCAGATCGCGTACCGCTTTAATGGGCGAACAGCCCAACCCTTGGGACCAACTACAGCCCCAGGATGCGACGATCCGACATCGAGGTGCCAAACCTCCCCGTCGATGTGGCCCTGCACTCATCGTGCAGGCTAGACTATACCTTCATCTCTTTCGAGATGGCGGCGTATTATGAACGCGATAGATTTGCGCCTTAGCGCTGCACGTCCATCCCTCGTCGGCTAAACGAGAAGTCGTTACAGGGAGAGTTTATATAGCATATCCGGCAACGTGTGAGGTTTCAC
>DASRSM010000288.1:0-14550 GCA_035656415.1 Vulcanimicrobiaceae bacterium | reverse complement strand
GCAGAACGCGCAGGGCCATAAGACACTAAAGGAACTTCTCGTCTGACTAGAAACGCACGTTGGGGGTCGCCCTCGGTTTATTCTGAAAAGGAGCATCACGCCATGCGTACCGCGTTCAACCGCGTTTATCGCGCGCTATTCGTCGCCGCCATTTGTGCTTTGACTGCGTGTTCGGGGAACCCGGGCGCGCCTGAGATGTTGGGACAAGGTTTCACGCCGGCGATATCGCCTGCGGCCACCACCGTTACGGTAAAGACCATTAAGGGAAAATCAATTGTCAAAAATGTCCCAGTCAGGCTCTTGCGTTGCCTTTCCGTTTCGCCGTTTGACTGCGCCCTGGGCACCGCGAAGTATAAAGACCTCGCCAAGGGAACCACGAATGCTCGCGGCATCGCGAAGCTTTCAGCAGACTTTACGTCGTCACAGCTCGTTTGCGCCGAAGGCGTCTTGAAAGTCGGAACTTCGACAAACTCAGTCCGCAATTGCGTGCAGCCGTTTCCCAAGACGATCGAGATCGACTTCGAATAAGTTGGGATGCGCCAGGTCGACAAGGCTCTCGGTAGGCATTTAAGTAGACGTCGCGCAAGGATACGAAAAAAAGCTCAAATTAATGGGCCGGATGTGGTAGCGCCAACGGGAATCGAACTCGTTATTGAAGATGCAGATTGATGCAGCCTGTACGTGAATTAGGCCGAATTCGGGCGACTTTCTGTTCTATTATATGCAGACTGATGCAATCCGATGCAAACTGTTGGTAGGCATTTGGGTAGACATAGGGCGCTGGGAATAACGAACGAATCGGTCTACTTTAACGAACGATTCGAAGGGTCAATCTTCCTGACGGCACGGCGGTAGAATCATTTATCGGCGGAGCCCGCCGCGATCTTTTCTGCGCGGAGAACGAACCGTGCACGGAGAATAAGCTCCGTAGTATGGAGATGCGATGGAGAGGGTTGCTGCTTGCGCTTTGCGCGCTTGGCCTTCTCGTCGTGTTCTTCGACGCGGCCGATATTTACGGGTTGGGTGGCCGGCCGTGGCGCGGTTTTTGGGACGCGACAGTCGTCACCACGAGCCAACCGTACCTAACCGTCGCCGCTCAGCCCCGGCCAGGCGGCGCCTCCGCGGCCGCCGGCATACGGAACGGCGACGTCATCAATCTTCGCGAGCAAACGATGCGAGCACGTTACGAGTGGATCTACGAGCTCATGGCAACGCAGCCCACCCCGCTGATCGTGCATCGCGGTAACCAGCGCTTTATTGCCAATGTCACCGGAAGTACCGCGGTTGAGGGTCCCTGGGCTTTTAAGCTGACGGGTCTCCTGGCCTCGCAAATCGCCATTCTCTTCTTTTTGAGTTGCGCTGCATTAATCGCGCTGCGCCGAGCGGGATCGTACGAGGCTCGCGTCGTCGCGTTCGTCTTGCTCCTCCAGATGGGTTCGCTTCTTGGGCCCTCAGTGGCAGTTCCCGACGCCTTCGTAAGTCTTGTTTTCCGACTCATCGACGCGGCCTGCACGCTCGCGTCGTCCTGGTTGCTGGTTCACTTGGCTTCGCACTTTGGTGCTCGGCATGCACGGCGCCGAGCGATCGAATGGTGCGCGTATGCACTGTCTGCGTTGGCATTCATACGAGGCGTCGTTTCGGTCGCCGGAATAGCAACGTTATGGTTCGACCCTCTCCCGTATTTACCGCCGGCGGTCATTTCGAGCAGCTGGTATCCGCTGCTCTGGAGCGTTGAGCCCGTTGCCGCGCTCGTAGCCGTCGTGGCCGCCGCCGCCGCGGCGGTTGGAAGTACTACCGGCTCGGAGCGAGTGCGCACGGCCTGGCTGCTCTTGCCACTCCCAATTGCGTTTGCACTTGGATCGGTTGTATCGCTGTCAACGCTGCTCAATGCGTCCTGGTTTCTCTTCTCAGGGGCAATTGTGGGAAGAGGTTTCGTCTTGTTACTGGGAGCGCTGACCGTGACATACGCGCTACTGAAACGGCGCGTGCTCGATTTCGAATTTATTCTCGGGCGCACGCTGGTGGTCGCAACGGTCTCTGTGATGGTTGTCGCTGCGTTCGTCTTACTGGAATGGTTGCTCGGCACGGTGCTATCCAACGTCGGCCACACAACCGGAGTGGTCGCGAACGCCACGCTGGCACTCGCCCTGGGCTTGTCCCTTCGCTACATTCATCGACGCGTCGATACGTTAGTCGATACAGTGCTGTTCCGTAAGCGTCACGAGGACGAGAGGGCGCTAGCTAACTTCTCAAAAGAAGCAGCTTACGTAACGGATTTAAACGCACTCCTTGACACAACCCTCGAAAACATACGCCGACACACCGACGCACGCGACGCGGCATTGCTCGCCGAGGGAGACGGATCCTACGACGCCGTGCGGTCGTTTGGCAACGGCGCCGGTGTGCCGGCCGTTAGCGAAAATGACGAAGCGATTCTAGCGCTTAAGACCTGGCACAAACCGATCGATCCGCATCGATACGTGACGTCGTTGCACGGCGCGCTCGCGCTGCCGATGTTGTCGCGCGGACGGCTCACGGCTATTCTCTTGCTGGGCGAGCGCGTCGGCGGCGAAGCCTACGCACCCGACGAAATCGAGGCATTATCTCAATTCGCACACGGCGTTGGTTCGGCGCTGGAAGTGCTGCGCAAAAAAGGCGATGACGAAAACGCGGACCTTCGGGGCCTGATCGTCGAGTTGGCCGCGGAAGTCAGGGCGCTGCCGAAGCAACTTTTTGAGGAGATTGCCCGCCAAGGCCCTGCAACCTAACGCGACCGTGAAAGCATTTCTTTGGTAGCGCCAACGGGAATCGAACCCGTTGCCGAGGATGCAGATTGATGCGAACTGTACGGGAAAATGACAGAATTCGGCCGTTTTCGCCTTTTATCATATGCAGATTGATGCAATCTAATGCAAACCGTTGGTAGACATTGGATAGACCGTTCGCGGGCAGTCGGACTCAATTCGGACTTGGACCGTGCCGTGCTCGGGACGTCCATGTATTGCTTACCCCGGCTCCTCCGCCGCTCGCCCGGTGTCTTCAGCGGTCACCAGTGCTGTCCGCGAAAAGAGCCGACCCGGGAAGCCGCCTGGCAGTCTAAGCCCAGCTACAGCGCCGGGACGGCGACGTGCCTACATGGTATCCTAAGTTCATGGATCGCGCAGAGCTTCACCATCTCGTCGACGAGCTACCGGAAGGGGAAGTCGGCCACATCGCAGCCTTGGTCAGCGCCGCTCGACTGCACGATCGTGTGGCGATACAAACGCTGCTCGCCGAGGAGGTCGCCGTCGAGCAAGACGAGGCCGATGCCCTAGCCGACGTCGATCGCAGCGGTGAAACGATTTCGCTCTCGAGGACCTTGAACGACGGTACGGCGTTCGGTGAAGTGGCGCGTCCGCTTCACGAACCGCGCAGCTCGAGACGTTGACGACCTAGCTGAACCCCGACCGCCGTGTGATTCTCGCGGCGGTTCGTTCGTTCGCTACTGGTGGAGTTGCGGACGTCAAGAAGCTCCGTGGCCGGCCGGATTATCGTCTTCGCGTCGGTCGCTATCGCGTAATCTACACGCTGACCAACGGCGAGTTTCTGGTCCTGCGCGTGCTCTACCGCAAGGATGCGTACCGCTAAAGGCATCGGTGCATCAAGCGATGACTCGCCGTGCCGCATGGAGCAGTCGCACATTGCGTCGCTGCTGCAGACGATCGCTTCGCGTTAGGAAGTCGTTGTCGCGGAGCTGCAAGCGCTGCGCGAAGTGATGCGCGTTCATTCGACTTAAGTTGCTACCGCCGGCTCAGGTTCATCTAGCAAATCCGGATCAGAAAGGGGTGCCCCCAAACCGTTCCGGTTCAAAAAGTCGACGCGGACATCCGGCAGGGGCTAGGAAGCGACTGCGAATCACGGGAGGCACGAGAGCGGGCCTCCGGGCTAAGGGGCACAGCCGGGCTCGCCAGCCTTTGCGTAGTCAGCAGCACTTCCCAGCAAGTTCAGCATGCGCCTAGGCGCTTTTCACAGAAGTGGTCAACTCCAATATGCCGAATTACAGCGAATCATCTGATCGTTCTAGTTCAGCCGAATGGGGCGCTACGGGCGCCACACGCCGGTAAAAAAAGCCATCCGAAGCGACATTGGGGAGACTTTGAAACTCGTAACTGCAATAAATGCCCAAGCCCTCGAGCACGCCACGCTGATCGCGGAATCGAACGAGTTCGCGATATACGATATCGGCAGTGATACCTACGCCCTTGTGCATCGCCATGCAGCGGTTGAATGGCAGGCCATCACGATCTCGGGCGACGGCCTTTTCCGCGTACTCGAAATATTAGCTAGAGCTACTCGTACCTTGTACCGAGATGTCGCGTGCGACCTCTCAAAGCGACGGCGCCCCTAGCCAGACCGAGCATGTCTGCCTTGCGATGCGGAATACCGATGGCGAAGCAGCGGCTGATCGCACACGAGATCCAATTGAAAGGTTCCATGGTTCATGCCGGCGACGATGAACCGCAATACGAAATCAAAAAGTGATAAAACCAATCACATCGCTAAGCACAAAGGGGCAATAAGTCACCGCAGCGAGCGTCTCCGTCGAACTTCTGCGTTCTTTGGTAGCGCCAACGGGAATCGAACCCGTTATTGAAGATGCAGATTGATGCAGCCTGTGCGAGATTTCGACCGAATTCGGCGTCTTTCACGTTTTATCATATGCGGATTGATGCAATCTGATGCAAGTACTTGGTAGACATTTTGGTAGACGTCGGTTGCAGACGCATTTTCCCGCCCAAGCCACCTGGGGATACCTTTGGGATTTGAAGATCAGACCATCCGCGGAAGTTTCCTCGACCCGTAAAAACCGCTTTTCCTGCCCATTTCGCGCCGGGATTTTTGCGATGTAGCAAATCGCAGCCACGGGTCTAGCTACGTTTTTTGGGACGTTGACATCTCGCTCGAAACAGCCGTGTCGTCGTCGAATCATTCAGTTCAGGACAGCAACCGGGCGCAAGCAGATTCTGCCTAAGTGCTTGATCGTGGTACCGTCTGATACATGAAGCGCCCATCGTTCATTGCCGCCATCGCGACCTTTCTCGCCGGTTGCGCGCAGAGGCGCTCGTCACGAGCGTCTTCGGCGGCATCGAGCGAAGCGCCGGCATCACCCGGAATGATGGGCGGCGGCATGATGCAGGGCACCATGATGAACGGCGGCATGATGAACGTCTCGCAGCATGACATGAGCGTGTACATGGAGATGTTCAACCATCATGTTGAGATCCGGCGGTACGTCGAGCACTTAGCTAACGGTATCCGGACGACGACGGAGTCCGACAACCCTCGGCTTGCCGGCCTGCTCCACGAGCACGTTCCGAGCATGTACCGGCATGTCGAGGATGGTGACGAGGTTCGTTGCATGAGCGACAGCCTCCCGACCATGTTCCGCAACTCGGCGAAGTATCTCCGTCAGCTGCAGATAACGCCCAAAGGCGTCACCGTGACTGAGACGAGCGCTGACCCGGTTGTTCTTGCAGCGCTTCGGAGACACGCCGACGAGGTATCGGGTTTCGTGCGAGAGGGCATGCCTGCGATGATGCGTGGGATGATGCAGCAATGACCCCGCTCCTTCATCATTGATCCGTCCTACACGGCATCATTTCACATCCTCGACGAACGTCGCGTTTCCCGTCGTCCCTAAGGCCTTGACGCTCACCCCGAAGTGCCATTGTGTCGCATAGTTGAGATTGGTAAGCGAAGAGTAGGTCCCGTCGCCGTCATCCTTTGCGGTAAGCGTCGGCCCCGTCATAGACATCGTCGGCATGGTCTGCTCGATTTGCACCGCGGCATCGGGTACGGGCTTCCCTTGCGCGTCTTTAACGGTCACGGTAATGCTGGTCGGCCCCTGTTTTGGCGGATCGGGCGCGAACGCTACGCCGATCGTCAGGCCGTTGCTCTGCGCGACTCGCGCATGCGAGCCGGCGCACGCAGTCAAAACGAGTGCGCTAACGATACAAAGGGAAACAAGCAATCGAGACATCAAGAAATGACCTTTCATTAAAAGAGCTGTTCGTCTCCGGCGGCATGGTGCACGCCGAAGACGGCGTCGTTAAGACGAGCGACAGCCCGCAGTTCGTTTTCGCGGGCCACGGTATCGTCGGCAAGCGCGCTGAGCGCTTCCAATGCTATTCCCTTGCCTGCGAGTACCCGCAAACGGGCGACGCGAAGGGCCTCTGCGGCGGTTATCTTTTGAACTCGCGCCGCTTCAAGATCGCGCTGAGCGGCTTGAAACTCGCGCCACGCGTTCTCGACATCGCGCCGCGCGTAGAGCTGTGCTTGCTCAAGGCCCGCTTGCGCTTTGTCCATCTCGGCATGCGCCACGTGCACCGCTGCCGGCCGCTCGCCGCCATCGAAGACCGGAAGCGAAGCGGTGACGCCGATCTGATATCCGCTGCTCCCCAGCGAAGGATTCGAATGGCCGTTGTACGTTTGAACCGACCCGCTGACGTTGGGCAGATACCCTGCGCGCGCGCCGTCGAGTTGCGCCTTCGCTGAATCGAGCCTTCGTGCGGCTGCGAGCACTTCAGGGCGCTGAACGAGGGCGCGCTTCCGATAATCCGCCAACGTATTCGGGAGCGCGATCGGAGCGAGCGAATCGGTTAACGCTATCGGGACGTCGAGCTCGAAATCAAGCAGCGCTTTGAGATTCGTGAGAGCCTCGTCGCGATCGGCCGCAGCGTCTTCCGCACTCTGCATCGCCGCTGCCAGCGTAGCTTCGGCCTGCGCCAACTGATAGCGTGGTGCCTTCCCCAAGCGGTAGCGCTCGCCGGCGTCTCGCACGTTGCGGCGCTGGTATTCGACCGTCGCCGTGCGCGCTGCGACGATCGCGTCGGCCAGCAACGCGCGCTCGTACTGCTGCGCGGCCGTAAGCGCCTGATCGTTCGACGCAGCCGCACTTTGGTACCCGGCTGCGCCGGCATCCAACGACGCTGCGCGCGTCTTTGCGATATTCGAAGGCAAAACGAGCGGTACCGAGGCGCTCGCGAGCAGGTAGGTTTGCTGCGCTACCGGCATCCCCAACTGCGAAATGCCGCCGTTCATAGTCGTCCCGCTGATTCCGATGCTGGGTAGCAACCCGGCTCTGGCTTCGACGGCTCTTGCCGCCTGCTCGCGGGCATCGGCTTGCGACATGCGCACATCGAAGCCTGCGGTGCGCGCGCGCTCGATGGCTTGCCCGAGACTCAGCATCGTAGGCGAATCAGTCGCCCTTACGACCAGCGTGCTTTGCCATAATGCCATGGCAGCGATCGCGATCGCCGCCATCAGTCGCCTACGCATCGGCACTTTCGGCAAGTGGGTTGCGTCGACGCGACTCGAGAAAGGAGTCGAGCACGTCGTAAAGCACCGGGACGACGACGAGCGTCAGCACGGTTGAGACGGCGACGCCGCCGATAATCACCGTCGCCAGCGGTGAGTACGCATCGATTCCGGTCTTCGGAAAAAATGCAACTGGGGTCAGCACGGCGAGAGACACAATGGTCGTCATTAGGATCGGAGACAACCGGACCGGGCCAGCTTCGGCGATTGCCTGACGGCGCGATAGTCCGTCGCGACGTTTGCGCAGTATTAGATCGAGCAGCAAGATCGCGTTGCTCACCGCCATGCCATTGGCTACGACGATCCCGAGTATCGAAACCGTCGAAAAGCTCTGATGCGCGAGCAATAGGCCGGCGAACATGCCTAACGCTTGCAGCGGGATCGCCAAGAGCATGACCAGTGGCGGCAGCAAGGAGCGGAACTGCGCCGCGAGAAGCAAGAAAATGAACAAGACGGCGATCTTCATAGCATTGACTAACCGGTCGAAGCTCTGCATCATTTCGGTCATGTCGCCACGCATCTCGATGTTATATCCCTGCGGGAGCGGAATCTGCGCGAGCGCTGCGATCTCGGCATCGTTAAAGAGCGCCATTTCCCCGCGCGAGCCTTTTCGATAGTAACCGAGCACGGAAACGCTGCGACGGAGTGCCGTCGTGCTCGATCATCGTAGGAGTATCGGCAAGTCGAACCGCGGCTAACGCCGCGAGCGGCACGCTTTGCCCCTGCGATCCGACGATCTGGACGGAATCAACGTCTTCCGGCGTGTCCCTCTGCTCTCCGATGTAACGAATGAGGATCGTTGCGTGGCGTACGTTCTCCGGATTGTAGAACTCGGTCGAATAGCCACCGTGCATCGCGTAGTACGTCTGCTCGTCGACCTGCTCGGGTGACAATCCGATCTGCGCTGACCGCGTGCGATCGACGTCGATTTGTAGTTGCGGCTGGAGCATCGCCGAAGATGTCGCGACTTGCGCGAGCTCCGGAACGCGCGATGCCAGCACTGCCGCGCGATCCGCGATGTCGTGCAATATGCGCAGATCCGGACCGGTGAACAGCAGCTCGACCGGCGCCTCGTTGCTCGACATCACGTCGGAGCCCATCTCCTTGAGCGCGAGACGACGGACGCCGGGCACGCGCCGCATCGTTTGGTCGTACACGCCATCCATGACCTGCCAGATTGTGCGATGCCGCTGCTCCTTCGGCGAGAACGTAATCAAGTACGCAGCATCGTTAATCCCGTTCATCGCTTGACCGGTGAAGTACGCGCTCGCGCCGGGCTCACCGACTTCGGCCGAAACGCGCTCGACCTCCGGCTGCGCGAGTAGGATCCGTTCGAACTGCGCCGCCTTCGCCGAGGTTTCCAAAAACGACGTACCCGGCGTGGTTTCGAAGATCGCGTATGCCTGACCGGTATCGGCAAGAGGCATCATCTCGCTGCCGATGAACGGAAAAAGGCCGATTCCCGCGTACGTCAGCAGCGCGGCAATACCTAAGGCTGCCAGACGATTGTCGAGTGCCCAAGCGAGTGCAACGCGGTAGCCGCTCTCCATACGTGCGCGTGCGGCGCGAATTGGAGCAAGTAGGCGCGTTACCCTATCATCCAGGCGCGTGCGCCATCTTGGCCGCGCCGCATCCCGCGCGTAGAAGAGATTCGCTGCCAACAGCGGCGTCAGCGTCAGGGAGACAGCCAGTGACGCGAGCAGTGCAAAGACAATCGGCCAGACCAAACCCACGAACATGATTTGCGTGATGCCGCCGCTCGACAGTAGCGGGGCCACAGCGAGAATCATCACGCCCGTCGCGGCCGCAATCGGTAAGACGACTTCCATCGTCCCGTCGATGGCCGCCTGTGTTCGCGACTTGCCCATCTCAAGATGCCGGTGCACCGAATGAATGACGACGATCGAGTCGTCGACAAGCCGTCCGATGGCCAGCAACAGACCCACGAGGGTGCTCGAGTTGATCGAAAGGCCAAGCGGCGTGAAGGCCAGCACAGCCAGCGCCAAGCAAGTTGGAATCGACATTAGGACGATCGCGGTCGCGCTGGCGTCTTCCAAGAAGATCAGCAGTACGGCGGCGCTGAGCAGCACGCTGACGAGCAGCTCCTCGAACATGTTGCGCTTGAGGTCGCGTACAAAACGACTGTTGTCGTACGCGGGCGTAAACCGTAGTCCGGGGTGCTGCGATGCGAGCGCATCGAGCTGCGCCTTGACGGCGCCGATCACTTGCGGCGAACTAGCGTCGGGATTTTCCACGACCGACAACTCGACGGCATCACTACCGTTGAACCGGTAGGTCTGCCGTTGCTCCGCAGGCCCGTCGGTCACTCTGGCGACGTCGCCGACATACACCGTGCGTTCGCCGGTAGTTTTGAGCGGGTATCCGAGAACCTGATCGGGCGCAAGCGCACGTTGCGCGCCGCGCAGCTCAAACTCGTTCGTCGGGTTCGTGACGATGCCGCCGGACCGGCTCACGTTCTGGCGGTCGATTGCGTCGCGAATATCCGTCAGGGAAAGGCCGAACGACGACGCGGCGGTGCGGTCGACGGTCACTTGCAGTTGACGCTGCAACCCGCCGAAAACGTAAGTTTGCTGCACGCCCGGAACGGTTTTGAGGCTGTTCACGACCTCGTTCGCCACGAACTGCCGAAGTTGCACCGGATCCCAGCCCGCGCCGGTCACCGCAAGCTGTAAGACCGGCGTGTTCAGCGGATCGACCGGTACGACGTACGGCGGCCGCAGATTCGCGCGGTCGTACGGAAGGTCGGCTTGCGCTTGTTGCACGAGTTGCTGCGTATCCACCAGTGCCCGCTGCATGTCGTATCCGTACGGAAATTGCAGCGTTACGATCGAGAGCCCTTGCTGCGATATCGAGCGTACGTAGCGCACGCCGCGCAAATCGGTCATGCGCTCTTCGATCGGCTTGGAAAAGTACGTTTCGACGTCTTGCGGCGAGTAGCCGGGCGTCATCGTGACGACCGAAATCAACGGGCTCTGGACGTAGGGCATCATTCGCGTCGGCAGCACGTACAGTGCCGCGGCGATCGCCGCAACGACGAGCGCGACATAGAGGGCCGTCACCGCGATCGGGTTGGCAATCGCCCACGCCGCGATGCTGCGTCTGTTACGGCTCGTCACGGCGACGTTTCCGTTATCTGCTGTCCTTCGCTCAGAAGGGCCGCACCGTCGGTGACGATCGAGGAGCCTGGCGGAATCGGGCCGTTTACTATTGCCGTCGTACCGTCGTTGCTCACCACGTGCACGGCGACGGACTGTGCAAAGCCGCTACGGTTCAGCCATACGCGCGGACTCGTCGATCCGCCCGTCACGGCGACGGCCGGTAGGGAAATGCTGCCGCTTGGGGCGGCGTTTCGCATCCGAATCGTTACGTTGACAAACGCGCCCGGTTGCAGCTTCTCTCCCAAGTTTTCCATGATCGCTTCGACTACGCCGGTATGGGTTTGCGGATCAGCCACCGGCTGCACCGAGGTGACGCGCCCGCGCACGACGCCACCATTTGCAGTCGAGGCCTCGAGCGGAACCCCTAGATGGATGCGTGAGAGATCGTCCTGCGCGACGTTGGCTTGAATGCGTACTCGGTCAAGTACGGCAATGCGCGCGATCGGCGTTCCAGCCTGTACGTAGGTTCCCGGATCGACCAGCCGTTTCACCACGACGCCATCGTCGGCCGCGGTGATCGCACGGTACGAGGCCAGCGTTGACTGGGATCGCGCGTCCTGCGTTGCTTGTGTATAGCGCGATTGCGCCTGTTCTACGGACGCAACGGCGTCGCTGGCGCCGAGCTCGGCGTTGCGCGCTGCAACCTTCGCCGCAGTGGCTTGCGCGAGCTCGTCCTGATACTCTTGTTGCGAGACGGCCCCTTCGCGCAGGAGCAACCGTTCGCGCGCGATCTCGGCCGTCCAGTAGTCCGCCTGCCGGTTCTTGGCAGCGACGTCGTTGCGCGCCATGATCGCCTCGTTCGGCGCGTGATGCATCGCTTGGATTTCCGCTGCCTGCGCCGCAGCTTGTGCCGCCGCGGCCGCGCTCCCGAGCTCCGGCGCGTACAGAGCCGCAATCTGCTCGCCGGCGCGCACGTGATCTCCGGTGTAGATATCGAAAGATTCCAAGCTTCCGCCCACGCGAGCGACGACGTCTTGCATCAAAAACGGGGCTACTGTGCCCGGAGCCGAGACCGTTTGCGTTATCGTCGCCGCTCTGCTAAGGCGAATAGTGCGAACCGCGCCTGGTGCGCCGCCGGCGACGTTCTCCATCGCGCTCATGTCCATGGCGGGGGCCGCGAAGCGCGACTGCAGGATCGCCAATCCTAGTATGACAAGAACGACGGCCGCGCCCGCAACGATCGCACCGGCTCGCCGCTCGCGGCGCAGCACAAAGTACCCGATGACGATCAGGACGATCAAAGCAAAGAACGCCGTGCGCCAAGGACCCGCGTTATCTCCCATCGCCATAGTGCTCATGGCGTTTGATCCGCCCTGGCTGCTGACGCCAAATCGATAGATGACCGTACCTACCGTCGCGCCAGAGAACTGCAAGACGATGACCCAATCCGTGGCCATGCCGAGCTGCGCGTCGAACGTAAACGCCGTACCGGTGTTGCGGGCGAGCCCCGTCGGTCCGTTCATGTTCATCGCCGGCATGGACGTCGAATACTTGAGGGTGGTCTTTCGCATTTGTTGGGTACTGGCGCCCACCAGTTGTACTAGGGCGTTGACCTCACCGGATCGCGGCGGATCAGGTGACAGCGTCAGGATTACGCGCGTCGATCCGAGAGTCTGAATCATCGGCGATGCTTGCGAAGCTGTCGGTGATAACGCAATCAGCGCCACGACCGCGATCAGGGCCCCGAGAAAACGCCACCTTACACCTATCATTCCTGGCTCGCCCCCGGCCACGTGTAGCCGTTCGCAAAGTGCGCGTAATACACGTTGCATTTTGCTTCCGTTCCGGCGCCGATCGATGGCGCGTACTGCACTCCAAACCAGTGCCTAATGACGATCTCGTGAGAGAACGTGCCGCGATCTACGATTCGCTGCTCGACTCCATTGTACGAAACCAAAATGCCGACGGCGTCTGCGGGCGAAGTTTCACGATTTACGAACTCCAGTGCCGCGATCGTGCGGCGTCCCACCGTTACGTGACAATCCTGCACTGCGATCGGAGCAACGCCGCTTTCTATTCGCGCCGAAGCGATCGTAGCGAGAGCAACTGCCAAGACGCTTGGCAGTTGTTTGCAAAAAAAGAGTGCGCGCGGCATCATGACGGCATCTGGCCGCAGTGCACCACAGCCGAGGCGATCAGCGGTGCCGCGGCGCCGACCACTGCGGTAACGGCGATCACGAGAGCGATCGCAAGCCGCTTGATCGGGACTTGCGGGGCATTCGAGGGCGGCCGCAAGAGCACATCGAGCCGGCTGCGTACGGTTTCACTGTCTGCAAACGCCACGACAGGTGCCGCATTGGGGCTGCCGTGAGCGAGTCGCAAGAGCGCACCCGCAAGATCGGTATGCAGTACGTGCACGAGCGCGCAGCGATCGGCGCAGAACTCTCGAGCGTGCCGGTAGGTTGCGATTAAATCATCAACGCGAAGCGGAAGCAAATCGCTCAAGAAATGGACCAGCGGTGCCACGACATGGTCGCGGCGAGCGAAGTGCGCCTGTTCGTGCTGCAACGCCGCGCGGAGCTCAGCATCGTCTAGCTGCGCGAGGGCGCGCGATGACGCGTAAATGCGTGGGGATACCGTGCCAGCCAGCATCACAACCGCTCGACGATCGTCCAAAAGCTCATAGACTCGCAAACTCACCGACCTCGCCGCAGCAGCGAGTCGTTCAGACGCCGTTCGTGCGTGAGTTGCCAGCTCGCGCACTTCCCTCTCGCGAAGCCCCCAAAGGATTATTGCGCGTAGTAACGCGCCAGCTCCGAGCAGCGCGAGGCCGCCGAAAATCACTCGCCCCGGAACGGTTTGCAAACACGGCGATCCGATCGCTCCCGCCAAACCATAAAGAATGAGTACGAAGAATATCAATCCCGGTGTGGCCGCCGCCAGGGCCGCGAGCCAGCTCTGCCACGCACGCTCGGTATTCATCTGCTTTATCGGAAAGGCAACGCCGCGCACGACCAGCCATGCCAAGACCGGTACGCTTACGGCGGCGCAAAGCGACGTGAATACGGCGCCGGTGGCGAGGCATGCCCACAACGTTTGCGTTATCGCGTTCATTTGGGACGACCTCGGCGCTGCTCGCGCAGGAGCTGCTCGAACTCTTCGAGCGATGCATCGTCTCGTGCCAAGCTCTCGGCAAGATGCGCTAACAACGGATTACGGTAGTTGCGCATGAGACCCCCGAGCACGCCTTGCACGACGAGAGCCTCGAACTCCGGCTTTGACATCGTCGGCGCAAACGCGTTCGCCCGTCCGATAGAATGTTTCTTGGCGTAACCTTTGGCAACGAGCGTATTCAGGGTCGTCTTTGCCGACGAATAGTGCACGGAGTGCTCCTTGTCGGAAAGCCGGCTGACGACGTCGCCGACCGTCGCGGGATCGCCAATCTCCCAGAGCGCGTTGAGGACACCGCTTTCCAGCGGACCCAACACGGATGCCGAGCCGCTTGCGGCGGGCTTGAACCGTTCCATGTGGCCAGACCGTAGCACCGCGACCTACCAACTGTCAACCAACTTGGCACTTCCCTCGCGAGGAAAACCGACGGGTACCCCGGGCGGCACGTCGCCGCCATCGCCGCTTCTTCACTCGACCGTTACCGATCGCAGAAGCGCGAGGAGGCTACCGGCTTCATGCCACGTTCGAAAGTCGATTGCGAGGACTGCCTAACTGGATCGAGCACATTACAACTGACGTCGGTCCAGCCATTGAGAAGACGACACACTATCAAATTGAGTCGCTCTCGGTTAAACCTTTGTCACATACCACGGTGCACTACCGACAGCGCAAACGGAGTACTAGCTGCGAGCAGCCACGCAAAAGATGGGTGGTTTTGCTAGCGCTCTTCCGTTCGCCGACGCTGTGCTCGAGCGCGCATCCCGGCATCGCGCGAACCTCGCGAGCGTTACTCGGCGACTCCCATTTTCCGCGCTGTCGACAATTTAGGTAGACATTTTTGTAAAAGCAACGCAAAAACGCCCGTGTTTTAAGGCTAATTTTAGCGCCAACGGGAATCGAACCC
>DASRSM010000287.1:0-14599 GCA_035656415.1 Vulcanimicrobiaceae bacterium | reverse complement strand
CCTGAAAATCGAACGCACGCGCGCGCCACAGGTAGGCTACCAGTAGACCCCAGGCCATGACGAACTGCGCTAACGCGTAGCAGTAGGCCCACGTGAGCGGGCCGAGCGCCGGCCGGCTCATCACCTGGGGAAAGAATCCTGCGGAAATGGGCAGCCCCAGATAGAACGCGAGTAAGAATAGCGTCGCCGGAACGATGATCCCCCGCCGTGCGCGAACCAGCGAGCGAAACTCCGGCTCATCGGCGAGTGCGTCCCACTGCGCCGTCGAAATGTGATGGTGCTGGGCTTGCATGCGCCCTACATTCGCAATAGGCGGCGAATGTCCGCGCCGACGAACTCCTCTGCTGCGAGCCCCGCTACCAAGACGGAGCTCCCCACGATGCTGAAGTCGGGAATTCCCGCATCGGCCGTGTGGGGCAACGTGACGAAAACGATCCATAGCGCGGCCGTAAAGAGTGCGAGCGCGAGGAGAGTTCGGCCCAACCATAACGCCCGCGGCCGCCTGCGCGACTTGACGAGCACCATGCCTACGAAAGCGATGACGATCGCGCTGCTAAGGCGCGCGAACGCCACGGCGACGAACGCGAGTGTAATTATTCCTCGTCCGGCCAGCCGGCGATCTCGCCGATGGCCGCGCTCTTGAGGACGCGCAAGCCTAGCATCGCGCACTTCAGACGCGTCGGGCTAATGCCGATGCCGACGTTTTCGAGGACGACGTCCTTCGAAAGTTTCGCCGCGTCCTCGAGCTTCATGCCTTTGACGGATTCGGTGAGCATCGACGTCGATGCTTGGCTGATCGCACAGCCTTTGCCCGAAAACTTCAAATCGCTGATCACGCCGTCGTCGACCTTCAGCTCGATGCGGATTTGATCGCCGCACAACGGGTTGAGATCCTCGGCTTGCGCGTCCGGATCCTCGATGTTGCCGAAGTTGCGTGGATTGCGATAGTGGTCGAGGATGTAGTCCCGGTAGAAATCGTCCATTCGCTACAGTTTGAAGACTTGCGCTGCTTTGTCGAGTCCCGCGACGAGCGCGTCGACGTCGGCCTCAGTGTTGTAGAGATAGAAGGAAGCTCGCGCGGTTGCGGGCCACCCCATTTTTTCCATGAGCGGCATCGCGCAGTGGTGGCCGCCGCGGATGCACACGCCTTCTCCGTCGAGCACCGAAGCCAGATCGTGTGCGTGAATGTCGGCAAAGTTGAACGAGATGACGCCTGAGACTTCCTCGGGATTGCGCGGGCCGTACACGTGTAAGCGGCGCGGCTCGAACTCCTCGAGGCGAGAAAGCGCGTAACGCGTCAACTGCACCTCGTGATCGCGAATCCAATCCATGCCGACGTCGTGCAAGTAGTCGATTGCGACGCCGAACGCGATCGCGTCGGCGATGTTGCTCGTGCCGGCCTCGAACTTCCAAGGTAGATCGTTGAACGTCGTTTTCGCGTATTCGACCTTGCGAATCATATCGCCGCCGGTATCGAATGGCGGCATCGCCTCGAGCAGCGCGCGCTTGCCGTAGAGAACGCCGATCCCGGTCGGACCGAGCATCTTGTGTCCGCTGAACGTGTAGAAATCCGCATCGATGGCTCGTACGTCGACCGGAAGGTGCGGCGCACCCTGCGCGCCGTCGATGAGAACCAGAGCGCCGGCACGGTGCGCGCGTTCGACGATCTCGCGAACGGGAGCGATCGTTCCGAGTGCGTTGCTGACATGAGCGAACGCAACCAGCTTACAGCCTTCGAGCAGCGCGTCGAGGTCGTCGAGTACGAAGCGACCGTTTGCATCGATCGGAACGAACCGCAGTTCCGCGCCGCTGCGCTGCGCCAGCAGCTGCCACGGTACGAGATCGGAATGGTGTTCGAGCTCGCTCAGAAGAATCGCGTCGCCGCGCTTGACGTTCACCGATCCCCACGAATACGCGACCAGGTTGATCGCTTCGGTCGTGTTGCGCACCCAAATGACCTCGGCCGGGTCGGCGTTGATGAAGCGTGCGACCTTCAGGCGCGCGCCTTCGAACGCATCGGTCGCTCGTGCGGCAATTTCGTAGACGCCGCGATGAATGTTGGCGTTGTACTGTTCGTAGTAGTCGACGAGTGCCTGGATCACCGAACGCGGCTTCTGCGAGGTGGCGGCCGAGTCCAGATAGACGAGCCGCTTTCCGCGTGACGTCGGTCGAGCGAGAATCGGGAAGTCGGCGACGATGCGCTCGACTTTTTTATCGGTAGCGGCGATCATAACACTTTCGCGCGAAGCGCTTCGCGCAGGCCTTCCCGCAGGGTTTCGGTTGGAAACGCCGCGATTGCGGGCTCGAAAAAGCCCAGCGCGATCATCCGCTCGGCGGCGGTGCGGTCGATGCCGCGGCTTTCCAGATAAAAGATTTGTTCTTCATCGAGCGCGCCGACGGTCGCGCCGTGATACGCCTTGACGTCGTTGGCGGAAATTTCCAACGCCGGCACGGAGTCGATATGCGCGCGTTGCGAAAGCAGCAGCGCGTCGTCGCGCAAACTCGAATCGGTGCCCTGGGCGTTGGCCGCAATGCGGATGTTGCCGAGGTATCGAGCTTGGCCGCTGCCGGCCGCGGCTGACTTGACGTGCGTTCGCGACGACGATTCGCCGACGGCGTGATCGACCGTGCTGACGATATCGACGTGCTGCGAGCCGGTCGGGAAGAACAGTGACGTCACGGCCGCTTCGATGCCGGGCTGCGCGACGGTTGCCGACACGTCGCCGACGGTCAAGTCGGCGCCGAAATCTGCCGAGGCCCAAGCGATTTTTGCGTCGCGTCCCGGAAGCGCGGCACGCGTTACGAAGAAGCGCGCGCCGGCGTCGAGCCGCTGATAGGCCGCGCAAGTGAGATCGCTGCTTTCGCCGGTTACGGCCTCAGTTATCGCGCAGACGAATGCATTGGCACCACCTGCATAGCGCTCGAGCACGGTCGCGCGCGCGCCGTGCTCGAGCAGCACGACGGTGTAGCAAAATGCAACGGCGTTGGAAGCCACGGAATAGGTGATGCCTATCGTCTCGGCGCAATCGTAATCGGCCGGTACGTATACGAAACATCCGGTGCCGGCAAACGCGCGTGCGAGCGCGCCGAACTTCGTCGCCGCCGCGTCGGTCGTGCCGAACGCCCGCGACAGCAAATCGGCGTACTCGCGAGCGGCCGTTGCCAGATCGCACGCAACGACGCGATCGGGCGCGTTCTCGACGCGCACCGTGACGGCGTCAGATGAAATCGTCTCGGGGTTGGGGGCGATCGCATCGAGGTCGACGCGCCAAAAACGCGATGGCCTCTGGCGCCCGCTCGGCGTTGCCAAGAAACGATCGAGCGCCGCCGCGCGGTCCTTGAGCGGAAGCAGCGTCGCGTCGAGCCCCTGGAGACGCCGATGAAGTTCGGTTTCCGGGATCGTCGCGCTAGGCAATTGCACCGATCTCCTCGCGAATCGTGTCGTAGCCTTCGCGTTCGATCCGAAGGGCGAGGTCCTCCCCGCCGGTCTTGACGATGCGCCCGTCGATCATGACGTGCACGACGTCGGCCTTGACGTGCTGTAGGATTCGCGGATAGTGCGTGATGATGAGAAAGCCGGTGTCGCGTCCCTCGTCGCTCGCGCGCAGCGCGCCGATCGATTCGCCCACCGCTTTGAGGGCGTCGACGTCGAGTCCGGAGTCGGTTTCGTCGAGCACGGCATACTTGGGCGCGAGCACCGCGAGCTGCAGCATTTCGAGCCGCTTCTTTTCACCGCCAGAGAAGCCGTCGTTGAGGTAGCGTCCCATGAACGACGGATCCATTCCGAGCAGCTCCATCTTTTCGAGCAGCAGCGCACGGAATTTTGCCGGGGGCAAATCGCCGGGGCGCTCGGCTTGGCGCGCCGCGTGCAGAAAGTTGGCGACCTTCACGCCCGGAATCGCGGCGGGATACTGAAACGAGAGGAACAGCCCCGCGCGTGCGCGCTTGTCTGCGGCGAGGGCAAGCAGGTCCTCGCCGTCGAGCGTAACCGTGCCTTTGGTGACGTCGTACTGCGGATGGCCGGTAAGCGAGAAGGCGAGCGTCGATTTACCGCTGCCGTTGGGGCCCATCAGCGCGTGCACTTTTCCCGGCTCGACGACGAGGTCGATGCCTTTGAGAATCTCGTTGCCGGCGACGTTACAGTAAAGGCCGGCGATGCGTAAACCCTGGTCAGACACGGTGCTGGGGTTCCTTTCTGGTGAGCCTCTCGTATCGTAACGGAGCCTCTCCCAGAAAGTCAAGGAAAAACTTTACTATCTGGTTGCGTCCGTGCTAGGATAACCCAAGGTGATCGTGGACCGCTTCTTTCAGACAACCCGGGGCAAGATCGTGGCGCAACTTCGGCGCCGCGGGTCCGCTTCGGCGGCCGACCTGGCGCACGAGTTCGGGCTCTCGCCCAATGCCGTACGCCAGCAACTCGTCGTGCTCGAGCGCGATGGGCTGGTCCTCGAGAAGCCGGTGCGCCGCGGCCCCACCAAGCCGACCCTCGAGTTTTCGCTCACCGGCGAGGCCGACAAGCTTTTCCCGCAGGCGTACGACAAGATGCTCGACGCGGTGCTGCGCGAGGTGCGCGATCAGTTCGGAGCGCCGGCGGTCGAGCGCATCTTCGACGGCCTCTCGCGACGAGCGGTCGAACGCGCGCGCCAGAAAATCACGGCCCAAGAGCCCGAGCAGCGCGTCGCGCAGCTCACGGAAATGCTGCGCGAAAACGGCGTCGTTGCCGAATACAGTTTGATCGATGGCGGGTTTGCACTACACGAGCACAATTGTCCCTACTTGGGCGTCGTCAAGGAGCATCCCGAAGTGTGCCAGGTCATCCATCACGTAATCGACGGGACGATCGGCGGCGAACACGTGCAGACGGAGTCGCTGGCGCAGGGCGGCAAGCAGTGCCGTTTCGAGATGAAACCCACCGCATAGGGGAAAGAGAACAACATATGGATTTTCCGAAATTTCAACGGCTGGTCGAAGAGCGCAGCGGTTTCCGCACGATGGAAAACCCGACTGCCAGCGGCGAGTATTTCAGCGACTCGTGCGGCGACATGTACAACTTCTTCCTGAAGGTGGGCCCCGGCGCGGTCATCGAGGACATCTCGTACTTCACCACGGGTTGCGGCTTCGGCACGGCGACCTGCAGCTTGGTCGTCGATCTCGCGAAAGGCAAGACCGTCGCAGAAGCGGCAGCTATCAGCTCGGGCGACGTCGAGGCGCAGCTCGGCGGTTATCCGGAGAAGAAGAAAGATTACCCCGAGCGCGCGCTCGAAGCGCTTCACGTCGCGCTCGACGACTACAAACAAAAAGTCTCCAACGGCGCTCTGCCCGATTACGGGAACATGCAGCGCGCTGCCGAGGCGTCGCGTCCCGAGGCGCAGTCAAAGGGCAACGGAAGCACTTCCGACGATGGAAAGCTGCTGATCAAGCTCCGCTAAGGTTTCGTTCCACGCAGTTCCGACGTCGCGCTAGCTATATAGCGCGACGTATTTTTTTCTTTGTCGGGCAGCGACTCGAACAGCGTCAGCGTGGAGACCCGCAGCGTGGCCGGGGCGACGCCGACGAGCGGCAGCGGCCGTCGCAAATCCTTGATCCGCGCGACGGTCACGTGCGCGACGGCGTCGTCTTTGAACCTGAAGCCCAGCTCGCCGAAGCCGCCGCGCAGTCGCGCGCACAGCAAACGATAATCGCGGCCTTGCTCGCGCGCGCCGACGTACACGATGCGCGGGCTTCGTTCGTGCGGAAACGCCCCCACTTTATCGAACGTCAAGTCGAAGGGTCCGGTCGCCGCGGCCGTTTCGTCCATGACGCGGACGATCTCACCGCGACGCTCGGAGTCGACGTTGCCGAGAAATGCGAGGGTAACGTGCAGCTTATCTCGCTCCTCGAACCTCGCCGCGAAGCCGCTGCGCTGCAGCTCGTCGATGACTTCGCCGCACACCGCGCGGGTCGCTTCGTCGAGCGCGACGCCGGCGAAGAGCCTCACTGCAAGTACGGATTCGAGTTGCGTTCGATACCGATCGTCGTATACGGCCCGTGTCCCGGAACGACCGGCGTGCTATCGTCGTACGGCAACAGTTTCTCGCGAATCGAGGTGACGATGTCTTCCATCGACGTTCCGCCTAAATCCCAGCGTCCGATCGAGCCCGCAAAAAGCGTGTCGCCCGTGAGCAGCGTCGCGCGAAGACCGTCGGCGTTGCGCAGGGCAAAGCAGACGCTTCCCGGCGTATGCCCGGGCGTGTGCAGTACGTCCAGATGCACGTTGCCCGCGCGAAGCGAATCGCCGTCGCGGAGCTCGCCGTCGAGCGGAACGACCGCCGGCGCGCGCACCATACCGATCCATCGCGCCTGCACCGCCAGCGTTTGATACAGCGGAAAATCCGCCGGATGAAGAAGACCGTCGGCGCCGGTGAGTTCCTTGAGCCGCCCGAGATCGCCGATGTGATCGATGTGCGCGTGCGTGTGCACGAGCAGCGAGGCGCGAAGGTCTCGCTGCTTCAAATATTCTACCACCTCGTCGACGCCGTCACCGCCGTCGACGACGATCGCTTCTCCGCTCTCTTCGTCGGCGACGATCGTGCAGTTGCACGCGAGCGGTCCGACGGCGAAGGTTTCGACGATCATGTGACCTCGATCCCGAAATCGCGAAAGCCGCCGTTGAAATACCCCAAGGGCGTAGCGGCCCGCGCGACGCACGCGACGACGCGTCCAAGGAAAATCGAGTGCGAGCCCGCGTGATGCTCTTGGGACACGCTGCATTCGAAATGCGCGATCGTTCCCTCGAGCACCGGCGCCCCGGTCTCGCCGACGCCGTAGGGCACTCCCTCGAACTGGCGGTCGCGGATCTTTCCGGAGAACCGCTCCGCCAGCTCGTGCTGATTTCCGGCGAGGACGTTGACGCAGAAGACGCCCGAAGCTGCGATGTAGAGATAGCTGCGCGCGGCGCGGTTGATACAGATGAGCAGCGTGGGCGGATCCGCCGAAACGCTGGCAAATGCGTTGACCGTAATGCCGCGCGGCTCGCCGTCTTTGAAGCTCGTAACCACGGTAACGCCCGTGGGGACGTGGCGCATCGCGTGCTTGAACTCCAGCGAACCGGTCATCGAACGCGAGCGCCGATACCGGTTCCGTTGCCGAGCGGCAGAATGGTTGCGTTGAGCGTGGGATGATGGAGAAACGCATCGACGAACTCGCGACCGCCCGAAAGGCAATCGTCGACGATGACCACGCCCGAAAGTTTCAACATCGGAATCGCTAAGTCGAGGTACTGTCGATACTCGCGCTTGGCGGCGTCGACGAAAACGATGTCGAGATTGCGGTGCGGAAAATTTTCCAGCAGCTTCAGCGCGGGCGTGTTGAAAATCTCGATGTAGTCGTCTTCCTCGGCGCGCTTGAAGTACGCGAGCGCGACGTCGGTGCGATCGCGATCGGGATCGATCGTCCAGATTTTTCCGACTCGCGGCTGCGCCAGCGCCATCCAGAGCGTCGAATACCCATAAGCGGTTCCCAACTCGAGAATCCGGTTGGCCTGCATAGCAGAAACGAGCGTGGAAAGCAGCCGTCCGGTATCGCGCGCGATGATCGGAACCCCGTCCTTACGCGCGTGTTGCTCCAGTTCGAGCAGCAGCGGATGCGGTTCGGGGTGCGCCGCCTCCAGGTTTCGCAGAGTCTGCTCCATCGCCGCGTTCTTGGCCGGGAACCAACGCCGACCTGCCCGAAAAGAGGTCGTCCTATGCTCCGGCGCCTCCGGCTCTTTCCGCTCAACGCCGTGCTCTTTCCGGGAGCCGCGCTCAACTTGCACATCTTCGAGGCGCGCTACAAGCAAATGATCGACGAGTGTCTCAGCAGCGGCGAAGGATTCGGCGTCGCCTTGATTGCCGAGGGAGCCGAGGCGGGCGATCCCAACGTCACTCCGCACGAAGTCGGATCGATCGCCGAAATCGTCGACGTCCAGCCGCTGCCGTTCGATCGCTACTTTATCTCGACGGTCGGGCGCCAGCGGTTTCGCATTTGCGAAATCGTAAGCCGCGAACCCTATCTCACGGTCGACGCCGACGTGCTCGATGAAAACGAGGACGACGCCGACGACGAGATCGCGCGTGTGAGCCAACGGGTACGCGCGCTCTTTGGGGAGTACCTCGAGCTGGTCGTGGAGTTTTCAGGAAACGAGGCGACGGTACGCTTACCCGACGATCCGCAAAGTGCGTCGTACGTGGTCGGCGATACGCTGCAGATTGCCGAAGCGATCAAGCAACGTTTGCTGGAGCTCGAAACGACGAAGAAGCGGCTCGTTGCGGAGGAAGATTTTCTAGAGCGGCTGCTGCCGCAATTGCGGCGTTTGGTCGAGCGTCGCCGCAAGGAGCTCGAAGCCCGCCGGGAACGCGGCGAGGATATTTCTTACCGGCCGGATCAGGAAAAATTCTTCGGAAAGTATTTTTCGCCGAACTAACGCGCCGCCAACATATGTTCCGCGCTTTTCACGACGTTTCGTAAGAGCGCGATGTTCGTGACCGGACCGACGCCGCCCGGAACGGGAGTAATCGCTCCGGCCACCTCAACGGCGCTTTCGAAGTGAACGTCACCTCGCAGCAGGCCGTCGACAAGCGTTGTGCCGACGTCGATGACGGTCGCACCGGGCTTGAGGTCCTCGCCGCGGATTAGGTCCGGAACGCCGGTCGCAATCACGACGACGTCGGCCATCTGAACGAACGGCTGCAACGAACGTGACTCTTTGTGCAGCACCGTTACGGTGGCGTCTTGCGCCAGCATCAACATGGCGACCGGTGCGCCGACGACGACGGATCGCCCGATCATCACGGCTTTTCGTCCGCGCAGCGGCCAATGCGGACTGCGCTCCAGCAGCAGCATCACCGCGGCCGGCGTCGCGGGCACGTATTCGGTGCCGCTTCCGAAGGCGAGATGACCTTGATTGGTAGGATGCGTTCCGTCGACGTCCTTGTGCGCGGGAATCGCGTCGGCAATTTCGCGGATCGAAAGGTGCGGCGGCAGCGGCTGCTGCAGCATCACTCCGTGCACGCCGGGATCGTCGCGCAGGCGCTCGAGCTGCTCGCGAACCTCGGCGAGCGACACCGATTCCGGTAGTTGGTCGACCTCGACCGCAATGCCGACCCGCTCGCCGGTTTTTATCAGATTACGCACGTAGGCGACGCTCGACTCGTTCCTTCCGACGAAAACGATGTCGAGCCGGGGATGAATCCCGGCTTCGCGTAGCGCACTCGTACGGCCGAGGAGTTCGACGCGCAAGTCCGCTGCGAGCGCTTTTCCATCGAGAATCTTGGCGGGCACGCCGTCGCCGTTTCGTCCGCCGAAGGAGGCAAACCCCCTGGAACGCGTTGCACGCGAAGTATTGCTCCGGTCGCGCTTTGCGCCCGAAGAGTTCGAGCGCGCGTTCGAGAGCTTCGTGCAAACCTACAATGTCGCGCCCACCGTCGGACGCTGCAGCCCCGAGGTCCTCGAGCGGTATTGCCGGCTTTTCGAGCGGGTCGAGGACGCCGCGCGCCGTCATGAAGTGCGATATCGCGGTGTACCGCTTTATGCGGCGGTCTTGCCTACGGGTACCGTCGTATTCGAAGGCGAGGTCGACGAAGACCGAATGGGTGATTGGTGAGCTCGCGCATCGCTCGCATGTGGTTGCTCGCCGCCTTTGTGGCGGCTGCCGCCGCCATCATTCTCTTTCCGCTATTCGGGTCGCATCCGTCCGGCGCGACCGGGCCCTCCGGTTTGTCCGGACAGGCGGCGCCGGTGTTCGCGCTGCAAGACGACCGCGGGCAGCCGGTTTCGCTGGCAAAGTATCGCGGAGAAGTCGTCGTGATGAACCTTTGGGCCTCTTGGTGTCCGCCGTGCCGCGCGGAGATGCCCGATCTTCAGCGGTTGTCGCAAGCGTATCGCGGGCGCGGACTGGCGATCGTCGGCGTGAACGAAGGTGAATCGCCGCAGCGCGCGAGCGCGTTCGCCGATGCGCTGCACATCGCGTTTCCCGTCTGGATCGACGATCGGCAGCAGTATGGCCGCGTATACGCCGCGCTCGGATTGCCGACGACGGTCATCGTCGGGCGGGACGGGAAGGTCGTGCGCGGATTCGACGGCCCGCTCGCATATTCGCAGATGCAAGCGGCAGTGAACGATTTGGTGGCGGCGCATTGAGCGTCGTTGCCGCTATCGCAATCGTTTTGACGGCAGTCGCGTGGATGGAGATCGTGCTGCCGGGACGCGACCTGTATCACACGGGATGGTTTAACGTTGCGCTGGCCGCGCTCGTCGCGATTGCGTTTACGGGTTTACGGAAACGAATGGTCGCGGCTACGCTCGGCGCCGCCGTCATCGGATTTGCCACGATAGCCAACGGTTTGTTCGCACCGGACAATCATATCGTCGTCGGCGCACCCGGTCAGCGCGTCCGGGTCGACGACCTCGGCGGGACGCTAGCATTTCCGTTTACGCAGCCGGGAGCGGCTGAAATGAAGGTCCAGTTCCTGGGGCCACCGTTGACGACGTTTCGGCTACGGACCATCGATCGCAGCGTCGTATACGTCGAGGCGCACGACGACCGCGGCAACCATTTGACCGTCACCCAACCGACGGGAACGGCGTTTCTCTCGCCGGTGCTGTTGATGCAGCAGCAGCAAGAGATCGCGGGGCTGCGGTTGCCGTACGATTCGTTTGCGACGCCCGCCGTGCACCGCATCGTCAAAGCGGTGTTGTTTACGCCGCAACAAGCCGCGATGATGCGCGGCATGGCGGGACTCTCCGGCCCGGCGGTGCTCTTCGCCGTTGACGACGACACCGACCGTCCGTTGCCGCACGCGATCGCGCTGTGTCCCGACGGGCAATCCGTTACCGTCGGCGACCTATCGCTGCACGCAGCCGTGCTTGCGTATCCGGCAATCGAAGTTCTCGCGGTTCCCTCACTCGTCGCCGTCGGCATCGGAACGCTGCTGGTGTTGGCCGGTGTCTATTCGTCCCTGAAGAAGCCCGCGATATTCCCGGTCGAGTCGAGCACGAAGAGATAGTTCGGCTTGCCGTCTTCGAAGATCGCCGTGTAATGATAGCGGTCGTAGCCTTGGACCGAATCCTCACTGACGAACGCAAGCTTCTGAAACTTCCCGAACGGCGCGACGGTTGCGTCGATTTCAGAAATAAGCTCGGGCGTTAGCCCCTGCTTCATTTCCACCGACAGGCCCTCGGTGGGACCGCGTCCGGCGAGAATGTCCCCGAAGAAGGCTTCGAAGCGCGTCGTCTTCGCGGGATCTTCGGTGTTTGGGGCGGGAGCCGGACTTGCACCGATACACGCAATCGCGACGACAACTGCCAAGCAGCCAATGACGAAGCGCGCGTTCCTCATGGTGTCACCGCCTTTTAAAACTCGGTCGTTGAGGTAAAGCGGAAGTTCTCGATCTTGACCGCCGGCGTGACGAGCGCGTAGTGATACGAACCGGTACGCCGTTGCTCGTTTGCAAACTCGCACTGGCGCAAACAGTCGAGAATGCTTTGGTTGAAACGCAAGTTGCGGACGCCGTGCGCGATGCGTCCGTTTTCGATCAAGAACGTCCCGTCGCGAGTCATCCCTGTAACGACCGCTTTCTTGCGGTCGACCGTGCGGATGTACCAGAACCGCGTGACGAGTAAACCGCGCTTGGTTTCGGCCACGAGCTGATCGACGCTCTTGGTTCCCGCCCCGATAACCAGGTTACGCGCCTGGGGTCCGAAGGCGTTCGGCGCGGGCAGCGCGTGGCCGGTGTTGGCGCGTTCGAGTTTGCGTGCGTAGTAGCTATCCGTAACGACGTTGGGGACGACGCCGCTGTCGACCAGTGCGAGCCGCGTCGTCGGATAACCCTCGAAATCGAAAGGCATTCCCGGATTGAGCGGATGCGCGTAGTCGTCGTAGACGTTGACGTTTTCCGCAAACTAACTGCGGTCCAGTCCGTCGCTGCAGAACGACGCGCCTTCGTCGTACGTCTGCGCGGAGAAATGTTCGGACAGATAGACGAACAGTTCGCCGAACGCCGACGGCTCCAGAATGACGGTCCACGCGCCCGGATCGACGGCGACCGGATGCATTGCACCCGACGCTTTGGTCGTCGCCCGGCGTCCGACGGCCGCAGCGTCGATCGCGCCGGCGCGCGTCGAGTAGGCTTCGGCAAACCCGGTTGAGTCGGGCGCGTTCATCTTTACGTTGACCGCGGCGTCGCTTCCATCGAACGACGCGAGCGCGCCCGACGTGTTGACGACCGTGTATCCGGCCCCGGACGTCGAAACGAATCCCGCACACCACTGTCCCGCCGCTTCGGCTTCGCTAAAGAGCGCCGCGCACATCGACGCGCGCAAATCGGCCGGCGCGTCCGCCGTGCTTTCATCGTATGCGCCGGGTGGGGCCGTCGACGGCCCTCCTCGCGGCAAGCCCGGCTGCAGCGGATCTTGCGGCGCTAGGCGTGCCATTTCGACCGCGCGGTCGGCGGCGTCGCGCAAGGACGCGTCGTCGAAGCGGTTGGTTCGCGCTACACCGGTGCGCTTATCGACGATCGCACGCACCGAGATGCCGGCGTCGGCCGATGCGACGTTTTGGTTGGAGACTTGATGCGTAAAACGCGTCAGCGCCGCGTCCGCAGTGGATACCAAAACCTCCGCTTCGTCCGCGGCACCGGCCATTTCGAGCGCGCGTTTGGCGAGCGCTTCGCGCTGCGCGCTATGCATAACCGGCACCGACCGAAACGTTGCGAAAACGTGCCGGCGCCGACGCTTGCGTGGTCAATCCAGTCTGCATTGGTTCGCCCTTGCCGCAGTTGGGCGTACCCCACGCGAACCACGATCGTTCGTCGCCGATGGCGTCGCACGAGTTCCAGAACTTCGGCGTCATGCCGGCGTAGGTTGGATTCTTGAGCATACGGCCGCGCTTGCCGTTCTTGACTTCCCACGCGATCTCGCATCCGAATTGAAAATTCAAGCGGCGGTCGTCGATCGACCACGACCGGTTGCTCTCCATGTATATGCCGTCGCGGACGTCGTCAAAGAGGTGCTCGAACGGAACCGATCCTGGAAGCAGAACCAAGTTGCACATCCGGATCATCGGAACGTACTCCCAGCTCTGTGCGCGAACGCAGGCATTGCTCTCGCGCCCGATCGCTCGCGCGGTATCGTTGCTCATCTCATATCCCACGAGAACGCCGTTTCGAACGATGTCGGAGCGGACCGATTTGGTCCCCTCGTCGTCGTATCCGCACGTCGCCATTCCGGCCGGCAGCGTATTATCGACGACGATCGAGACGATGTCGGAACCGTACTTCAGCTTGTCGATTTGATCGAGTTCCAGAAAGCTGGTCCCCGAAAAGTTGGCTTCCCATCCCATCACGCGGTCGAGTTCGGCCGGATGTCCGCACGACTCGTGAATCTGCAGCGACATTTGGGACCCGCCTAAAATGACGTCGAACGTGCCGCCCGGGCACTGCGGCGCCCGCAGCAGCGCGACAGCCTCTTCGGCGATGCGCGGCGCGCCTTCGAGGAGCTTTGCCGCTTCGACGATCTCCCAGCCGCCCGATTGATACAGTCCGACGTCGCCGGGATACGTGCGCGTCTGCACGTCGCCGTCGCCCACCGCCATCGCCTCGATGCCGCATCCGGTATGACGGAGCCGCTGCGCGATGCGCGAGCGGGTCGTGCTGAAGAGGATCTTGTCCGTACGCCAGAGGTCGAGCCATGCGCGCCCGACCGCGATCTCCGGCGAGACGTGCAGCAGCCGTTCTGCCTCGAGCAACAACGCGACGCGCTCGCCGAGCGGTATGTCGTAGGGATCGCGTAGGATCGGCGTGTCGAAGGCGTCCACGTAGGTCGCGAGCGGAGCGGCGCCGACGCGGCGGCGCGCGATCGATGCGCTCGCTCGAGCGATTTCTACGGCGCGCGCGGCGGTGCGGTCGATCTGGGCCTCGCTCAGGTCGGAGCTTGCGGCGAAACCCCACGCGCCTTCGACTAAGGCTCGGATACCGTAGCCGGTGCCGGCACTATCGGCGAGCGTCGCGACGACGCCGTTACGCACTTCGACCCGCTGCGCGTGCTGCGTTTCGAAACGCACGTCGGCGAAGTCCGCACCCCAAGCCGTCGCGGCGTCGAGCGCGCGGGCAGCTAAGCTCGCGAAGTCCATTCGAGCGGGTATTTGAGACGGCATGCAAAACCCTTGCACGTGCCCTGGGAAGTTTCCCGGGACGTTGCTGCCTCAGGAGACTTGCATGATCAGAAAGTTGATCGCCGCCGTCGTTTTGACGTCGGCCGTTACGTGGATTTGTGCGGCTCCGGCGCTTGCCGATACGCACAAGTTTACGGTCCGGAACAAAGGCGGACATCAGATCGATCGCGTGTACCTTTCCCCAATCAGCTCGCGGAAATGGGGACGGGATCAAATGGGCGAGGACGTCATCGCGCCCGGCGACAGCCAGACGTGGGACGTCGAAACCGATTGCGAGTTAGACGTGAAGGTCGTTTATCACGACGGCACCATCAAAATCAAAGAAGACGTCGATACCTGCAAGTTCGACTTGGTCATGGATTACTAGCGGCTGGGGAGCTATTGACCGGCGATAACGGCCCGTACGTTGCGGAT
>DASRSM010000286.1:0-3907 GCA_035656415.1 Vulcanimicrobiaceae bacterium | reverse complement strand
GATAAGCGACACTAGCACGAGCTGGACCATGAGTCGCACGTTCGACACCGAGAATCACGAAACGGATAATGGTAACGTGGTTTGGGGGCCGAACGGGCATCCGTTCATGATCAGCACGGGAGGCACATAAACATTACTATCAATATTTCACAGGATACCGGATCATCTCATGGCGACGACGTTAACGTCGCCACCTTTAACCATGATAGTAACCAAGCCGCGAAATGTGCCTGCGCGGTTACGGTTCATTTCGGAGCACTTGCCAATCTTTCGGCCAACGACCTCGGGAAGTCCTTGGAACAAGGAATCGCCAATGACGCAAGCCTCTCATACGCGTGGCGAGATCAACTTGGGGGAAACCCGCAACAGCGAGACCAGTCGCGCATTGGCGTATATCAGGCAGTTAAAAGCGACCAAGCTTACGCGGAAAAATACCCTAACAATCCTGAAGGTGCAGGCTATGACGTTAATATGGATGAGTGGGCGAATATCAATATTCTGCGCCCGCTAGGTTTACCAGATGACAAATAAATACCCGAGCCGCCTTCTCGCTCTTATCATTTATCTTGTACTTGCCTGTGCAGGCGCAAGGGCCAACGAATCGGCGCATGGCAGCATAACCGTTTGGACTACCGGCTGTCGCCCCGGCCACGAAGGCGCTCGGCTCGCTGTCTCGGCGATGTCCCTTCATGTAAATTTACCAGTAGTTAATTCAACCAGCGCTCTGAGCGGCGGAACAAGTGGCAAAGCAACGTTCACGCTACCAGAGGGCAGTTGGACCGTGAATTTTGACGTCGAACCATGTGGTGGTGCCGAAATAGTTCTTGGCGCTCTTGCGGGACATCGTCGTTCTGTGAGCATTCGTCTTGAGCCACCGCCGTCCGCGCCGAGGCGGGGAAGCGGTGAGCCAGATATCTATGACGCCAATCCGAAAGGCAACGTAGCGGGGCTCCTGCCCAAGGACAAGGGTGTACTGATTTGGGCTGAAGGACAAAGGGGTGTGTACCCGGCCCGGATAGAGGATGGCGCATATTACCTTGACGCGATACCGATCGGCGAATACTCTTTACATATCCAAGGGGCAAACTGGAGCCGCGTGCAAAAGCTAACGGTGCGTCGAGACGTGGGCCTGATTAGAATGAATTTGCACTAAAGAGACTCTGATTTAAGTGCGGCCTTTTCCGCGTGTGTCGTCCCGAGTGCAGTTGACCCGCTATCGCGAAGAAGTAGGATTTGGACATCCGCCGGCTCGGATTGGCCGTGCGCCACGTAAAAAAGGCTCTCAACGTTGTGGCGAGCCTAGGTCCTTCCGGACGGCGGCCGTCAGATCGACGCCGCCGGATGACGGAGCTCGCTGGTAAATAACGATCGTCATGTAGCGCTCGCGCGCGATCCGCGAGGCGTCGTTGCGAATTTGCGTGACGATTGCGTCGTAGAGCCGCTGCCGCGATTGCTGCAGTGCGGCGATGCGCCCGTCCGTATCGGAGCGCGACGTGCGCTCCACGCTTTGCAGTTGCGCGAACCGGCCGCGCAAGCCGGTGCCGGCATTTGCGATGGCGTTACCGACGTTCGAGGCGCCGGCGGCCGGATCGTATCCCCGCAACGCGTCCGCCTCAGGAGGTAGAGACTCACGGATACCGCTGTGTTGCGCAACGTCCGCATTCGTCGATCGTGCGACAGTTGCGGCCATGCGTGCGTTATCGGCGTTCTCTTGCGCGCGAAGCTGCGCGGCGTACGATGCGAGCAAGCCCTGGTCGGTGCGGCGGCGCGCCGCCACTGCCGATATGACGCTCGCGTCGAGCGCGTCGAGCTTTGCTTGAAGTGCGGCACGTTGCGCCTTGTCGAGGTGCAAGTTGCGCAGCTTCGTCGACACCACGAGTCGCTGACCGGCGTGCGATCTTTCGAGATCGAACGCGAGCGTCGTTTCCTTTTCACGCAGCTGCTGCGCGCGCGCCATCAGCGCGCGTTGCGTCCGCTGCGCCGTTGCGGCGCGATATGCGGCTAGGGTGGCTTGACCCGATCGCGAGGCGCCGCTGCGAAACGCTGCCGCATCGGTGGCCGGAATGCGCTGCGACTGCATGCCGGAAAGATACGCTTGCTCGCGCGAGCGGTACGCGGCGCCGTTGCCGGCGCTCATCGCTTGGGCGCGCCGGTTTGCCGCAGCCGTCGCCGCCTGGATCGCGTCACCGTCCTTGCGCACCGACGTTGCGATCGTACGCAGACCCGCGACGCGCTCGGTCGAACGCATCGCCGCAATCTCGCGGTCATACTGGGCCAGCACCGGATAGAGCGGATGCTGCGTGACCAGCTTCTGCACGTCGACATAGCCGACACTGGCCGCTAACACGAATGCTGCAATCATGGTTTTATCGGAAACTTATGGACCCACGAGAGGTCCATTCCGTTGGTGCCCGAGGGAGCGGCGATTGCCGTCATCGGGTTGAGGTTGAGCGCGTCGACACCGACGACCGACGGCTGCTGCGTTGCGCCGCCGATGCCGGCGAACGACGGGCCCGACGTGGTGTACATGCGCATCCGAATTCCCGTTGCAATGTTGGGATGTGCTTCCAGTCCCACCGCTTGCATCTTCGGCTGGCCAAAGCTTTGGTTGAACGTCGCGGTCACATTCTTACCGAATGCTTTTGCTGCATTGAGACCGAGGCCGCTTTGCAAATCGTTGCTGATCTGCAAATCGGTAAAGCCCAGCGACGAACCGAGCTGCGCCGAGAGCGGCTCGAGCAACTGCCGCGTGAAGGCGGTGTTGACTTGCGCGCGCGCGAGACTCGCCGCTGCGCCGCCCATCGAGAAGCCGCCGCTGGCCGTTTGACCCGACGACACGCCGCGCACGGCGCCGATGCGATTGACGCCGATGAGCAATCCCAGAATCTGCTCGCGGTCGTACGACGGATCCGAATCGAGCGCCAGGTTCATGTCGGAGACGGGGCCCGTGATGTGCATGCGAATCGCCGTCGCGGGATCGGGAATGTACGTCGACGCGACCGCATTGACGTACGGATTGATCCCGTTCTTGCCGCTCGGCTCGAGCGTTACGCTGGCACGCTGCACGGTAAACGTGTGATAGAAGTCCACCGTGCCGCCGGTTGCGTTGAACGCGCCGGCAACGAGCGGGCGCGCCAGCGTTCCCGACACCCTCAGGTCGCCCGTACCGCCGACGTCGACGTTGCTGCTCTGAATGCGTACGTCGGGACCGGCCTCTACCTTGAAATCGTTAAATGCGACCGCGGGGAGTTTCGGTGCGGGCTTTTTCGACGAGTTTGGATTGACGAAGAGCGTCGGCGGAATGCGGGCGCTTGAAACGGCGACGTTCCCGCCGACCGTGATCGGCCCGTCGTTATTTCGTGCGACCGAGACGTTGCTGTCGATGTTGCCTTGGAAGAGCAGCGGCATTTCCAGGTGCGCGTTTTCAGCGCGCTGGTGCAACTCGAAGGCGACGTCGTGCAACGATCGCCAACTGCCCACCGATGCGGTTCCGTCCGCCGCCACCGATCCGCCGCCGACGTCGGCGTGAACGCCTTCCAACGTGACGCGATTGCGCTCGAATCGCAACGTGCCGTTGACGTTTTTGATCGGCGCGCGTTCCATCGGCCCGATAAACGCGCCGTTTGTCAGCGCCACCGCGCCGTCGAGCGTCGGCTTTGCCGCCGTTCCGCCCGCACGAACAGTGCCGTCGATCCGGCCGCCGAGGTGCGTGTCTTTCGGAAAGACGTCGCCGATATCGACGCCTTCGAGGTCTTGCGCGGTCAGGGTTGCGGAGATCGGACCGTTACCGGGCGCGACGCCGTGGGCTCCAACGCGAAGCGGAACCGAAGCCGCCAGCAGAATGCGGCCTTTTTGCAGATCGGCTTCGCCGCCCGTTACGGCAATCTGATGCCGCGTCGCAGCGACG
>DASRSM010000285.1:0-2678 GCA_035656415.1 Vulcanimicrobiaceae bacterium | reverse complement strand
TTCGCGAGGACTCGCACTTGGTTACGCGCGTGCTTCCGCTCGATCGCGCGCGGGAAACCGGCGCGATCTGGATGGCGGGAGAAAAATACGGCGATCTGATTCGCGTCGTGCAAGCCGGTCCGTCCGTCGAGTTTTGCGGCGGCACGCACTCGCACACGACCGGCGAGCTCGGCATATTCCTTATTCTGTCGGAATTTTCGGTCGGCAGCGGTATTCGGCGCATCGAATCGTGCGTCTCCGAAGCGGCCGAATCGTTCGTCGCGCGCCAAAGCGATCTCGTGTCGACGTTATCGTCGTCGCTGGCGACCACCCCCGACGAGCTCGGCGATCGAATCGCCAAGCTTCAGCGCGAAGTTCGCGACCTGCAAACCGGCTTGGGACAGCTCAAGGCCCGGCTTGCCGCTGCGGACGCCCAAACGTACGTCGAACGCGCCGAGCGCAAAGGCGATCGACGTTTCGTCGGTGCCGTCGTGCACGAAGCCAACGGTGAGGCCTTGCGTCACCTCAGCCAAGCCATTCGAAGCCGTCTGCCGTCGGGCGTGATCGCGTTGGCGGGCGTCGACAACGGAAGCGTCAGCCTGTTGGTGAGCGCGAGCGACGATTTAGTAAAAGGCGGCGTGCACGCCGGAAATCTCGTGAAGCTCGCCGCACCGCTCGTCGACGGCAAGGGCGGCGGACAACCTTCGCAAGCGCAAGGCGGCGGTAAGAACGCGGGCGGTGCCGACGCGGCGGTGCGCGCGATTCGCGACGCAGTACTCGCGTGAAGCGCGTCGTCCTCGCTCTCGCCTTGTTGCTTGCCGCTGCGACGCCGGCCGAGCTGGATTCGCAGTACGTGCTGCAGCGTTACGCCGTCGCCATCGAGTCGGTTCCCGTTCCCAAAGCCGTGATTTTCACGTACACCGTTTCGCAAGCGGGCCCGGGCAATATCGATCAGCGGCACGTCATCTATCGTAATGGATCGCAGGTTCGCGATGAAACGCTTGCGGTCGACGGCGTCGCGTTAGTCCATAAGGTCGTGACCTTTGCGCGGCGCGAAGACCGCTACGACGTTGCGCGCATCGCTCCGCGCGCCGCGTCCTACGAGCTGCTTTTTCTGCGCTCGATCAAAGACGGTCATCATATCGATTACGAATACGACGCTGCTCCGCTCTTGCACGGTGCCGATGCTGCCGTCGATCGCGTGACCATCGACGGAATAAAGTACTTGCCCAAAGACGTGCGCTTCAAGACCGGCGCGGAGAACGCGCAGGGCGCGGCGCACGTACAGTACGCGCAGTTCGGAAAGTATTGGATGCCGGTGCTGGCCGAAGTCACCGCCGTGGTGAAGGGCAAGCCGGCGCGCGAGCGCATCGTGTGGAGCGACTATCGCTTTCCCGATTCGCTTCCGCCCTCGACCTTCGAGCCGCCGCGGCCGCTGCCGCGTTCCACGCTTCCGCCAATGTGACGGCACGCTCGTGCGCGTAAAGCCGGCGCTCGCCGCGGGAATCGCCGCGGCAGCGATCACCGCGGTGGTTTCACAGCTGCGTGCGACGCCTTACGACAACTTCGTCTATCTGGCGCAAGCCTGGCTGCACGGACACTCCTGGATCGATTGGCCCGGCGCGTGGATCGACGCACTTCCGTACAACGGGCGTTACTACGTCATCGAGGCGCCGCTGCCGGCGCTTCTGCTGCTGCCGTTCGTTGCGGTCTTCGGACTGCACGCGAATCAAACGCTGATTTCGATTCTGTTGTGCGGCATCGCGATCGGCGCCGCGTGGGAGCTGGGCGAGCATTTCGGGTTGGCGCGCGCGAGCAACGCGTGGCTCTGCGCGTTTCTCCTAGCCGGAACGGACCTGTTATGGTGTGCTACGTTCGGCGACGTGTGGTTCATCGCGCACGTGAGCGCCGCGGCGTTTACGATGCTCGCGCTCGCCGAAATCGCGGGAAACCGCCGGCCGTGGCTGGTAGCGTTGTGGGCCGCCTGCGCCTTCGAGTCGCGTTTTTCGCTGGTGCTCGCATTACCGGCGTATTTCGCGCTGCTCGGCGCACCGAAACAGTGGAAACCCGTCGCGGCGCAATTTGCGGCCGTGCTCGTACCGGTTGCCCTGTTGTGGGTGTGGTACAACCAGGCACGCTGGGGAACGTGGAGCGACATCGGTTACACGGCTTGGTACCATCAAGACCAAGCCGGGATGCCGATCGGATCGCCGTTCCGGTTAGCGTATTTCCCGTATCAGTTGTGGTCGTTTTTCGTACAGGCGCCGACGCAGCTCACGGATTTTCCGGGATGGCGTCCGGAGATTTCCGGCGTGGCGCTGACGTGGACGTCGCCCGCGCTCGTGCTCGCTCTTCTTGCGCGTTCGCCGCTGCGCTGGGTCGTTGCCTTATGGATCCTCGCGCTGCTGACGGCAGCGCCGAACTTTCTATACTACGTCAATGGGTTCGCGCAGTTCGGCATGCGCCACGCGCTCGATTTCGAGCCGTTCCTGGTCGCGCTCATGATGCTCGCGGTACGCGACCGTTTCCCGACGTGGGGCAAAGTGCTGGTCGCGTACTCGTGCCTTACCGGCTTCTGGGGCATTTGGTACTGGCAGACGTTCATACGGACGTAGCGGCAGGAATGGTTGAAAGCGAATCGGTCGTGGGTCGAGCCGGATGGCGAAAATGAATGTAGGCGAGCAACAGCAACATGACCG
>DASRSM010000284.1:0-13444 GCA_035656415.1 Vulcanimicrobiaceae bacterium | reverse complement strand
CGCCGGCGGATCCAGCGTTGGCTGCGCCGGGAAGCAAGGCCGCGGCGAGCGCAAAGACGGTAGCTAAGCCGGCAAGACGCGCGGCAAAGATGAGTTTCATTGGTTCTAAGGTCTCCATGCGCGAAGTTAAAGACATGCTTGTTCGGACGAGCGACTAAGTAGTCGCTAGTCCGTTGGTTCTATTTTCGGCCGCGTGGCATGGGACCTTAGTATGCTAGGTCCTTTTTTCCAAAATTGGATACTTTACGAGGAACCGGGCAGCCCAGCCAAGCCGTCGAGGGCGGCCGAGATGTCCTCCGGCTCCATTGTGAGCATGAACTCCAGCCTCGCGTGAGACGCATCGATGCTCTTGAGCATTACCGCACAAAGCACGGGCCCCCGGCGGCTCGGGGCAAACGAGAGATTCAGCAAGCCGCCCGACATGGCAAAGGAGGCCGGCGGACCGTTGCCCGAGTTGATCTCGGCCAGATACGCGCGCAGCTCGACCAGCTCGATGACGCGCAGCGAAAACGCAAACGTCGCCTCGACCGGCTCGGCATGTGCGCGAACGCGGCAGGCGAGCAAGTCGAACCCGTGCGGCTCGGCGACCTCGGGATGAACGAAGCCCATGACTTCGAGGCGCACGTGCGTCGCGTCGCGGCGCCCGAGCAAAACGTCGAAGGGTACGGCGTCGGGCATTCGGTCGCTATCCGTAGATGATCTTATGCCGCGGCGGCGCGAACTTCAGCCGAACCCCGTCTTTGGCCGTCGCTTTGATGAGCTGCGTTTCGACGTTGGAGCGTTCGCCGAAGCGCATCGCGCGATCGTCTTCCACGTGGTATCCCAGCGGCGACCATTTCTCGAGAGCCGCGACCGGATCGATGGTCGCGCCGCCGTACGGCGTCGTACACCCAACGGCGCGCGCGGTGAGTGCGGTTGCCAGAATCGCCGCCGCAAACGGTGACGAACCGAGCGCGCACAGCGACGCGACGCCGGCGGCAAAGACGTCGCCCGCGCCGTGCGCGGGATAGGCCGGCAAGTACGGACCGACGATGCGATTGTAACTATAGCCGTTGGTAAAGAGCGAGGTCACGCGATGCGTTTCCGCATCGCGTTCGAACGACTTTACGATGACCGCTTTTGGTCCGATGTCGAACAACCCATTGAGATAAGCGTGTTCGGACATCGAACGGTTGCCGGTGCCGATGAGTATCTCGGCTTCGAAGCGGTTGGGCGTGACGATTTGCGCGATCGGAAGAAGCTGCTCTTTGATGAGACGCGCCGTTTCCTGGCTGACGAACAGTCCCTTCTTATAGTCGCCGATCACCGGATCGAGCAGCACGACGCCTTTATAGTCCTGCAGCTGGGTGGCCACGACGTCGACGTGCTGCGGCTTCGGCAGATAGCCCACCAAAATGATTCCGGGCCGCTGATTGACGAGAAACGCCACGTCGCGGCGAAACTGCACGGGATCGGCAAGCGTGCTCGATCGCCCCGAGAAACCGCCGTGCGCGCTCGCGAACATCGAGGGCGCGTGCACGACACGCGCGCCGAGCGCTTGCGCGACCGCATACACGGCCTGGTTGCCCAGAAATCCCATTCCGACGCTGTTTTGAATGCTGCCGACGAGCGGATACGACGGAACGCCGTCGTCGAAGGCGCTCATACCGGACCCGTCGATGCAGTGAAGTGGTCCCAGCCGGCGCGTTCGAGCCTTTCTCCGCGGTATTCGATTCCCGGCTCCGCGCGAAAGGTTCCGACCGCGTGCAGCGCGCGCCCGAAGCGCGCTTCGAATGCGGCGGCGAGCCGTGCGAACGCGCGCGGTCGAACCGCGGCGATCAGTTCGAAATCTTCACCGCCGGCGAGCGCGAAGCGTTGCGGATCTTGTCCGAGCGCGCGCGCCACGGCCGTCGCAGATTCCGCGACCGGAACCTCGCGTACGATAGCACCGAGACCGCCTGCAACGCAGAGGCGGTCGAGATCGGTCGATAAGCCGTCGGAGCAGTCCATCATCGCATCGACGTTTCGGCTCGCGGCGAGGAAGCGCCCTTCGTCGCAACGTGCGCTCGGACGCCGGAACGCCGCCAGCGCGCGCTCTCGAAGGTCGCCGGCGAGCAGCGATGGTTCGTTGGCCGCTTCGAGACCGGCTCGCGACGCTCCGAGCTCGCCGGTCACCGCGATGACGTCGCCCGCGCGCGCCCCACTGCGCAGCTTCACGTTCGAAGCCCGCACTTCACCGACGGCGGCGATGGCGATCGTAAATCCGGGCGCGCGCGAGAGATCGCCGCCGGCGATCGAAAGACGCGAGGCACGCGCTGCCGCAGCGATACCGCGATAGAGTTCGAGCACGTCGTTCGGAGTCGATCTAGGAATGCCGAGGCTCACGGTTGCGAGCACCGGGCGCGCGCCCATTGCCGCAAGATCGCTCGCGTTCGCGGCCACCGCGCGCCAACCGGCATCTTCGAGCGACATGAGATCGCGCGCGAAGTGAACGCCTTCCACGAGCATGTCCGCCGTCAAGGCGCTGCGATGCGAGCGCGACGGCTGCCACAGCGCTGCGTCGTCGCCGATGCCCAGCACCACGCGCCGGTCGAGCGGCGAGCGCGCGATCTCGGCGATCGCGGCGACGATCGCGTCTTCGTTCATCGCTAGAGCAGCGAGCGGATGCGGCGCAACTCGGCGCCGGGATCGCTCGCGCCGAAGATAGTCGAGCCCATCACGAGCACGTCGACGCCTGCGTCCGTCAACGCGCGCACGTTACGCTCGCCGACACCGCCGTCGACCTCGATCAAGCAATCCGGATTGCGGCCGTCGATCAGCGCGCGCGCCTGACGTACCTTTTCAAAGGTGCGCTCGATGAACTTTTGACCGCCGAAACCGGGATTGACGCTCATAACGAGCACCAGATCGCAGTCATCGATGATATCCTCGAGCATCACGATCGGCGTCTGCGGGCAAAGCGCAACGCCCGCCTTAGCACCCAGCTCGCGTATCCGCGTCAAAAGGCGCTGTGCGTGCGGCGTCGCTTCTAAATGGAACGTGATGCGGTCGCAGCCGGCTTCGCGAAAATCTTCGACGTAGCGTTCGGGCTCCACGATCATTAAATGCGCGTCGAAGACGAGCGGCGACAGCTTGCGCAAATCGCCGATAATCTTCGGTCCCCACGTAATGTTGGGCACGAAGCGTCCGTCCATCACGTCGAGATGCAGCCAGTCGGCGCCGGCGTTCTGAACGACCGCGATTTGATCGGCGATGTGCGCGAAGTCGGCCGACAGCAGCGAGGGCGCGATCAGCTTCGCCATCGTCAGAAGCCTCCGGAGGGTGAAGGCGACGGCGACGCCTTTTGCGCGTAAATCGCCGCCGGCTCGGCACCGAGCCGCGTCTCGCCTACGAGCGTGTTATTCACATACATACCAATCACCGACGTGCCGACTGCCGTCACGGTGAAATCGAGCTTCTGCCCGGGTTCCGCGAAGGCGTGGTAGAGATCGTATTTTCCGGTCGCATCGTACATGGTGAGTTTGACGTCGAGCTGCTGCCCGCTTTGATAGTTTTCGGGCACCGGAACCGAGACCAGCACGCGAACCTGCCGAATGATGCGGCCGGATTCGAACTGCCCCGCACTCACCTGGAGCGAAACGGGCTGATAGGCCGCGATCTTCGCGTTGGCCGGCGGCACCTGGCGCGCGACGATACCGTGCGCGGGACCGTCCTTGCCCAGCGGCGTCCATACGAGTTGGCCGAGCTTGATCCCGGACTTCTCGGCGAGCGCGCGTGCGTCGTCGATCGACATGCCGACGAAGTTCGGCACCCTGGTGACCTGTTGTCCGCCCTTGCTCACGACGAGCGACACCTGGTCGCCTTCGGCGACGTTTGAAAGCGGCGAGGGATCCTGCGAAATCACGTGATCGCCCGGAATCATGTCGCTGCGAACGTACGTAACCTTTCCGAGCCTCAGCCGCGCGTGCGATAGGTCGAGACTTACTTCGCGCATCGACTGATAACGCAGATCGGGCATCAGGTGCGCGACGATACCGTCACTGATGATGAACGACACCTGCCGCCCTTGCCGGACTTGCTCGCCGGCGAGCGGCCGTTGCGCGATAATGACGTTCTTCGGATAGCGATCGCTTATGGTGTGATCGACGACCACCGAGCTCAGCTTCAACCGTTCGATTTCGGAATCGGCGTCGGCGAGCGTCTGACCGACGAACGACGGAATCGTCACCGTGTTCGACGGCGGCATCAAGAAATCGTGAATCTCACGACCGAACCAGACGATCACGGCAACGAAGAACACCAGCACGATCGGAAAGACCCAATCGCGCGGGATGTACTCCGCCAACCTATTTTTCGTCTCGGCCGGCTCTATGCGAGAACCCCCTCGGGGATTTTGCTGAAATCGAGGTTGCTGAACACGCGTTGCACGTCTTCGTGTTCCTCGAGCGCCTCGAGAAACGCCAGCGCAGCCGCGAGCGCCACGCCTTCGAGCGCGATCTTGTTCTTCGGGCGCATTCCGAGATAAGCGTCGGAGATCTTCATGCCGCGCTCGCGCAACGCATCGCGTGCGCTCGCGAGACGGACCGGATCGGTGTATACCGTCGCAGCTTCGGCGTCGTATTCGACGTCATCCACTCCGTCGACGAGCGCGTCTTCGGTGAACGCATCTTCCGATTTGCCGGCTGGATCGACTTCGACGATACCGACGGGATCGAACATCCAGCCGACGCTGCCGGTTTCGCCGAGCGTTCCTTCGTGTTTCGAGAACAAAAACCGCAACTCGCCCGCAGTGCGATTGCGATTGTCCGTGGCAACGTCGGCAACCACCGCCAAGCTATGCGGACCGTATCCCTCGTACCGAATTTCTTCGATCTCGCGCTCGCCGGTCTGCCCGGATCCGCGAGCGATCGCGCGCTTGATGTTATCGGCGGGCATATTAAACTCGCGCGCCTTGTCGACGGCCATCTTCAAGCGGTAGTTTGCCTCGGGATCGGGCGAACCGCCCTTGGCCGCTAAGATGATCTCTTTGCTGAGCTTTGTGAAGAGCGCGCCGCGTTGTGCGTCGGCCTTCCCCTTCTTCAGCTTAATGTTATGCCACTTGGAATGCCCAGACATGAGTTTCTTCCGCTTCTCTCCTGCGTGGGTCATCTCCCCGGTTTTGAGCCGTCCGTGCGCCCAGCGTACTCCGGCTCAGCCCGGGCCGATAATCCACTTATCGATCCACATGCGTTGATGCCAAGCGTCCCACGGAATTGGGTGTGCCGCGAGGATCGGATAGAAGAATATGAATGAAACGAGTGCTATTCCGACATAGCCGGCGACGCCGGCGTAGGCGAGAGGCTTTGCATAGCCTTCTTCGCTGCGTTTGCCCCATTCCCAGAGACGCTGCAGTACGACCGCGATGCAGATGCAGATGAGTGGGATGTTGACATAAAAATGATAGGCGAACGTGATGCGCGGGGACTGCATCCATGGCAGCCATTGCATCAGGTAGGTCAATACGATCAGTGCGTAGCCTTTGTTGCGCTCTCTCCATGCCAGAACGGCCACCCATGGAACGCAGATCAAGCCGAACCATAAGATCATCGGGTTTGGCATCGACGTGATTTCGTAGACGCAGCAGCCCTTGGGATCGCTTTGATTCTTGCGGTGGTCCTGGTAGAAATACGCGACCGGCACGTAGTCGAGCGGCCACTCCCACCATTTCGAAGAGTACGGGTGCGTCGCTTTGAGCGTGTCGTGATACATGAACATCGTGTATTGGCGATACACGACGTCGTTGGCATTGTGGATCTCGTTGGGATCTTGCGAGTGGCGCGCGAGATCGGGAACCCAGGAGAGTGCGTAGATCGTCGCACTGACGAATACGATCGTTACGAGCGCGCCGTCGAGTCGGAAGCCCCGCGGATTTCCCCACTGCGTGGGACGACGGTCGAAGATGTAGCGCTGCAAGAACAGGAAGATCAGCACGACGAAGCTCACGCCGAAGCCCATGACGCCGTACCACTTGCTTCCCACGAGCAATCCGAGCGCGACGGTGAACAGGATCAGCCAAAGCTTCGAGGAGCGGCCCTGATCGCGCCCGTTTTCGGCGCGAATCTCGTCGTCGGCATAGGTGACGCCGGCAACCGGCGTTTCGTAGCTGACCGATGCATCTTTGTGGTATTCGATCGTGAGATCGTCCTCGCGATAGACGAGCGTGCCGCCCTTATTCTGGGAGTTCGCTCCGCGCTGCACCTTGCCGCGCGAATCGATCGTTCCGCCGTCGGCGGCATACACCATCGTGCTTTCGGAGTCGGCGAGCGCAAACGAACCTTCCGCGAAGGTCACCTCGCGCCGGCCGTCCGCAAAATACCGCGGAAACAGGGCGTACCGGATCGTTAGGTAGACGAGGCCCGCAAACCAGAACGTTAGGACGAGCTTGTTCACCAGCGACATCGGCAGCAGCACGCCCATCACCGTTATGGAAGCGCCGCCGTCGTTGCCCCATATCGGTGTGAGTGCGAAAGCGATAATTACGCCGACGACCGCCGATCCCGCGAGCGCGGCGGCAAAGCCCCACGGCGGAACGTCGATGTGACGGCGGTCGCCGACCTGCGAGCTGATCCAGAACCGGTAGAACGCGTACGTGACGAACGTCGCAAAGAAGACGACGAACCCTTCGGGTGTGGCGATGCGCGACTGCACGAAATGCATGCCGTCGAGACCGAGCAGCAGCGCTGCAACGGCCGCGAACAGTGTCGAGCCGGTAATGCGTTTGGCGAACGCGTACAGCAGCATCACGACGAGCGCACCGAAAACGACGTCCAGGAAACGCCATCCGTACGAGTTGTCGCCGTTGTTCATATGACCGACGATCCCGTTGAGGAACGTCCAGCCGCCGAGCCCGTGTCCCTTCGGCATACCGCCGAAGAGCATCATCGAGAACGTCACCAGCAGTTTGCTCAGCGGTGGGTGCGTGTTCTCGTAAATGCGCAAGTTCTGGAGATACTCTTCACCCGCGCGCGCGAAGTAGATCTCGTCGAAAACCTTGTCGGGCGGCCACCAATATCCGATGAACGACAGTACGAAGTTGGCTAGCCCGAGCGCGCCGGCGATCGCATAATCGAGCGGCCAGCGCATGACCGTCAATCCTTCGCGCGGATCGAACCACTTTCTGGCGCCGAGCGTGGCGGTCGTCGTCGCAGGGGCTCTCGCCTTGTCATCCTGAGCGCCGCGCTCCCCTCGACGGAGCTCGGGATAAACTCCGGGCGCGGAGTCGAAGGGCTTATCGGCTTGCATTTCGGCCACGGGCGAACCCAAGAACGTGTACCCGAGATAGAAGAACGTGCCGACGGCGAGCGCCGACAGAAAGACCGTCCCGAGACCCCACATGTTATGTGGATCGACCCCTGGCGTTTGATTCGTTACGACCGTTAAATATTGCAGCGAGTAGGCGAGATTGGCGAAGAGCACGACGGAGAGTGCCACGGCGCTCCAGAGGTAGCGGCGCGCGAGCGGTAGACACGCAATCGTGAAGACGACGCCGTTGAACAGATAGCGCTCGTGCATGCGCGTCGCCAGGATAAAGAACGCGATGGTCGCGACGGCGCACGACTCGAGGAGCGCACGCGGCGTCTTCTCCTGTACGTATCGCCAAACCGTCAGAGCGACGGCGGCGACGACCAGTCCGATGCCCCAAACGTACTGCGGCACTACCCGGAACAGAAACTGCGTGTCGGCCTGCGGCGTATCGGGTATCCACATCTGGCCGCGCAGCGCCCAGAGGTTAAACGCGTTGACGCTGTTGTAGGCGTAAACGTTGGATCCGTAGCTGTATCGCTCGAGCAGCCATTGCATCGTCGCGATCGGATTGCTGGGATGGAACGGCAGCGATAGAACGAGCGCGAGAAACAAGCTGCCGACGATGCCGACGCCGGTCGAGATGAGCCGGACGCGGCGCCGCGCCGGATCGACGAATGCGAACGCGAGGATTAGCGGAAGCAAAACGGCGGCCTGCGGTTTGATGAGCAGCGAGTACGCAAACGCCAGCCACGCATCGACGATCCACCAGTTGACGCCGCCGCGCGGATCGGCATCGTCGCTTCGCAGCAACAGGTAGACCGCGAGCAGCGCGAGACCGCCGGAGACGGAATCGACTTGCCCCCACATCGCCGAGTTTAAGATAACGGCGGGGTTGAGAAGGTACAACGCTGCGGCGCCGATCGCGATGCCGGTGTTCGAGAAGCGCCGCGCGATCGCGTAGAGCAGCGCGCCGACACCCAAGTCTGCGAGTATTGCCGGCATCTTGACCAGCGCGCGCAAGATGACGAGACCACCGTCAAATGGCCGAACGAGTTCCCACAGGTGACCGACGACCGCTAAGATATAAAAATAACCCGGCGGATAATCGGCAAAGCCGGCGCTGCCGTAGAAGTTCGCAAAGCCCTTTTCGGCCAGCGACATCGCCCACGCCTCAAACGTGCTGACGTCGGTTTTGAATCCCTCGGACGGTATGAACGCGACGCGGATGAGAAATGCAACCGCCAGCAGCACGGGCAACGCCCATCCCTTCGACTCGCTGCGCTCGCTCAGGACTGCGCTCGCTGCGCTCGCTGCGCTCGCTTGGCCAAAAGGTAATTTCACCGGGTTACGTACAGCCCAAGCGTCGTGAGAAGATAATCGCGAAGTTCCTCGTTGCGATGGCGCTCGATAACCGCGACGTGTTCGGCGACTGCGCGGCGCGCGGCCTCTCGTGCCCCCAGCGCGTCGAGCGCTTCGACGACGCGATCGACCTCGGGCCGCTCGAGCGGCCGTTCCAGCGCGTACGCGCCGGCGACCACGTCGCGCGCCGACGACTGCGGCTGCGAGATCGCCCAAACGACCGGAAACGTCCACTTTCGCCGCGCGATGTCGACGCCGTTCATCTTACCCGTCTCGTCGACGCTAGCCCAAATGCCTGAAACGTCGTCGCGAATTTGAAACGCCAAGCCGTACGCACGCCCCACCGCACCGTATCCGTCGACCGTTGCGTCGTCGCATCCGGCGGCGTACGCGCCCAAGCGGCACGACGCGTCGAATAGTTGAGCGGTCTTGCACGCGATCATGCGATGGTAGCGCTCGAGATCGACCCGCTTTTCGGTTTCGAAATGTAAGTCGAGCGACTGTCCCTCGCACATTACCGCATGGGCCTCGTGCAGAACGGCGATCATCTGCAGCGCGCGCCCCGGATCGAGATACGCGCCCGCGTGCTCGAGGCTCAAGAAGCTCAGCGCGCACATCGCGTCGCCCGCGTTAATCGCTTTGGCTACGCCGTAAGCGCTCCAGAGCGTCGGCCGGCCGTGACGCAGCTCGTCGCGATCTTCAATATCGTCATGAACGAGCGAGTAATTATGGAAGATCTCGACGGCGACGGCCGCGTCGAGCGACCACTCGAGCCGGCCGCCTTCGCCGGTGGCAACGCGCATGACCATTTGCGGCCGCAAGCGTTTCCCGCGGCGCGCCGGACCGTACGGTCCGTAACCGAAGTGACGCAAAAGCATATCGGAGATCTCCCTCGATCCCCGATAGCCGGTAACCCATTCTTCGAGGGCGCTTTCAAAGCGCTCTGCTAAATGCGACGCGCTATGCAGAGGCCGCCAGTTCCTCCATGCGCGCTTCGACTTTGTCGACGAGCCAACCCGGCGTCGACGCGCCGGACATCAATCCGGCAACTTGCACGCCCGAAAACCACTCATGTTTGAGCTCGTCGGGACCTTCGATGTGGTACGCGCGCGCGCCGTGCGATTCCGAAAGCTCGGCGAGATGCTTGGTGTTCGCCGACGTCTTACCGCCGACCACGACCATGACTTCGACGTCCTGGGCCAAGCGCAGCGCTTCGTTCTGCCGGTTGTGCGTATCGGTGCAAATCGTATTGACCGCGCGCACTTCGTAATACTTGGCCGAGAGCGCTTGCACGATCTCCGTGAATCCGGCGCCGGACCACGTCGACTGCACGACGACGCCCACCTTGCTCGAACGCGGCAGCTTCTCGACGTCTTCTACTTTTTGAATGCACCACGCGCCCGGAACGTGGCTGAGCGTTCCTTTGACTTCGGGATGCGAAGGATCGCCGATGACGAGAATCTTGTAGCCGTCGGCCTTGAGCTTCTCGGCTTGAACGTGAATCTTGGTCACCATCGGGCAGGTGGCGTCGATGATCTCGAGGCCCTTCTTCTTCGCCTTCTCGTAGACTTCGACCGGCAGCCCGTGTGCGCGTACGAACAGCGAACCCGAATCGACTTCATCCACCGAGGCGGCGTTGTTCAGTCCACGGGACTCGAGCGATGCGACCATTTGCGGGTTGTGCACGACGTGTCCGAGAGTCGTCACCTTTTCGCGCGAATCGACCGACTCTTCGGCCTTCTTGACCGTGATCGCGACGCCGAAACAGAACCCCTGAACGGACGCCTTCTTAATCTGCATGCTCGTATCTTACTTGCTTTCGGAATCCGGTGCGAGCGCTGAGATCGCACTCATGATGTCGGCGGTGAACTTCGCCAGATCGTCGTGGGTTGCTTTCCGCCCGGCCGGCAGCCTTATCGGCGGTCCGAATGCGACTTTAATCTGAGCCAATTTGGACGCCTTGTCGCTGCCCGCGATATAGGCCGGTACCACCGGAACGCCGGCCAGCGACGCCAGCAGCGCCACTCCGGTCTGGGGCTGCACGGAGCCGTCGCGATTGCGGGTGCCCTCCGGGAATATGCCCACGACTCCGCCGTCGTTTAACACCTCGAGCGACCGCTTGATCGCGGCCCGCGGGCTGCCCTGACGATCGACGGGATACGCACCGACCGCTGCGATCAGTGGCCCCAGAACGGGGATTTCGAACAGCTCCTTTTTGGCCATGTAGCTGATGCGCCGAGGGCAGAAGCAGCCCATTCCCGGCGGATCGAGGTACGAGCGGTGATTGCATGCGACGATCAATGCTCCGGTGCGCGGCACGTTTTCGGTGCCGGTAGCACGGGCGCGCCAAACGAGACGCATGAAGACGCGAATAGTACCGGATGCGAAATCGTAGAGGCGCGGATTCATCGGCTCGCAATCGCGACGATCGAGCAAATGTCGTCGACGACTCGTTCGGCCGTCACGTCGCTCGAATCGATGACGTGCGCTCCCGGCGCCGCTTCGAGCGGCGAAACGGCACGCGTGCGGTCGAGCCGGTCGCGCTCTTGGATCTCTTCGGTGAGACGATGGACGTCCACGTCGGCGCCGGCCGCGTCGAGCTGCGCTTTGCGCCGCGCGACCCGCGCGCCGACCGAGGCAGTGAGAAAGATCTTTACTTCGGCGTTGGGCAGCACGACGGTACCGATGTCGCGTCCCGCCATGACGACGGAAACGGAGTCGGCCGCTTCGCGCTGGGCGCGGACCATCAGTTCGCGGACTTCCTTATGTGCGGCAACGGTCGAAACGACGGCGGTTACTTCATTAGATTGGAGCGTGTCTTCGGAGAGTTCGGCGTCGCCCGCGTACACCCGAAACCCGAGGCGAGCGTTGGGATCGGGAACGACGCGGATCGGCTGGGTCGCTTCCAGGCGCGCCAACGCGGCGCCGTTGTCGGCATCGGTGCGCGTGCCCAGCGCGAGATAGGCGAGCGCACGATACATCGCCCCCGTATCGAGGTACAGAACGTGCAGGCGGCTCGCCACGCCGCGGGCGACCGTGGTCTTCCCTGAGGCCGCCGGGCCGTCGATGGCGATCTGGATGGTTTTCATTCGGGACAGTCTATTAGTATCGGAGATGAAACGCGCCTCTCAAAATCAGGTACCATAGGCCGTGGCTAAAGCACGCTCCGTCTACTTCTGTTCCGCCTGCGGGTTCGAAGCGCCGCGCTGGCTCGGCCGTTGCCCGCAGTGCGACGCGTGGAACAGCTTCGACGAACGGCCGTTTACCGTTGCGCCGGCACGCGGCGCGCGAGTGCAGTCACAGCGCGCCACGTCGCCAAGTGGTCCGGTCCGGCTGCTCGACGTCGATGGCGAGCACCTGGTACGGCTGCGCTCCGGCATGTCTGAATTCGACGCGGTCTTAGGCGGCGGCATCGTGCCGGGCAGTCTCACGCTGGTCGGCGGACCGCCGGGCGCGGGCAAATCGACGCTGATGCTGCAGATCGCTTCGCGGCTCACGACGCTCGGCGACATCGTTTATGTCTGCGGTGAAGAGAGCGCCGCGCAAGTAAAACTGCGCGCACAACGCGTCGGTGCGGCCGGCGAGCTCAACGTGTACCCGGAAACGAACTTGCGCGCGGTGCTCGACGCGCTGGCAAACCGGCAGCCCGCCGCGCTGATCGTCGATTCGATTCAAACGGTGTGGCTTCCGGAAGCGGAAGCATACGCGGGCAGCGTGACGCAAATTCGCGATTGCACGCAAGCCCTGATGGAATACGCCAAACGCACCGGATGCGCGACGTTCATCGTCGGACACGTTACCAAAGACGGCGCGATCGCGGGGCCGCGGCTGCTCGAGCACCTCGTCGACACGGTGCTGTATTTCGAGGGTGAAGCCAGTGGCGAGTACCGCATTTTGCGCGCGTACAAGAACCGGTTCGGATCGATCGACGAAATCTGCGTCTTCGGCATGCACGACGACGGCTTGTCGGAAGTGTCCAATCCGTCGGAACTCTTTTTAGGCGCACGTTCGCAGCGGCCGAGCGGCTCGTGCGTCGTAGCGTCGATCGTCGGTTCGCGCCCCGTGCTCGTGGAAGTGCAAGCGCTCGTCGGCGAATCGAGTTACGGGACGCCGCGCCGGCTCGCCAACAATCTCGACCAGCAACGCGTCGCAATGATTCTCGCCGTACTCGAGCGCCGGGCCGGATTGCATCTGGGTTCGCACGACGTCTACGCGTCGATCGCGGGCGGCTTGCGCGTCAGCGAGCCGGCGGCCGATCTTGGCATTGCACTCGCGATTGCATCGTCGTTTCGCAACGCCGCGCTCTCGCCCGACCTCGCCGTTTTCGGCGAGCTCGGACTCTCCGGCGAAATTCGCGCGGTGTCGGCGTCGGAGCGCCGCGAATCTGAAGCGCGGAAACTCGGTTACACGCGCGTGCTCTCGCCCGCGAACGCTCGCGACATCGCAGACGCTCTCGATCGTGCTCTTTGAGATCGTTCCGAATCTTTCGGAGGGGCGCGACGCCGGCGTCGTCGACGAAGCGATTGCCGCCGTCGAACGCACCGGTGCGCGCGTTCTGCACCGCACCAGCGACCCGGTTCATCATCGCAGCGTCCTCACGATATCCGGTACGGGCGAGCACGTGCTCGAGGCCGGCATCGCGCTCGCCGGCGTCGCGCTGGCCCGCATCGATCTGCGCGCGCATCGCGGCGTCCATCCACGAATCGGCGCGCTCGACGTTCTCCCGTTCGTGCCGTTGCGCGAAGCGACGACCGCCGACGCGGTCGCGCTGGCGCACCGCGCCGGTGCGGCAATCTGGGAGCGCTATCGCGTTCCTTCTTTC
>DASRSM010000283.1:0-4179 GCA_035656415.1 Vulcanimicrobiaceae bacterium | reverse complement strand
CAAGCCGCTACGGAAAGGTCGTCCGGCAAAACGTGCAGCGGTGCGCGCCCGAACGCAAGGGTGGCGGGATGGAGCTGCAAGACGTAGAGTGCGAGGCTCGTTGCTGCCAACGTAGCGACGGCGGGTAGTACCGGAATGTGAAGACGCCACAGAATTACGGCGAAGATAAAGACCGAGAGCAAAAAGAAATGTTGGAGGTGCGATACGAGGATCCACGGTATGGCCAAGAGACACAAAGCCGCTGCCGCGACGGCGCGCGCGCGGCCGTCGGCTTTTGTAGCCAGTACGAGTGCGGCCGGTATCGCAAAGCAGATATCGACCTGGTGCATGTAGGTTCCAGCCAAAACTACGGCGGCGACGGGGACGAACGCCACCATCTCGGGCCGGTTTAACGTCCGCGAAAGTCTTTGACCGAGCCAGATGCCTGCGGTGCCAAGTGCTATATAAGAGACGCCGCCTGCGTACAGCGCCCACGACGTTGGGATTCCAACGAGGGTCAGCACGTACGTCAAACTGTATTGCAATGGATCGCGGGCGTCGGCTAACGCGTGACGCGGTAACACGCGAGCGACGTATTCGAGAGTTTCCGCGGGGAACATCAATGCCGCAATACACGCGAGCACGGCGACGCCCGCGGACAGTGCGATCCGCGTGCGCGTACTTCCAAAGAGAAAGACGCCGGCGCAAAGCGGCAACGCAAGATGCGGTTCGATCAAGGCTGCTGCCGCGAAAACTCCGGCTGCGACGGAAAGCTTCTTATTGAGGGCCCAACCGCAGAGTACGACTGCCAGAAGAGCGAACGGCACCACCTGGCCGGTGTAGAGCAGAAGGTATCCCGTCGACAGCAGCAGAGCGGCGATCGCCAGCGTTAGGTCGATCCCAAGCAAAGCGAGCACGACCACGCAGGCGAGCGTTGCTACGGCGTTGAGAATCGCAAAGCGCGCGCGGGCGACGTCAATCGGCATCTGCCCGAGTGGGGCGAGCAACGGAAACGTGTACGTCGGGAGTACCATGGGAACGACGAACGCGGGATCGTCGCGATAGCGATTCACCTCCCGCTCGCAGTTATGAAGCGGCCCGTAACGATACGGATCGACGCCCAGCGATACAGCACGCCCGGCACAGTAGAAATCCGCGAAGTCGAACATGTTTCGCCAAGGGGACGCTCCGCCGAGACGACTCGCGTCCCACATGGCAAACGCCCCAAACATTGCAAAGAGCGCCGCGGCAACGAGCGAAATACGCGCCTGCCGGATTGACATGAAGTGCGGCTTTTCGCCACCAAGGCAACGCTAGCCTAGACTGCCGAATGAGACGGGTCCGTGGACCGACTCGTTCTTAGGCTGCTCGGAGAACCCGCCATCACGTTCGACGGTAAGCCGCTGAGGTTACCGCCCGCGCGCTGCATTTCACTGCTCGGATTACTAGCGGTCCGCCGCGAGCCCCTGACGCGTGCATCGCTGGCGGCGCAGATCTCGCCCGACGATCTCGACGTCGACGCGCGGGCGAATCTTCGCCGGCGCCTGCACTTGCTTCAGCAGTCGCTGCCCGCGTGCGATGCGACGCCGTGGATCGAGGCCACGAGCACGCACCTCGCCTGGAACGAGGCCGCGCACGCGTGGATCGACACGCGCGCCTTCGAGGTCGCCGTCGCGGACCCGCGGCGCCGAGCCGAAGGCATCGATTGGTATCGCGGCGACCTGCTCTCCGGTTCGTTCGACGAATGCCTATTTGCCGACCGCGAGCGGCTGCGCACCCCGTACGTCGACGCGTGCTTTGCCGAAGCGCTCGCGCTGCGCCGCGATTCCCGGCCCCGCGATGCCGTCGCCTACGCCGTTGCCCTACCATCGTCGGCTACTCGCTAACGATAGAGAAATGGATCCGCGGGAGCCGGAACCCGCGTAACGCGTTCTTCCGAAAGCGCAAACCCGGACGCAGTCTCGACGATGGTCCCCTCGGCGCGCGCCCACGTTCCTTGCGCGAGTTTCGGCGTTCGCAGTAAGCGGACGACGACGGGCGCGGCGTCGGCGCGGCAGCACGTGATGGCGTAGCGCACGAGCGCGGCGTTGCCTCCATCGCGCGCGACCGCTCCGGTAAAGGACAGACGTTCGCCGGGAAAGATTTCGGCGAGCGTCGTTTCGGTCGCGCGATAAACGGGCGGCGGCGCCGCAACCAGCGGGCCGAGCAGAAGGATTGCGGGCGCGAGGTGCATGCGTTGTACGCGCGTGGTTCTGTGCGCGACCGCAAGCGCCGCGGTCGCGACGGCGCAGATAGACAGCGCGGGGGCGAGCGATGGACGCACGAGCGCGGCGCCGTGCCGAAGCGCGACGAGGCCTAAGCCGGCCGCTAGTAAAGCGTAGGCGAATGCGTCGCCGCCGTTGCGATGCCGCGACCGATCGCCGTGAAACGCGTGGAGGTCGACGACGCCGGCGACGCAGAGAAGGGCGGCCGCACTTGCGCCGGCGTACACGCGCAGAGCCGAAGCGACCGCGATCGAACCGATGGCGCATGGCGACGCGAGGAAACCCATTGCTGCGCCCGCGGCAACTTGCAGCGCCGGATTCGCCTGCGATAGGTCGAGACGCGCTGCAACTTGCGCGCTAACCGCCGCGGCGACGGCGAACGGTACGAGCCGCTCGAGTTCCCCGGCGAGATCCGGCGCGTCGCGGCTGCAGCGTGCCTGCTCGCGGTTGCGGCGCAGCGCGCGATCGACGATCGTTGCAGCGGCCACTCGCGCGAGCGCCCAAAGCGGCCCAAACGCTAGCCACGTTAGCGCGGCCGCGGGGAGCGAACGCGCCGACGGTCCGGAAGTGCATCCGCAGCCGGCATATGCGACCAGCGTCGAGCGCCTGCGCAGAACGCGCTCGAGGAGAATGCCCGCCAGAAGAAAGGGTAATGCTTCGAGAAGTACGGCCGCTGTCGAGACGAGCGCGAGCTCGGCTTCGCTAGGCCAAACTGCGGCTGCGAGAATCGTCGCCGCGAGCAGCCAAATACGCACGCATGCCTATCACGCCCGCGAGTGCGTACAGCAACGCCACGACGATGAGAAGGTCGCGATAGCCGACGACGAGCGATGCGTACTCGAGAATGCCGCCCAATAGCGCACCCAGCAAATTCGCACCAAACGCAACGGTCGACGCGGCGACCGAGCGAAAGCGGTCGGCGAAGATGACGTTCGCCAGAAAAATCGGTCCGAACGAGAGCGCAATCGCCGCGGCGAGCCGAAGCGGTACGTCGAGTGCGAGAAGACGCGACGGTTCGATCGCCCATGCGACGGTGAGCCAAGCAAACAGCGCCGCGTAAAGTATTGCGGGATTGCGGAACGTGAAGCGCTTCGCCGTCTCGATCGCAGCGTACACGGCCAGAAGAACGCCGAAGAACACCAAGGCGTTAACGAACCACGTCGAGCCGAAGAGCAGCGCAAACACGATGACGCTCTTGGTTTCCAACAGCAAGAATGCCGCACCCATGAAGAACAGATCTGCGTACGGACGCATCGAGCGCAATGGTCCGACGGTCAACCGAACGGCGATCAGCGAGCAAAGCGCGATGAGTCCGAGGGCGACGAGATAGAGTCCCGGAATGCTCGCCGTTTTTAGATACAGGAAAGGACGATCGTCGTTGACCGGCGCGGGCGCTCCCTCGGGTCCCGGCCGCCAAACGTTCGCACACGAAGTATCTCGCGGGACGAGCCCGACGGCCAGTACGGCGGTATGCAGTTGAAACGTGTCGATACACGGCGGATGGCCGAAGACGGTGTCGAGCGTCTGCGCGAGACGATCGACCAGCCACTGCTCGCGGTACACGTTGTACATCGCGAAAACACCGCCCGGTCGTAAATGCGCGCGAGCCGAAGCCACGGCCTCGCTGGTGAAAAGATAACTCTCCAACCGCAGGGACGATTGACCCGACACCAGTGTCAGCGAGTCGGGAAGCGCGAACAGAATGAGGTCGTAGCGGCCCGCGTCGCGCTGAAGGAACGCGCGGCCGTCGTCGATGTGAACGTGCACTCGCGGATCGGTATAGGGTTTGTCAGGATTGAGCCGTCTTCCGATTTCAAAGATTCGCGGATCGATTTCCACCGCATCGACGCTAACGGCGCCCTGCCGAAGCGCCACCGCCGTATCGATTCCGTTCCCCGCCCCGATAACGAGCACGCGGCCCACGTGCTTCGCCGAC
>DASRSM010000282.1:0-15106 GCA_035656415.1 Vulcanimicrobiaceae bacterium | reverse complement strand
ATGTTTCGCGTGCAAGTACGTCGACAAGCGCAACCGGCGATCGCAGGCGGAGTTCGCGTGCGTACGATGCGGACAGTTCGATCATGCCGACGTCAACGCGGCCAAGAATATCGCGTATCGGGCAGCCGTCAACCTGCCTCTAGTCTCGATGCTGGTTCTCATACGTGAGCTGGCCTCAGGGACAAGCTCCGCCCTTCAGGGCGGAGTAGCTTGACGCAGAACCAGAAGATTAACATCCAGAGTAGCGGCTTCGAGATCGTCGTCTCGAGTTGCTCGTATTCAGGTACCGCGTCTTTGCGATATCCGGTGCGAGGCCGAGCGCGATCCGTTTCACCGACGCTTTCTCCGGAGTTTTCGGCGAAAGGTCTTCGATGCTGTCAAAGGCGACATCGCCTTGCTCGCCGCCCGGCATCCGCGAGGCGGCGAATGGTTGCGGCCAAACCGGTGATCAAGACGTGCTGCGCCCCTTCGCGGAGCGACTTACGCGCCGAATCTGCCTCGGGCCCGTAGTGCTCCAGCACGCGATATCGAGTAGCGCCAGCTCGGATCAACTTATGCGGGCCAGAGCGCCCGAGGCACAATCCCAAAATGGAAGGCAAGGAACCCGACTACAAGCAACAGAGAGCCGGTGATTTACGTCGGCACGTGCGGATTCTCGTACAAAGATTGGATCGGCGCGTTCTATCCGGTGCGCATCAAGCCGGCCGAGATGCTGGGCTATTACGCGCGGCGTTTCGCAGCGGTCGAGATCGATTCCAGCGCGTACGGCGTCCCGACCGAGAAGACCGTTGCGAGCATGATGCGCCGCACTCCCGACCGTTTCCGGTTGACGTTCAAGGCACCCCAAACCGTCACGCACCCTCCGGATCCCAACAGCCTCGTCGTTCACGACGATGCGAAGCTGCTCGTCGAGGCGATCGAACCCGCGGTCTCATCGGAGAAATTCGGATGCGTGCTGCTGCAGTTTCCCAACGGCTTTAAAGCTGAGGGTAATCGTCGCGAGTATTTAGCAAATGCCGTCGAGGCGTTCGGCGGCTTACCGGTGGTCGTCGAGTTCCGCAACGATCGTTGGCAAACGCCCGAGACGATGCAGCTCCTGCGCGAGCTCGGCGCCGGTTATTGCAACGTCGACATGCCGCGTCTCGAGGGCCTGCTGCACGCCTCGTCGGAGGCGACGTCTGAGGTCGGTTACGTGCGCTTTCACGGACGCAGCGCGAAAACGTGGTGGCGTGGAACGAATGTGACGCGCTACGACTACTTGTATAGCGAAGACGAGCTGGCACCGTGGGCGGATCGCATTGCCGACGTCGAAGCGCAAACGCGCGACACGTACGTGATGTTCAACAATCACGCCAACGGAAAAGCCGCCAAGAACGCCGAGATGATGGAAGTGCTGCTCGAGCAAAGCTACGGCGACGCCGCGCCGGAAACCGTAGCAAAAGCCGAGGAAGGCGACGGTCGAGAGCCAACTTTGCCCGGTCTGTGAAAGCAGTAATAACCGCCGGCGGGCGCATTACCGGCGAGTACGCGCGCGAAGCCGGCACGAGCGTGAAAGCACTGGCGAAGAATCGCGGAGCGACGATGCTCGATCGAGCCGTCGGCGCGCTGCGCGGTGCCGGAGCGACACGCATCGCGGTGGTCGGCGGAGAAGAAGTTCGCGCGGCGTGCGCGGATCGCGTCGAGCTCGTCGTCGACGAAGCGCAAAGCGGCGCACAGAATCTCGTACGCGCGCTGCGTGCGTGGCCCGACGACGGCGATCCCTTAATATACGCAACCAGCGACATGCCGTACGTGGACGCCGAGTCGGTCATCGATTTCTTGCAGCGCGTCCCGTCCGGACACGTTTCGTTGCCGCTCGCGGAGTTCGCCGATTTCGACATGCGGTTTCCCGGCGCGCCGCCGTGCGGAATCACGCTTGCGGGTGAGTGCGTCGTCAACGGCGACGTGTTTTACATTCCCGGCGGTCTTGCGGAACGCGTCGGAGCGGTCGCACAGCGCTTTTTCGACGCGCGCAAGAATCCGTGGCAGATGGCGCGCTTAGTGAGTCCGCGTATCCTCGTGCGTTTTCTCTTCCGGCGGCTCGGAATCGCGCATATCGAAGCGCACGCGCATCGCGTGCTCGGCGTACCGGCGATGGCAATCCGGGGATGCCGTCCGGAGCTGGCGTTCGACGCGGACACCGTCGACGATTACCGGTACGTCGTCGCGCATGGATAAAACGCCGAGTCCCGCGAAGCTGGCGGCGTTCTGGCTCGGCGCGCAGGCGCTATGGGGCGCGCTGCTCGGCGTGTCCCTGCAATCGCGATCGATCGAGTTGGCGCCGGCTACCGCGATCGTGTCGTACAGCTACCTCGCGGCGATCGGTGCCGTCGTCGCCGCGATCGTGCAGATTGCCGTCGGACCGTTGTCGGACTGGCGGAGACGGCACGGCAGCAAGCGGATCGAGTTCTACGCCGTTGGAACGATCGGCGGAGCGATCGCGCTGATCGCGTTCTACGATGCGACGAACTTCGCGACGCTTACGGCGGCCTTGATCGCTTTGCAGGCAACGCTCAATATCGCGGCCGGTCCCTATCAGGCGATTATTCCCGATACGATCCCGCGCGACAAACTCGGCATCGCATCGTCGTGGATGAGTGGTTTGCAAAGCCTGGGTAATGCGATCGGTGCCGTATTCGCTACCGTTATCACGAACGGGCGCATCCTGGGCGCGACGCTTGCGGCGTTTTTGGTCGCATGCGCCGGCGTTACCGTCGCGCACGTCCGCGGCTTGCACTTGCAGGCGCCCCCGCCCTCCGAGCCCTTTCGTGTAACGCGCGCGTTCGTCGACTTGTTTATTTCGCGCGCGCTGGTGTACGTGGGATTTTACACGCTGGTCGGCTATCTGCTGTTTTACGTCACGGGAGTTCTCGGCATTCCCGCCGGCGCGGCGGCCCAGCAGCAAACCGGAATCTTCATCTTAGCCTTTACGGTATTAGCGGCGATCGGCGCGGGCGTTGCGGCAAAGCCGACCGATCGCATGGACAAGCGTCTCGTCGCCACGATCGGATGCGCCGGAACGATCGCAGCATTGATGCTGTTCGTCGCCTCGCACAATACCGTTCTCGCGGCGTTCGCAACGGCGGTGGCCGGTTTGGGATGGGGCGTTTTTCTGGTAGCGGACTGGGCGATCGCGTGTCGGATTTTGCCCCCGGGCGCACTGGCGTCGACGATGGGCATTTGGAACGTCGCCGTGGCCGGCCCGCAGATCGTCGCGCCGTTGCTGACCGCAGCAGTCCTGCAGCGGCTCGGGCTCGCTGCGGCCACCGCAGGTTCGCTTGGGCCGCGCGTTGCGTTCGGTTTGGCACTCGGTGAGACTCTGCTTGGAATCGCCTGGCTGTGGCGTTTATCTCGTTGCGCCGTCGGGGAATAACGGGTATCGTGCAATTGTGCGTGCAGGAGGCATAAAGCCGCCTGCTCGTAAGCACAGCAATTTTAAGGAGGCTATTTTCGTGAAGCGACTGAGCACCCGAGTCCTCGCGGCCCTCGTGGCTTGCGGACTCACTGCGGCAGCGGTGTCGCCGGCGATAGCTGCGCAGGGAAACAATGGAAACCGCGTAGCACAAGCTGGCACCTCGATGCCGGCAGCGAACTTCGGGTCGCCGCCGTCCGGTTCGATTCCCATTCTGTTTAACGACCATCACGTCTATTCGAAGCCAGACGTACTCAAACAAGGCCGCGTCTTAGCCGCTCTGGTGAAGAACGGCACGTTGCTTATTCCGTTGCGCTCGATGTTCGAGCAAATGGGAGCGACCGTGTCGTACGACGCCGGCAGCAAGACGGTCAGCGTGTCGAAATCCGGATCCGAGGTCAAAGTGACCGTTGGTAAACCGGAAGTCGTCATCAACGGCGAATCGCGTCCGCTCGACGTACCACCGATGATCTATCAAGGCACCGTGTTGGTACCCGTGCGCGTGATTTCAGAAGGTATGGGCGCCTACGTGCAGTGGGTGCCGGACCAACACGTCGTCGTCGTGCGGTATCTGCCGCCGACGCCGCCGCCGACTCCAGCACCGACGGAAGCACCGACCGCTCCGCCGCCGCCGCCGACGCCGACCCCGGCGCCGATTGCGACGCCGTACCACGACATGTTCATCGCGGGCGATTACATCATTTCACCGAAGGTCTACAACGAGTTCAGCCCGGGTAACACCGGCAACGGCTCGTGGCACGTCCGCGGTGCGATCGAGTTCGACGCGCTCAACATTCCGTGGATGATCGAAGGCGCATTCGAACAGTATCAATATCCGCATAACTGCGGCACGGCGGCCGGGACCACCGGACCCGTCGATTCGCAGTGCTTCGTGACGACGATCGGTGGAAAGGGATCGACTTTCGTTCCCGGCTTCACCGCGCGCGACACGGATTGGGACGTTCGGCTTGGACTACGCGTTCTGCAGCCGAAAATCTACATCGTCGGATCGTACGTCAATCGTTCGACGGACTACGGATATCCAACCATGAACGGTGCCGGCTTCGGTATCGAAAAACTGCCGGATCTCAACATCCCGCTCTCGTTCTACGGCAGCTTCTTGTACTACCCGAGCGTCAACGGCAACATCACGACCGGCGCAGTGCCGACGTCCTACAATCTCTCGTACACCATGTACAAGTACCAAGTAGGTCTGAACTACGTGATCGGAAAGAGTCCCGTCTTCATCGACGTCGGCTGGATGGGCAACGCATTGAACAATCGCAACAACGCACCCATCAACGTCACGGCAGACGGTCCGTACGCCGGTCTCGGCATCAAGTTCTAATTTCGAGTTCGCGATAGAGCAAAAGAGCCGGCGTTTTACGCCGGCTCTTTGTCTTTGAGCTGCCTCGTTGGCCTCACAGAACTATTCATAGTTCTTGATACCCGCCCCCGGGGCTTCCTTCAGGGGTGGGATTTCTCGCGTTCGTGCCGTTTTTGGATAGCTGTACCCGCCGGACCGTTGTACGCTGAGCGTACGGCTTTAAAAGTAAAAAGGAGAGATCACGAATGAAACCTCGCGCTCTTGCGCTTTTTGGCGGTGGGGTCATGCTCGCGTTGTCGATGGCGGCAGCGCTGGCGGCACCGCCCAGCATCACGGGGACGTGGAAGATCGAGCAAAGCGGTCTCAACGGCACGTCGACGTCGACCGTTACCCTAACCCAATCGGGAATGGGCATCGTCGGCACCAACGCCTCGAACGGTAACGGCTTCACCGGGGAGTTCGTCACCGATTCGAAGGTCAACGGCAAATGGAAAGGCCCGAGCGGTGCCGGCTGGCTGACCGTATTCGTCAGTCCCAACGGACACAGCCTTAACGGAACGTGGGGTTACAACGGCCGCCCGGCCAACGGATCCTTCGTCGGAAACAAAGTGCTGCCGCCCTCGCCCGTAACCGCGGCTGGGACCTGGAGCGTCAAGGGCGCCGGCGGCCCGCTAGGCTTCGTCGGAAACATGAAGTGCACGCAATCGGGTCCGTCGGTCGTCTGCCACACGGGACCGATTCTCATCAACGGCAAGTTCCGCACGTCCGATAAGGTTCGCGCGACGTGGACGAGCCCGACCGGATCGGGATGGTTCTCATTCTGGTTCAACGACGACAACAACAGCTTCAACGGTATTTGGGGCAACGGCAAAGATTCGACCCCCGCAGTGGGCCGCGTCATTGGCCAACGGTCCCTCTAACCGATCGGAATATCGCAAACGCACGACCGGGCGGGCTCTAAACGGCTCGCCCGGTTTCCCTCTTGGAGACCACGATGAATAGGTTCGGCATCGTTTCGCTCGTTGCAGCGTTTCTCGTCTTGAGCGGCCAGACGCATGCATCGCCAAAACACTTACTGCATCTGGTTTACCGGTTTGGATACAACACGCCGGCCGCGAACTCCGGAAAGGGCACGGGGACGACGACGATTGACGTCATGGGACCCGCGAGCGACGGCGGTCTGATCGTTAGTGGAACGGACTTCTGGTGGAACACCGTGCGTGCGCGCGCGACGAACACCTGTGAGGTCTATAAAGACGGCACGGTAGCGTGCAACACCGCACCGTACGCGCTTTCTCCGATGCAGTTAACCATATTCCCGCTGTTGGCAAAGAGTTATTTCAAGGACGTTTCCTCCGGCGGACCGACGAACTGGACGCAAACGTTTACGGTTAAGGCGGTCGTCGCTCCCGGAGCGACGGGATTCGCGGGGCAGCTGTATACGTGGAAATGTTCGTTCAACGTGACGAATAAAGGCCAAATACCCAAAGGCGATCCGCTCGTCTTGGTCACGACCAACGGTTCGCTCGTCCAGGGCTTCTTCCGGGCCACTTCCAAGCAACGAATTGCCTACGATCCCGTCAACAAGGTCCCGGCCGTGGTGAGCGACGTTCGTACGCACGTTCCGCAGCGCAGCTCGGAAAGCTTCGACACGATCGAAGTAAAACTACAGAAGTTGCGGCACGGCTAACAATTCGGCGAGTTTCGGATTTCTATTCTCGCAAAAAGGCGATGCGCTTCGACTCTGGAGGCTCCCATGAAGAGTTCAAACGGTAAGGTGAACGCGCCAAAACAGGTGCAGCGAGAAGTACTCCCGATCCCGGATCAACCGTACGCCGGCTTCGTCGCCTACGACGCCAAAGATCCGGATTCGAAATTCCCGCCGATCGAACCGCTGCGGCCACCGGAGGGAGCACCGAACGTCCTGGTTATCCTTATCGATGACGTCGGCTTCGGGGCATCGAGCGTCTTCGGGGGCCCCTGCAACGCACCGACTGCCGAACGAATCGCAAAAGACGCGCTGCGCTACACGCGCTTTCACACGACCGCGCTCTGTTCGCCGACTCGTGCCGCATTATTGACCGGGCGCAATCACCACACGGTTGGTATGGGCGGCATTACCGAGATCGCGACCTCCGCTCCGGGCTATAGCTCCGTCCGTCCCAACTCGATGGCACCGTTGCCCGAGATTCTTCGGTTGAACGGCTATTCGACCGCGCAGTTCGGCAAGTGCCACGAAGTCCCGGTTTGGGAAGCAAGTCCCGTGGGACCGTTCGATCGCTGGCCGACCGGATCGGGTTTTGAATACTTCTACGGTTTCATCGCGGGCGAGACGAATCAATGGTATCCGTCGATTCACGAGGGCACGAAAACCGTCGAGCCGGCGAAAACGCCCGAAGAAGGCTATCATTTCATGGAGGACATGACGGATCGGGCAATTGCGTGGGTTCGCCAGCAGCGCCTGCTCGCCGGCGACAAGCCGTTCTTTATGTACTTTGCCCCCGGTGCGACGCATGCGCCGCATCACGTTCCGAAGGAGTGGGCCGACAAGTACAAAGGCAAGTTCGATCAAGGCTGGGACAAACTGCGCGAAGAGACGTTCGCACGCCAGAAGAAGCTCGGAGTGATTCCCCAAGATTGCGAGCTGACGGCGCGACCGAAGGAGATTCCGTCGTGGGATTCACAGTCGCCGGCGTTTCAACGCGTGCTCGCGCGCGAAATGGAGGTTTATGCCGGGTTCTTTGAGTTCGCCGACCATCATATCGGCAGACTGATCGATGCGCTGGATAAGATTGAAGCGCTCGACAACACGCTGATCTACTATATTATCGGAGACAACGGTGCATCGGCCGAAGGCACCCCGCAAGGCACCTTCAACGAGATGATCCCATTCAACGGAATGAGTGCCTTAGAAACGGTCGAGTTTCTGACCGAGCGTATCGACAAGCTGGGCGGCCCGGAGTCCTACAACCATTATGCCGTCGGCTGGGCGCACGCCATGGACACGCCCTATCAATGGACGAAGCAGGTTGCATCGCACTGGGGCGGCACGCGCAACGGGACGATCGTGCGATGGCCGAAAGGGATCAAATCCAAGGGTGAAATTCGTCATCAGTTTCATCACGTCATCGATCTAGCACCCACGGTCTTGGAAGCCGCCGGCATACCGGAACCGTACATGGTAAATAGCGTCGCACAGGTTCCGATGCAAGGCGTCAGCATGAATTATAGTTTCGACGACGCGGCCGCAGCCGATCGGCACGAGACGCAGTATTTTGAAATGTTCGGCAATCGGGGAATTTACCACAAGGGCTGGACGGCGGTGACGCGTCATCGCACGCCCTGGATCATGACGGGAGCGGCGCCGCCATTTGACGATGACGTGTGGGAGCTCTACGACACCAGCAAAGACTGGTCGCAGGCCCACGACCTTTCCAAGGAGATGCCGGACAAGCTCCACGAGCTCCAGCGTCTTTGGATCATCGAGGCCACGAGAAATAAAGTTCTTCCGATGGACGATCGCGGCGCCGAGCGGTTTAACGCCGATATGGCGGGGAGACCTCAGCTCGTTCGCGGCAAGTCGCAGGTGCTTGCCAACGGCATGGGCGGACTCAACGAGAACGGCCTGATCAACGTCAAAAACAAGAGTCATTCGATCACGGCACAGGTCGTCGTTCCAGAAGGAGAGCCCGCACAGGGAGTCATCCTGTCTCAGGGCGGAATCGGCGGCGGTTGGATGTTCTTCGTTCTCGACGGGAAGCCGACGTATCTCTACCGATTTGTTGGATTGCGCGATTTTACGATCGAGTCCACGCAGGCGCTAACGTCCGGGACGCATCAGGTGAGAATGGAGTTTGCGTACGACGGCGGCGGCCTTGCCAAAGGCGGCACCGTTACGCTCTATATCGACGGAAAGCCGGTTGGCAACGGCCGAATCGAGCAAACCGTCCCAATGGTCTTCTCCGCAGACGAGACGTCCGACGTTGGGTTAAAGCGCGGCTCGCCGATGTTGCCGGATATGCCATCCGCGAAGAGTGCGTTCACTGGGACCGTTGATGCCGTCGTCATCGAAACGAGCGGTGAGACTACCGATCATCTTCTCGATCGCGAAGAAGTTCTCAATATGATCATGGCGCGCCAATAAGAAGGGCCACGTAAGTGACAGCCATGAGCGTATCGGCAAGCGCAACGGTCATGGCTAGTGGTCTAGTTCGAAACCCGCTGAGACCGATCAATCCGCCTATCGCGAACTTTTCGACGGTCGCTGCGATCATGATCGGCGCGCGGACCTCTGGATGATAGGCCGCGTACAGGAGCATCGCGCCGACGATCGCTAAGAGGAGTGCCCAGTGGCGCGCCACGAGTTTGGTTCTCGAGTCCGCGTCGTCGCCGCCGAAGAGCAGATTGAGCGTCAGGCCCGGCGCGAAGACCGCAACCACGGCACACGCGGTGAGTGCGCCCGTAACGAGGAGGATGATGCCGGTTTGATCGGCTGGCATGACCTGAGCATACTTCATATCGGGCAATAGTGGACCAAACCTGCGATTTTGGGATACGGCGTCGGCGCCTCCGGCGGTACGATATGGACAAATGAAACCATTGAGCTTCTTCCTGGCCGCCGCCATCGCGGCCGCAGCGATCGGCCCTGCCGTGGCGGCCGGCACGGCACTCGTCCAACAGCGCGACGGATCCGTTAAGGTCTATCACGACGTTTACATCCAGATCCGTAACGAGGAGCTCTCGTTAACCACCGCCGACGGGGTCGGAACGCTGGTCATCGGTAAGGCCGCCTGCAGCAAGGCGGGCGAGCTCGTGAAGTGCTTGCCCTACGACGCCACGCTTTACCAAAACGGCTGGAAAGATCGCGTAAAACTGGTTTCCGGAACGGCGTGGTTCAATCCGACTGCGAGCGCGCAGCCGCTATCGCATTCATCGGCGCACATCCCGCCGCATGGCGTGCTGTTGTCGGTGACATCCAAGGCCGGTACGTACGTTTCGTTGACCGGCACCGTGGACGAGATGAAGAAATGAGCGTTAAGCAGATATCCGCCGTGGTTATTCTTTTAGTATTCGCCGGCGGCGCGGCGGATGCGCGCGGATTCGGCGGAGGCGGTTATCGCGGGGGCGGCGGCGCGTCCCGTGGCGGGGGCGGCTTCGACTTTCACGGGGACACCGGTACGCATTCGAGCACCGGGCCTTACGGCACTCATCGCACGACGAGCGTCAACCAAGGGGCGAACGGCGGTTACAATCGCACGACCACCGCGACCAACGGCGACGCAAGCCGCACGACCAACGCCGGGTACAACCCATCGACGGGCAACGCGTACCATAATACGAACGGGTCGACTTCTTACGGAAGCCACAACGGCAACACGTACGGAAACGTCAACTCCGGCAACTATAGCCATAGCGGCAGCGGCAGCAATCCGTACGGGTCGTACAGCAACAGCGGCTCGGGCAATGCCTACAACCATACCTACAGCGGCAGCGGCTCTGCGACCAACAGATACGGCCAGACGTATCATACGAACACCTATGCAAACAACGGCTACGTCTATCACGGTGCGGTCGTGAATAACCCGGTATACTACCATTATCCCGCCTGGGGCTGGAACGGCGGCTACGCGTGGTATCCGGCGCCGTACTATTACGGCGGCGGTTTCTGGGGCGCGTTTGCGCTAGGTGCGGCAACGTCGGCGATCGCGTACGGCGCCGTTGCGGCCGCGAATAATGCGACGGTGTCGTCGTATCAAGTCGAGCCGAACAGCCCGGGCGCAAAGCTGCTTGAAAGCTATAAGCTCACGCAGGTACCATGTGGTCCGCCGAACCTCGTCGTCATTTACGGACCGAACAACAGCGCAATCTGTGCGGATCCAAACAACCTGGTTGCCGCCGGCAACTACAGCGTCAACTCACAAACGCTGACGATCACGTCGGAGAAACCCGCGAGCTAAAGAATCTCCCGACCTCACTGCACGTGAAATACCATGTTTAGCAGCGCGAAGATTCCCAGCAGCGCGATAGCGCCCGCGAACCAAACTGAAGTCGAGCGCGGGCGCCGGCCGTACTCGAGCCGGAGAACCTTGATGCTCTGCCGGTATTCCACGGTTGCCATGGCCAGCGCGATGAGCCCGAGGCAGACGAGAACGATACCGAGGTCGTGCGGTCCGGCTAGGCGCCCCCGTCTGCCGTCGGGGGCGACGAGATCGGAGAGCTTATAGACGCTGAACCCAAAGGTGATGCTCGATATGGCGGTCCGCACCCACGCCTGCATGGTGCGCTCGTAGGCAAGCCACGTACGGTCGTACGCTAACTGCGTCGATTTATCCATAGACTCCGGCGCTGTCGCTGCTCCAGTCGGATCGTTTCACACCGGCGATCGCAAGAGCGGCTTCCGATAGCTGCTCGAGCGTTTCGTCGGCGATTCTCGGGGAAACGATATCGGCGACGAGTTCGAAGAACGCTCCGTTGACGCGCGTCTTGGTAAGCGATTGCAGCATGAGGTCCGAACTGCTTATCGTTTGTAAGATGGCGCGGCTTACCGAGGACTGGGAGTCCGGGGCGCAAACGACGGTAAGGCGGTACTGCATATCCGTCTTTTGCATGTGCTTGGCACGAGCGTCGATCGCGTCGGCGACCGGTTGCAGCACGAGGTTGAGAACGACGATCGTGGCCGCGGCTGCAGTCGACTCCCACCAGAGCCCAAATCCCGCTAGGGCACCGACCGCCGCGGTGGCCCACATCGTCGCTGCAGTATTCAGCCCGGAGATGTTCGATCCGGACTTTAAGATGACGCCGCCTGCGATGAAACCGACGCCGGTGACCACGCCGGCAACGATCCGCGTCGTGTCGCCCGCGTTCATCATGGTGTCGAGTAAAGCGAACAGCGATGCGCCGATCGCGACGAGGCTGCTCGTATGCAAACCCGCAGATCGTTGACGCCACTGACGCTCGAACCCGATGGCGATACCGAGCACGGCCGCGGCTCCCAGGCGGGTTACGAAGTCTACGAGCGTGATCTCAGGCGCTTTCACGGTTAAAGAAACGGCAGATAGCTCAGACGCGCGATCCCGTAAATCAACGCCGCTGCTCCCAGGACGATGATGAAGACGTGTCGCGGGAACTGCATCTTCGTGCTCACCCCGCCGAGAAACGAAACCGCAGCGAAGATGACCGTAAGCAGCATGAAATTGTCCGAGTGCTGATTCGCGAGCTGAGCGTCTCTGAAGCTTACCGCCGCTTTGGCATTGAGTTCTCGCGAGCCGCTCTGCATGCGATCGGCGTAGTCACGCATAACGAACGGAGACGACGGTGCTAGCGGGTTCGTCAACGGTTTCGTGGCGAGCCACTCGTCGAGCGCTCGGCGCATTTTCGGTGGAAATCGCTTGTAAATGAAATCCCGTCTTCGCGTGTCATTGGTCTCGACCGCAGCCGCGTAGTTAAGAAAGAGGTTGACGTTGATTGCGGTTAAGGCAAGACTGCGGTTCAACGACTCCGCTGCCTCCATTCGCTGTACGCTGGAGACGTTGTAGAGGCGAGCTTGGTCTCCGCTCCATCGCGTAGCTTGATAGCCGCAAAGAGCCGATAGGACCGTCGCAGCAGAAATGAGTATTACCGATGCGACGTCGACGACATGGTCTGCTATCGAGTGATCCGAAGCCACACCGATGCTGTGTACCAAGCGGGCGACTTCGTCCTGCTTGTCGGCAGGTCGCGGTTGCACGCGCGCGGGAGTACCATTCATGATGCGCTCGACCGACCAGATGGTACGAATTGCCGCCGGCGAGTTCGCGATGGGCTCGGCCGACTTTTATCCGGAAGAGCGACCCATTCGCAGGGTCTCGGTCGACGCGTTTGAGATCGATTCCCACCCCGTGACGAACGATGAGTTTGCGCGATTCGCGCAAGCAACCGGACACGTAACCGTGGCGGAACGGCCGATCGACCCCAACGATTACCCCGGAGCCATTCCCGAGCTATGCGTTCCGTCATCGCTCGTCTTTCAATCCACGAAGGGCCCGGTCGACTTACGCGACTGGTCGCAGTGGTGGATCTGGACGCCGGGCGTGTCGTGGCGGCACCCGCTCGGCAAGGATTCGTCGCTCGACGGCCTGGGCGATCATCCCGTGGTACACGTTGCGTTCGAAGACGCCCAAGCGTATGCGTCGTGGGCCGGTAAAGCGCTTCCAACCGAAGCCGAGTGGGAGTTTGCAGCACGCGGCGGTTTGGAGGGTGCGGCATTCACGTGGGGCGACGAGATCAACCCGGGCGGAAAGCAGATGGCCAATTCTTGGCAAGGGGACTTTCCATGGGAGAATCTCAAACTCGACGGCTACGAGCGCACCTCGCCGGTCGGAACGTTTCCGGCGAACGGCTACGGTCTATTCGACATGGCGGGGAACGTTTGGGAGTGGACGACGGACTGGTACGCGCCGCGGCCCAAATCCGAGACGGCAAAGCCGTGCTGCGGGGCTCCGAGGGCGCGCGCTCCGAGTATCGAGGAAAGCTACGATCCCAATCAGCCCGAGGTTCGGATTCCGAGAAGAGTAGTCAAGGGCGGCTCGCATCTTTGCGCGCCCAACTATTGTTTACGCTTCCGGCCGGCGGCACGTCAGCCCCAAATGGTCGAGACGTCGATGAGCCACTTGGGTTTCCGCTGCGTTCGCCGTTAGTACAAACCGAAGTTCAATTTGCGATAGACGTCTGCGAGCGAGCGTAGGATTACGTGATCGGACTTTGCGCATTCGATAACGAGTTCGTCGATTTCAACCCGCTTGGCCTCGCGTGCGATCGCTTCTGCTTGAGCTAAAACCGGGTCGTGTTCGTGCATGTGTGTCTGAGCCTTCCGGCTCTCCTTATTCCCAATAGCCCGGCAGACTATAGAAGGATCCACCGAGCGTTTCCCCGGTTATCGGCAAAAAGTAATCTGATCCCAATCCTCGAGCCGCCTAAAAAAGCACGTCGCGGCGTCCAAATCCGCCGGCTCGGCGATCTCGGCTATCGTACGCTTGCCGTCTATGCGCTCTAACCAGCGTTCCTCGGGCGCGTCTACCGGTAGATAAAGATCGTTGTACGTGTGATTTCGGTTGACGAGCACTGCCACGCACCCAGGCGGTAAGTTTTCCCGCGCGACGATCGTATCGGGTAATCGGACGGGAATGAAACGCGACCACGCGTCTGCCTCAAATTCGATCTGTTCATTCGATGATTCATCGTCTCGATAGGCGACTGCAGCGTGGCGTACCATCGTTCCTCGAAATAGCTCCATCGCTGCGAACTGCTCGTGCCGTGGTAACCTTTGCAGGCGCGCGGCGTGTGGGGTCGACGCGATCGCGCCGCAGTTCGGCAGATACGGCGCTTGGCGTATCCATCGACCGAACGAACATTTTCCGCGCCTCAAGAAATCCATGAACTGCGGTACCGAGTATGCTCGATCGTTCGGATGCAGAAGCGCATCGGCGAGACCGGCCGTCGTAGCGAAGTCGGGGGAGTTGCGCAGCAGTGGCACGATCGGATGATCCTGCGGCAGCGGTCGCAGCGACGAAGCGAGGTCGCGAATGTCGTCATCGGTAGTGCCCGCGCCGATGCGCCGGCAATATTCCTGCAGCATGTAGATGCCGGAGCGTCCATACGGCGCGTAGACCATGACGTTCAACGCGCCGTTACGCGCGAGCGCGTTACGCAACGCGTGTAAGCCCGCATCGGGATCGGGCAAGTGGTGCAGCACGCCAGTGCAGACGACGTGCTCGAACGTTTCGCCGAGCTCTGCAGCGCTTTCGATACCGAGCGGGCGCAGCTCGAGGTTGTCGAGCGCGTACTTTGCCTTGAGTTGTTCCGTAAACGCGATGCTCGCTTCGCTGACGTCGATGCCCACAACGCGAGCGCGCGGCCAGCGCACTGCGTAGCGCGCGGCCTGCATGGTCCCGCATCCCGCCACGAGGACGCTGCGGTCGTCGCGGTAAGGCTCGTTTGGCCAGAAGAGAAACGACTCCGCGCGGCGACGGTCTTCGTCCCAGGCGCGACGATACGCCTCCAGGTCGTCCCGTGGCGGCGGGTAAGGATGCTGCTCGTAAAAATCGTGCACCTGCGCCGCGATGGCGGCGCAGGTGCGGTTGTTGGTCTGTTCGTCGGTCATGAACGTGGATTAGCCGTGCGGCGTTTTAATCTGCTCCATTACCGAGTCCAGATTGAACGAGGCCGGCTTTTGACGCGGCGGGAACTTGACGAAGTCCTCGATCTGCTGCGAAACCACGGCTTGCATCAAATAGAGCTGCGGCGCGTGGTCGACCATCCAGTCCCAGTAGATATTCGAATTAAAGTCGGCC
>DASRSM010000281.1:0-9913 GCA_035656415.1 Vulcanimicrobiaceae bacterium | reverse complement strand
TTGCTTGATTGGAACCGTTGTTGGCGAAACCGAAACCGATACCGGACGTTACTGCTTCGACCTGCGGAAGGCCGAGCATGTAGTTCTCCATCTTCTTGACGACGGCGGTCGTCTGATCCATCGACGATTGAACCGGCAGCGAAACGAGAACGAAGAGCAGGCTCTGATCTTCTTGCGGTATGAAGCCCTGCGGTGTAATGACGAATAGCACTCCGACGAGCGCCAGTCCCACCAAGAAGATCGCAACCATCGTTTTGGCGCGCGCGACGAACTTCGGCACCAAGCCTTCGTACCACGCGGTCAGCGCCGCGAGCCTACGATTGAACCAATCGAGGAAGACGTTCTTGGTCGGCTCTTCGCCGCGCACCCATTCGTACGTCAGTACGGGCGCGAGCGTCATCGCGGTGAAAAGCGAGATCGCGATCGCAGCGGCGATCGTCAGCGCGAACTGACGGTAGAGCTGTCCGGTCGTTCCCGGCAAGAACGCAACCGGAATGAAGACCGACATCAAAACCAGCGACGTGGCGATGACCGCTCCTCCGATCTCTTTCATCGCGCGCGCCGTTGCTTCGAACGGACTTGCCTTGTCGTTTTCGATGTGTCTGACGATGTTTTCCAAAACGACGATCGCGTCGTCGACGACGAGACCGGTCGCCAGCGTCAGACCGAAGAGCGTCAGCGTATTGATGCTGAAGCCGAGGACTTGGAATACTGCGAATGTGCCGACGAGTGAAACGGGAATCGTAATCGACGGAATGAGAACGCTGTGCCAGTTCTGCAAGAACAGGAAGATGACTAAAACGACCAAGAGGATCGCTATGAAGAGCGTGACGACGACCTCGTCGATCGACGACGTCACGAAATCCGACGTGTCGAACGCGATCTCGTAGCCGTAGCCGGCCGGGAACTGCTTGGCCAGGCGCGTCATCGTCGCGCGAACGGTCTTGGAAATCTGCAGCGAGTTGGCGGTGGGCTGCCCTTGGATCGCGAGCACGACGGCAGTCTTGCCGTCGAACCGCGCCGACGTGACGTAATTCTGCGCGCCGAGCTCGACCTGGGCCACGTCCCCGAGCCGCACGAACCCGCCGTTGGGCTGCACCGCGACGACGATTTTCTTGAACTCTTCGGGCGACGTCAGCCGGCCGTCGACTTTGATGGGAATCTGGAACGGCTGCGAACCGGTCGTCGGCGGCTGACCGATCGCGCCCGGTGCCACGTCGGCGTTATTCTGTTGAATCGCGCTGACGACGGTCGAAAGCGAGATCCCGTTGGCTTGCAGCTTGTGCGGATCGACCCAGATACGCATGCCGTACGTGCGATCGCCGAGCACCGCTACCGCCCCGACGCCCGGAATGCGTTTGAGCTCTTCGATGACGTTGATGTCGGCGTAGTTGCTGACGTCGACGTCGGAAATCGCCGAGCTGGTCGACGTCATCGCGACGGCGATCGTAATATTCCCCGAGCTCTTTTGCACGGTGACGCCGTAGCTTTGCACCGCTTGCGGGAGTTGCGCCAGCGTTAGGTCGACGCCGTGCTGCACGTTGACCTGGTCGATCGTCGGATCGGTTCCAAGCGCAAACGTACAAACGATCGTTGCGGTCCCGTTCGCGCTCGAATACGACTGCATGTATTGCATGCCGTCTGCGCCGTTGATGTTGATTTCGAGCGGCGACGTTACCGAACGTACGACGGACTGCGCGTCGGCGCCCGGATACTGTGCGGTAACCGTGATCGTCGGCGGCGAGATTTGCGGATACTGGGAGATCGGCAGCGTCGGCATCGTGATTGCGCCGGCCAGCAGCACGACGAAACTCAGCACCGCTGCAAAGAGCGGACGCTTTAAAAAGAATTCGATCATCGAGCCGCCTCTGCGAAGCGGCGTCGAAGAGCTGCCATCTCCGGAGGATACCTTTTTGCCGCCGCCGCCCCCTCCGGTCGCTACCGTAAAGTCCAGGCGAAGGCGTTCCACGTCGGCAGGAACGCATTCGGCGCGAAGCCGTGCAAACGGGAGCGATGCGCGTAGAGGTAGCGAGCGTTGAAGAGGTAGACGATCGGGACGTCGTGCGCGACGATTCGGGCGATTTGTCCGTAGAGACGCTTGCGCTCCGTCCTTTCCGTCGCCGCGAGCGCGCTGCGTTCGAGTGCGTCGACGGCCGGATCGCACCAGCGCATATAGTTTGAGGGCCCGTTGCAGGCCAGTACGGCCGAATCGTCGGGATCGGCGCCCATCGTCCAGGGCACGTACGCAATGTCGAAATCGCCGCTTGCCAGCACACCGGTACGAGGCAGGAACAGTTGCGCGTTGCTGACGGACTTCACGCTTACCGCGATACCGCGGTCGTGTAAGGCAGCTTGCACCGCCGTCGCAACGCGCACGCCCGTCATCGATTCGGGAAACTGCACGTAGAGCAGCTGAAGCGGCTGCCCGTGTTTGCTGCGCATTCCGTCGGGACCGCGATGCCACCCCAAAAGATCGAAGAGCGCGTCGGCCGCGCGCGGATCGTATGCGGCCTGCTTCACGCCGGGATCGTACGCCCACGAGAACTGCGGCTGAATTTCGCCGGTTACCGGATAGACGCCGAGCGTGATTTTTTTCGAAATCGCGTCGCGGTCGATCGACATCGCGATAGCGCGGCGAACGCGCACGTCGTCGAGCGGAGCGTGCGCGGTGTTGAGCGCCAATCCCGCGACGACCGAAGTCGGCACGCTGACGAAATCGAGTCCCGATTTGCCGCGCAAGACCGCGAGCTGCACCGGTGCGATCAAGTTCCAATCGAGCTCGCCCGCCTGCAGCAATACCAAGTTGGTCGAGGGCTGCGGTACGACGCGCACGTCGAGCGCGTCGACGCGCGGACGGCCGCGCCAATATAACGGATTTGCTTCGTAACGCAACCTGTCGCCGCGCTGCCACAAAACAAAACGGTACGGGCCGTCGCCCACCGCCGGCGCGTCGCTGAAGGACGCGCGCTCGAGCGGCGCTCGATCGCGCAACACGTGCTCGGGCAAAACGAACTGCGGCGAAAACCCATATGAGAAGTAGGTCATGACCGCCGGTGCCCACGCATGCTTGAGATGGAAGACGATCGTGTGCGGGTCGCGCGCGTGCGCGTCATCGATCAGATCGTATCCTTCGTGCGAACGCACCGGGTTGCGCGGATCAAGAATTGCGTGCAGCGTGAAGAGCACGTCGCTCGCCGTAACCGGTTGACCGTCGCTCCAGCGGACGCCGTGGCGCAAACGATAGACGATCGTCCGGCCGTCGCGCGAGATACCGCCGTTACGCTCGTCCGGGACGGCCGCCAGCAACGCCGGAACCGGGCGCCCCTTTGCGTCGAGATCGATGAACGGCTCGAAGGCCAGCCGGGCGACCTGCTGCTCGACGGAGGCCGCGTCGGGGTGCAGAAACAAGGGATTGAGAGTCTGCGGATCCGCGGCGATCGCAAACTGGACGGTCGAACCCTGCCCGGCGTTTCGATGCCCGCCGGCACAGCCTGCCGCGAGGATGCCCGCTAGGACAGCAAATGTCCGAACAAGCCCCCTTGCGCCGAATAAATCGTTGGTGCTATTATTGCACGACCGAAGATTTTTCGGCAAATCCGCCTCCCAAGCGAATATGGTATTAGCAACCGAAGAACTCGACGAGCTCGATATCCGGCTCCTTGACGCGTTGCAGCGCAACGCCCGGTCCACCTTTGCCGAGCTCGGTTCGGTGGTCGGCCTCAAGGCCCCGGCCGTTCACGACCGCGTCAAGCGTCTGGAGCAGCGCGGGTACATTCAGCGATACTCGGTGCAGCTCGATGCCAAGCGGCTCGGGCTCAATCTCACGGCGTTCGTGAGCTGCTACACCACACCGGATTGTAAGTACGACGAGTTCATCGCGACGCTGGGCGACATGCCGGAAGTCTGCGAGGTGCACTCGGTCGCCGGCGAAGAGACCTATCTTTGCAAGGTCGTCACTCGCTCCACGCAACACCTCGACGATCTGCTCGCGCGGCTCAAAGCGATGTCCGGCATGGCACGCACGCGCACCACGATCGTTCTCACCACGCCTTTCGATCGCGGAGGAGTCACCATCCAATCATGAGCGCCGTTTCCGAACGCAAAATCCACCCCCTCGGCACGCACCGCGTGATCGAGCCGGCCGGTGCCATGCCCCAGGCGGCGTGGAAGATCGATAATACGCCCGTCCCGCACGCGAACGAAGTTCTGTGCGACGTCGAGACGCTCAACATCGACTCTGCGTCGTTCAAGCAGATTGCCGACGCGTGTCACGGCGACGCCGCGCAGATCGCCGAGCACATCAAAGGCATCGTGAACGAGCGCGGTAAGCAGCACAACCCGGTCACCGGAAGCGGCGGCATGTTCATCGGCTCCGTCGCCGAAGTCGGTGACGCGCTGCGCGGAACGATCGGCCTCGAGCCCGGCGATCGCATCGCGTCGCTCGTCTCGCTTTCGCTGACGCCGCTGCATATCGAAGAGATCGTGCGCGTCGACGTCGCGACCGGACGCGTGTGGATCCGTGGAAAAGCGATTCTTTTCCAGAGCGGCATTTGGGCCAAGCTTCCCGCGGATATCGACGAGAACGTCGCACTGGCCGTGCTCGACGTTGCGGGCGCGCCCGCGCAAGTAAAGCGCCTGTGCAAACCGGGACAAACCGTCGTCGTCATCGGTGCGGGCGGAAAGAGCGGAATGCTCTCGTGCGCCGAGGCACGCCGGCAGGTCGGTCCGCAAGGACACGTCATCGGCGTCGTACCGCATCCCGAATCGGAATCGGCACAGCTCATTTTGGGCGATCACCTGGTCGACACGCTCGTCCGCGCGGACGCGCGCGATGCGCTGGAATTGAGCGAAAAAGTTGCCGAGGTCATTCCCGATCTGGCCGACGTGACGATCAACTGCGTGAACGTTCCCGGAACCGAGATGTCGTCGATTCTCAGCACGAAGGACGACGGCATCGTCTACTTCTTTTCAATGTCGACGTCGTTCACTGCGGCGGCGCTCGGCGCCGAAGGCGTCGGCCGCGACGTCACGATGATCATCGGCAACGGCTACGCCAAAGACCACGCGCAAACGGCGCTGCAGACGCTGCGCGATCATCCGCACCTTCACGACTACTTCAACGCCAAGTACGCCAAGAAACGCTAGAGGAAACGAGCCATGAGCGAGACCATCACCGTTAACCACGTCAAGCCGCCCGCGCCGGCGGAGCAATACGAATACAAGAATTTCAAGCAGGGCGAGTTTTGGCGTCACATTCCCGCGTACAAAGACGTCGACGAAGCCACGTTCCTCGATCACCTGTGGCAGCAAAAGAACGCCGTCAAAACGGCCGACGAGCTGCTCGCGGCAATCAAGGACGTGTGCTCGCCGGAGTTCTACGCCGACGCGGAAGCGGGCTTCAAGGCCGCCCCGATGGCAGTGCGCGTCTCGCCGTACGCGATCTCGCTGATCGACTGGAACGATCCGGTGAACGATCCGATTCGCCGCCAGTTCGTTCCGCTCGCCTCGACGCTGCTGCCGGATCATCCGCGCCTGACGCTGGACTCGCTGCACGAGCAAGGCGACTCACCGGTGCCGGGCCTCGTGCACCGGTACGTCGACAAGGCGCTCTTCCTTCCGCTCAACACGTGTCCCGTATACTGCCGCTTCTGCACGCGCAGCTATGCAATCGGTCCCGACACCGAGAACGTCGATAAGGTCGCGCTGGCCAAGACGCCTAAGCAATGGGAAGAAGCGTTCCAGTACATCGCAGAGCGTCCCGAGCTCGAAGACATCGTGATCTCCGGCGGCGACATGTATCAGATGTCGCCCAAGAATCTCGACGTTATCGGTAACCGTCTGCTCGATATTCCGCACGTGCGGCGCATGCGCTTTGCCACCAAAGGCCCGGCGATTATGCCCATGAAAATCCTCACGCACGCGGAATGGCTCGACGCAATCACCGCCGTCGTCGATCGCGGCCGCAAGATGGGCAAAGAAGTCGTGCTGCACACGCACTTCAACGCACCGGAAGAAATCACGTGGATCAGCGAAAAAGCGATGCGCGTGCTGTTCGAGCGCGGCATCTTCGTTCGCAATCAGTCGGTGCTCATTCGCGGCGTGAACGATACACGTCATCGCATGCAGCTGCTCGTCAAACGCCTGGGCCACATCAACGTGCATCCGTACTACGTGTACATGCACGACATGGTCAAGGGCGTCGAAGAGCTGCGCACGACGATCTGGACTGCTACCGACACCGAGAAGTTCGTTCGAGGCAGCACGGCCGGCTTCAACACGCCGACGTTCGTTTGCGACGCACCCGGCGGCGGCGGCAAGCGTGACGTGCACTCGTACGAGTACTACGATCGCGAGAACGGCATCGCCGTCTACGCGGCGCCGAGCGTCAAACCGGGCAAAGCCTTCGTTTACTTCGATCCGATCGACAAGCTGTCTCCCGACGCGCAAGCGCGCTGGGCCGTCCGCGAGATCCAAGATCAAATGATTCACGAAGCCGTTCGCAAGGCCGGCGTCGGCGACGAGCAACTCGTCTTAGCTTAAAGATTTGCTTCATGCAAACGGTCGAATTTCCACTTCGACATCACGTCGTATTTTGGAAAACTGTAACGGGTACCGGACCCGCGGGACGCAGCGTTACGGATGGTAACGTCGGGACTTCGACAGTCGTATCCATTACGAAACGATAGCGTCGCGCGATAGCGACGAGTACGATCGACGCTTCCGTCCACGCAAAATCTTCACCGATACACCGTCGCGCGCCGCCGCCGAAGGGTACGAACGCAAACGGCGGAGGAGGCGCGCCGAGCCAGCGATCGGGATCGAATCGCATCGGATCGGTATAGAGGTCCGCGCGAACGTGCAACATCTTGGGCGAGATAAAAACGGTCGTCTTTGCCGGGATCCGAGTGCCGTCGGCCAGGGTGACGTCACCCACCGTCTCGCGGCCTAACAACCACGCGGGCGGATAGAGCCGCAGCGTTTCGTGCACGACGCGCCTGACGAACTCACCGTCGCCTTCGCGGGCGGCCGCGGCTAGACGCTTCTCGACGTTCGGATTGCGTGCGAGCAAGTAGAACGTCCACGTCAATAGGTTTGCTGTGGTTTCGTGTCCCGCCATGAACAGCGTCATCACTTCGTCGCGAACCTGCTCGTCGGTCAGACGCGTGCCGGTCTCGGCATCTTGGACGGAGAGCAACATCGACAACGCGTCGGCGCCTTCGCCTTCGCTTTCGCCGCGGCGCCTGCGGATGAGATCGTAAATTACCGCGTCGAGCGTATCGCGCGACCGCTCGAAGCGTCGCGTCGACGGCAAAGGCAGCTGCTGTCGAAGACGTCCCAACGGCATCAACACGTACGGAAACTCTTCCATCATCATCCGTAGCGCCTCGCTTACCGCGCGCGTCGATCCGCTCTCGTCGCTTCCGAACAGTGTCGTCGTAGCGATACGCAGAGTCAATTCCGTCATAGCGGCGTGCAGATCGAAGCCCTCGCCGGGTTTTAGACGCTCGACGAAGTCGCCGGCGAGGCGTTCCATTTCGCGCGCGTACGCCGCCACTCGTTCCCGGTGAAACGCCGGTTGGACGATGCGACGCATCGTGCGATGCAGCGGCTCCTCGCTCGTCAGCAACCCTTCACCCAGCAGATACTTCAGCGTTCGCGTCCCGAGCGACTTCACGAACGCGTGCTGCTGCGTCACGAGAATGTCTTTCACCAGCGGCGGATCGTTCACGAAAACGTAGCTGCGCCACGGCAGCGCGAACGCGACGACGTTCCCGTACCGTCGCGTGACGTCGGTGAGAAACGGAACGAATCGCGGAAACGGGTTCGGCGCGAGCTTGCGCAGCGTCTCAAAGCGCCCCGGCCCGGGAATGGGCGTTCCTATTGACCGCATCTGATACAACGTACTCGATGAACCCTACCGCATCCCTGGCTCCGTCGATTCGACCCGGAACGCTCGCCGAGCTCGATCGTTACGCGGATTTTTGGCTCGCGATGTTCGAGGAGGTCGGAAACATCGCGGAATCCGACATGCTGCCCGACTGGCGCGCGCGCTTTCGGCGGTATTTAGAGCGGCGGATTATGGAGAACGAAGCGCGTTTCTTCGTCGCGGTCGACGACGGCGTCACGGTCGGGGCCGCCGGCGCCCTTATCGCCGACGGCTATCCCTTCGTGGTGCACGGCATCAAACGCGGATACGTTTTCGGGGTGCGCGTCGATCCGCAACATCGCAGTCGAGGCATCGCCACGCGACTGACGCAAGAAGCCGTTGCCTATCTTCGCGAGCTCGGTTGCGTCCGCGTACGGCTGCACGCGTCGCGGTTCGGACGTCCCATCTACGAACGCTTCGGGTTCGTACCGACCAACGAAATGGAGCTGCTCTAACCGCCCGCGAGCTTGACCTTGCGCCCTTGCGCCGCAAACCACGCGGCGATGCGCTCGCGATGATCGCCTTGAATCTCGACGACGCCGTTTTTCGCCGTGCCGCCCGTTCCGCAATGACGTTTGAGCTGCTTGGCGATCTCCTCGATCTCGCGCGAATCGAGGCCGGTCACGACGCTCATCGTTCCGGCACGGCGCCGCTCGCGCATAATGCGAATGATGCCGTCGTCGGGAACGCGTCGCACGGTCGTCACGCAGCGCGCTTCGGGAGGCGCCGGTGATTCAACTGCCCAAGCGCCAGGCGATGAAGCGTCGCATTTGTGTGTTCTGCGGAAGCAGCCCTGGCTTCGACGCGGCGTACCTTCGCGTGGCCGCCGGCGCGGCGACGGAAATCGTTCGAGCCGGCTTCGGCGTCGTCTACGGCGGCGGCCGGATCGGGTTGATGGGTGCCGTCGCCGATGCCGCGCTGGCGGCGGGTGGGGAAGTCGTCGGCGTCATTCCGCAGGCGCTGTCGCGCGTCGAGATCGAGCACTCCGGCCTGACGGCCCTGCACGTCGTCGGCAGCATGCACGAGCGCAAGGCGCTGATGGCGAGCGAAAGCGACGCATTCATCGCGCTGCCCGGCGGCTTCGGCACGATGGACGAGTTTTGCGAAATACTGAGCTGGCGCCAACTGGGCATTCACGACAAGCCCATCGGGTTGCTCAATCAGGACGGCTATTACGACCCGCTCCTCGCGCTCTTCGACGCAATGGTCGACCGCGGGTTCCTCACCCCGTCGCATCGCGCGCTCTTCGTGGATGCCCCGGACGTCGACCGGCTTCTCGCGAAGATGCTTTTCAACACTGGTTAAAACGGTTACGACCTTTCAAGCATTGACGGACACTGGTGTAACCATTTAAGCTAGTTAGCAACGTGTCTTCCCCCTGCAGCGTTGCCTTTGCAGGCCGGACCTTCGAGACGGGGCCCGAGCTCGCGGACGCGCTCGTCTACCTCGACGTTCTCTCTGTGGCTCCGGCTGTGCGGGCCGAAGATCTCGCTTCGGCCGCGACCCTCCGCGACGTGCTCGCTCGAGCGATCGCGACTGCCGTCGCCGGTGGAACGCCGGCTCCGCGCGATGTAGCTACCCTCAACAGCTACGCGGCCGACGAGCCGCCGATGGTCGCCCTATCGGCGCAAGGCACGCTTTTGCGTGTCGCGACCGATCCAGTGCGGTGCGCTCTTTCGGCCATCGCCCGCGACGGTATCGAGGTTATCGCGCGGCGCGCACGCGATTTGCGGCGCTGCGAGGGATGCGGCGCGCACTTTCTCGACGATTCGCGCGGACAGCGCCGGCGCTGGTGCTCGATGGACCGTTGCGGCAACCGAGCGAAAGTCGCCGGATACCGCGCACGACGCCGGCGCTAGAGTGAGAGATTCGCCGCACCCGCGTGCTTTCACGTACGTTTCCTTTTATCGACGACGCGTTTGACCACGGCCATGGCGTTGAGCGCTTTGGGAAATCCGATGTAGGGAATCAGCGTCATGACCGCTT
>DASRSM010000280.1:0-6525 GCA_035656415.1 Vulcanimicrobiaceae bacterium | reverse complement strand
CCGACGACGTACTCGTTGATGCCGTCCTTGACGTACGGTCCGCGATTTTGCGAACCGAAGACGCGTTGATAGTTGGTTTCGTTTTCGGTGAACAGCAGATCGCACGCGCCCTCGATGCAGAGATGAAACTCGCCGAGCGCTTGGTGCTCGGCGACGACCGCGCAACGTCCGATCGCCCCGCTGGCGGTCGCATCGCGCAGCACGGGTTTGTACGACCCGTCGCGCCACGACCACGTGTTGCGAAACCATAGCGTCGGAAGAAGATGCAGCGCCGCCGTCGCGTCCCCGCGGTTGATGGCGGTGATGCGGATCAGAATGTCTTCGGCGTCCGCCTTGGCGTATTCGACGTACGCGTCGAAGAAGCGATTGCCGTTAAAGATGCCGGTGTCGATCAGTTCGAACTCGGGATCGCTTTTCGAGCGTCGCGCGTTCTCTTCGACGAGCCGCTGGTACGGGTACGCGTCGTGCGGATACCGGTACAGCACCTTCATGTACGCATGCGACGGCACGTTGTCGAGGTAGAAGTAGTACTCCTTAACGTCCTCGCCGTGGTTGCCTTGGCTGTTGGTCAGCCCGAACAGCCGCTCTTTGAGAATCGGATCGTTGCCGTTCCACAGCGTGAGCGCGAAGCACAGACGCTGATGAAGGTCGCTGATGCCGGCGATGCCGTCTTCGCCCCAGCGGTACGCGCGCGATCGGGCGTGATCGTGCGGAAAATACTCCCACGCCGTGCCGTACGGACTATAGTCCTCGCGTACCGTGCCCCACTGGCGCTCGCTGACGTACGGCCCCCACCAGCTCCAGTGCTCGGTTTTCTCGCGGCGCCTGTCCAGCCGCTCGCGCTCGGCGTTCACCGATCTTAAGATGACCAATTAAGGCATCCGAATCCTCTGGTCGATTAATCGAGGTGATGAACCGGACCGGAGCCTTCCTCGTTCTCTGTGCGCTGGCGGCGCTGGCCGCGTGCGCTCAGCGGCTGTCGCCCGGCTCCGAACTGACACCGGCCGTCGTTCGCGCGCCGGTGTTTGACGGCGCCAAGAGCGCACACGCGCCGTGTACCATTTTGTCGACGCTGCATTCTCCGGTGAAAGGCAATCCGGCGATCGTCGTCGCGTTCGGCGAGCTGCGGATGAACTCCGCACAGACCCGCTACGCGTTCCCGGGAGTTGAGTACGCGTACCACGGCGGAAAGTACGTGTTGGCTGCGACCGCGGGCAAAGCGACGTATTTCGCTAACGTCACCGGTCTCGGGCCAACGATCGTCGTCAAGACGCAGGCCGGCGTCCAAACGCTCTATTCGGGATTCGCTCACCCGGTCAAGGCGTTTCTCCATACGCCCCATCGGCGCGTAAAGGCGGGTCAGGTAATTGCGATCGCCGGAACGCAGCCCTTGCGCTTTGAATACGCGCCGTCGAGCAACGTGCTAGCGGCCGGCACGCAGTCCAATCCGTGCGGTTCCGGAAGCGATTCGGCCGGCGGAACGATCTCGGTCATGCCCGCCGACGTCGCCGTGTACGCGCGTTTCCATGCGCTCTCGTTAGACGCAACGCCGCTGCCGCCGGTCGTGTATCCGACGAACTCACCTTTCTATCCGGCCGGTTCGCCGGACGCAGCGACGCCGTCGAATCTCACCGTCGGGAACGTCGTCGTCGCGCACGTCGTAACGGGGTCCGTGTACGAACACAGCGACGTCTTCAGCAGCTACTACGTCGTGCTCTGCGGCAACGTCGTGTTTGCAAGCGGACCCGCGCGCTACCGCTCCTTTACGTATCCGAATCCAACCGCGTCGCCGGCCATGCCGCTGGTAACGCCTTCACTACCGCCGCTGGTCTTTTTCCGCGATGCCGGCGAGCTCGGCAAAACCTTGACGGCGCCGCTCCCTGCGCCGTACGGCAGACCTTGCCCCGCGCCGGCTCCGGCGAACTTTTATTTCTTTTACTCCCCGGTCTTCAATGAAGTCGGGCAATCGAAATACGTGTACTACACGGCCAGCCAGCCCAGCCCGCCGGCGACGCCGGTTCCCGACGACACGGTGACGTTTTCACTCAGTAATTCAGGCGTCGTCACCGTGAATCCGGTGAGCCCCTCGCCGCTGCCGGTGTTTCAGTATGCGCCTCCCGGGTGGCCGCCGCCGTCGCCGCGCGCGGACATTACGGCCATCGGTGTCGGACCGGTCACGATCACCGTGACCGATGCGTCTTGCCCCACCTGCGACGGGCCCATCTCGATAACCGTCAATCCGACGCCGACGCCGGCAGAGATACCGACTCCGATACCGAATTGAATGGTCTCGCCGTATGGAGACTCGCCGGATCGAACGCCTTGCGATCGACGGCGCCGAGCTGGAGTTCGTGAGAATTCCAGCGCGTCGTCGCGACGTACCGTCGCTCGTCTTTCTTCACGAAGGTCTCGGCTCGACGGGGTTGTGGCGCGACGTTCCCGAGTCTATTGCGGCCCGTACCGGAGCCGAAGCGATCGTCTATTCGCGCCGCGGCAACGGTTTTTCGACGCCCGTCGGCGGTCCGCGCCGCCCGGCCTACATGCACGACGAGGCCTTGATGGTTCTGCCGCAGCTTCTCGACGCTCTGCAGGTGCGCGAAACGATTCTGGTCGGGCATAGCGACGGCGGATCGATCGCGATCGTGTTTGCCGCCGCACATCCGCAGCGCGTGCGCGGCCTAATACTCGAAGCGCCGCACCTATTCGTCGAGCCGATCTCGGTCGAGAGCATCGCCGCGATTCGAACGCAGTACGAAACCACGGACCTGCGCGAGCGCATGAGCCGCCATCACGCCGAGGCCGACAAGACGTTTTACGGGTGGAACGACATTTGGCTGGCGCCGGAATTCGCGGATTGGAACGTCGAAGCGCACGCCGCGCGCGTAAGCGCGCCGGTGCTGGCGCTGCAGGGCGTCGACGACGAATACGGCACGCCCGCACAAATCGACGCGATGGCCGCGCGCGCGCTCGGGCCCGTCGATCGTATCCTGTTGGCGCGCTGCGGACACGCGCCCCATCGCGACCGGAGGGAGTTGGTCGAAGCCGTTATCGGCGATTGGATCGACGATCTGCTCGGAGCGCAACGATGACTCAAGCGATATGGGGAGCGTTTGCGGGATTCTTTCTGGCGATGTCGCTCGTGAACGTTATCGCGGCGCAGCTGACGCGCAGCCGCGCGAGCGCGGCGTACGCCGTCTTGATGGCAACCGCGATCGGACTCGCCGCCAGTCCGCTGCTTGGCTCTTCGGGGCTGCTGCGCGCGGCGTTCGTCTCGCTGTATCTGATCTGCACGGTCGTCTTTGCGCTCACCCTTTTACGCACGCTGCGATACGATCGCACGATCGGATGGATCGTCGCCGGCGTGTTGATCGCGAACGTGCCGTTAGTCTTCGCCGAGAGCCTCTTGCGCGAACGCTGGCACTTCTTCGTGGTCGATCAGATCGCGCTCGACGCGCTGCTCGCGACGCTCGTCGTGCTCGGCGTGCGGGCGTTGGCGTACGAGGGGTCGATCGCCGGCAGCTATCTCGCCGGGGTTGCGGGTCCTATCGCCGGCGCCATCGTCAACGATCTCTCCGTTCACAAGGTGATTCCGGATACCGACGCGTTGGTGTTTACGTTTTTCCTGGGCATTGCGTGGGAAGCGGCCTTTTTCGCCTATGCGGTAGCGCTGCGCAACCGCGGCATTCAAACCGAGCGCGACCGTTTCGAGCGTCTGGCCTATCTCGACGGCTTGACCGGCGTTGCGAACCGGCGAACGTTCGACGAAACGCTGGTGCGCATGTGGAACGTGGCGCGCCGCGCGAAGGTTCCGATCGCCGTCGCGATGGTGGATATCGATCATTTCAAACGGCTCAACGACACGCGCGGACACCAAGTCGGCGACGAGTGTCTGCGGCGGGTTGCCGCGCTCTGCTCCTCGGCGTTACGGCGCGCGGGCGATTGCTTCGCACGTTACGGGGGCGAAGAGTTTGCCGCAATCCTCGTCAACATCGATCTCGATCACGCAGTCACGCTGACGGAGCACATGCGCAAGGTCGTCGAGCGCGACGGCGGCATTACGATCAGCGTGGGCATCGCGTCGCGCGTGCCGACGCCTTCGGACGATCCGCGCGCGCTGGTCGCCGATGCCGACGAAGCGCTCTACCGCGCCAAGCACGAGGGGCGCAATTGCGTGCGAGTAGCGGCGCCGGCCGTCTCACCCGTAGCGGTGCCGTAGGCGCGTTAGATTTGCGGGTGGTCTTGACAGCGTTCGACGGCGGGATCGTCGCTCGGAAAAACCGTGAAGATCAATCCGCGCGGAACCACCACGTCTTTTCCGTGGTGAAAATAGTCGAGAGCGCCGATCGCGAGGCCGACGCCGGGAATCGGAATCCCGCCGAGATAGCCGGGTACGAGTTCGCCGGCGCCGCCCTTCTGTAAAGAATCCGAATTATGGTTGAGCACGACGCCGACGTGCCGTCCGTTCGGCAAGACGAGATAGCGCGGCTCGAGCACGAGCGTTCCCGGCCGGCTCTGCTTGGCCGCCGGCGATGCGACGGCTACGATGCCGTATCCCAAGGTGCGCGCGGGAATCACGACTGCTGCCCTGCTCGTCACCGCATTGACCGTTTCGAATCGGAAAAAATCGCCGGGTCGCGCGTTCGCCGAATCCACGCTCTCGAGCATTTCTACCGCTACGACCGTGCAAGGATCGAGGGGCGGCGCGGTTGGCGGCGGTGCCGGCGTCGCGCCGAGCGTGACGACGCACAGCAGTAGTGCACCCAACGGGGATCGCGGCTTCATCGACGTGACCGCCTTGGCGCGAACAGGCGGCCTTCCCTTGTCGGACGAAAAGTAGGCCGCGGAGACGTAAAGGATCGCAGTGGCCGACGGAACTTCCACCGATGCCGCCGTTTTGCAGCCGAACTTAGCGCTCGTATTAGAGCGTATTACCGACGGCTTCTTTGCGCTGGATGCGGACTGGCGTATCGCGTACATGAATTCGGAAGCGCGACGGCTTTTGCACGTCGAGAGCGATCCGATCGGGCGCGTGTGGCTCGACGCGTTTCCAAAAGCGCGCGGCCGCCTGTTCGAGCGCGAGTACAGCCGCGCGATGCGCGAGCAGACGCCGGTGCAGTTCGTCGAGTACTCAGCGACCGCGGAGTGCTGGTTCGAAGTCAAAGCGTATCCGTCGGCCGACGGTCTCTCGGTCTACTTCCGCGACGTCAGCTCGCGCATCGAAGCGCAGCGCGAGGTCGAACGTAACGCGCGCCGCCAACGCGCGATCATCGACTTCGGCCGCTCCGTGCTGGGCGGCCTTACGTTCGAAGAGCTCCTCGCCGACGCGATCGATCTGCTGCGCGACGTCCTCGAAGCGCCGATCGTCGAAATTTATCAGTACGATCGCCTACGAGGCCGGCTGATGGCCGCCGGCGTCGTCGGCTGGAACCCCGGCTCGGCTCTCGATCCCTTCTCGCCCGAGCTCGACCACCTCGAGCACGCGCTGCGCACCGGTGAGCCGTTCGTCTCCGGCGATCTCCGAGTCGATCCGCGCGCGCGTTCGATGACCGAGTTGCTCGCCAACGGCGTTCGCTCGTGCATCTGCGTGCTGGTCGGAACGCCGGCGGTCCCCAAGGGGATGATCGTCGTCTACACGACGGTGCCGCGGACGTTTGCCGTCGGCGACGTTCGCTTCGTCGAGTCGCTGGCGCAGACGATCGCCGAATCGTCGGCGTCGATCGAATCGAACCGCCGGATGCGCCAGGTCGTCGAGACGGTTCGCGACGGGTTCGTCGCGCTCGATCGCGACCTCCGCATTACCTACACCAACGAGCGTTTCGCCCGCTTTTGGGAACATTCGCCCGACGACATGACCGGGCAGTCGATCGCCGAGCTCACCGATCCGCTGGGCGAAACCGGTAATCGTGTGTATCGCGCGCTGCTCGAGACGCTGCAGTCGCAACAGCACCTCACCATTGAAAGTCCGTGGCGCGACCGCTGGCACGAACTGCGCATGTACCCGTTCAGCGACGGCGTAGCGGCTTACGTGCGCGATATCACGCGCCGGAAGACCGAAGAAAAACGCATTCGCGACCTCAACGCCGAGCTCGAGGCACGCGTCGCTGAACGAACCAAACAGCTCGAACTGGCAAACAAAGAGCTCGAGTCGTTTTCATATTCGGTCTCGCACGATCTTCGCGCGCCGCTTCGCGCCATCGACGGTTTCAGTCAGGCGCTCGTGGAGGATTACGGCGAGCAGCTCGACGAGCGCGCGCAAAACTATCTCGATCGGGTTCGCAAGGCGGCGCAGCGCATGGCGAGCCTCATCGACGCGCTGCTCAAGCTTGCCAAAGTGGCGCGCGCGGCGGTCACGTTTTCGCCGGTCGACCTCACCGCCATCGCCGAGTCGTTTGCAGAAGAACTGCGGGAACGCGACCCCGATCGCGACGTCGAATTTTCGATCGAACCCGGGCTGCTCACGTCGGGCGAGCCGAATCTCCTGCGCGCCGTCCTCGAAAATCTCATGGGCAACGCGTGGAAGTTTAC
>DASRSM010000279.1:0-23181 GCA_035656415.1 Vulcanimicrobiaceae bacterium | reverse complement strand
GCAACGATCTGATTGCTGCCGCGCATGTGACGAAGCTGCAGCAGCGCGGCAATTGCGGAAGCCGCAATCACGACGAACGTTCCCAACGTGGCGATTGCGGTCACCCATTCGGCGGACATGCTTGCCTCCATTCGACTATTGCAACGGTAGAAGGATTCGCTTGTTAAACGTCACAGCCACCACACGAAGCGATGCTGGCGGCATATTGGCAATACTGGCGGATCAACGTGCTGACGCTGCTCGAGTATCGAGCCAACTTCATCATGTGGTTCGGCTTTACGATCGTATACCACGGCGTCGCGCTCGCAGCGCTTTACGTGACGATGCGACAGTTCCCGTCGATGAACGGCTGGGACTTTCGCCAAATGTTCTTCCTGTACGCACTGTGGATGACCGGGCACGAGCTGCACAACGGACTCTTCTTCAACGTCGTGACGGTTCCCGACTACATTCGCGAGGGGCGCTTCGACCGTTTCCTCGTCCGGCCGCTGGATACGCTCTTTCAAGTGCTCACCGTGCCGCAACAAAACGTTCCCGATGGGCTGTTTCTCGGCATCATCACCCTCGGTTTCGCCACGGCGACGGCCGGCGTGCACGTCGACTGGACGTACGTGACGTTCGTACCGCTCATCGTCGCCGGCGGTGCGCTCATCGATCTGGGCATTTCGCTGGTCGTGGCGACGCTCTCGTTTTGGTTCATTCGCGTCGACACGCTGCGCTGGGTCGTCATGTCGCTAGAACAAGACTTCACGCGCTACCCTATCAGCATCTACACGCGCGGCGTGCGCATCGTCCTGACGTTCGTGCTGCCGTTCGCGTTCATGAACTACTTCCCGGCGACGTACTTTTTACGGAAAACCGAGATCGGACTGCACCTCAATCCTGCAGTCGGCCTGCTGACGCCGGCCATCGGGTTGGCGTGGCTGGCGGTAGCGTACGCGTTTTGGCGCGTAGGCCTCCGGCATTATCAGGGCACCGGCTCGTGAATCGGCGCCGCTTCCTGAGTGCCTCCGCCGCGTTCGCCCTCGTTCTCGACGGCGCGGAGGTCGTTTCGGCGGCTCAAAGCGAGAAAGCGAACCACGCGCTTCGCCGCAAAATCGTGAAGATCGCCGACGACTTTCCCGGCGCGATCGGCGTATTCGCGCGAACCCTCGCGCCCGGCAATCCGCTCGTTGCGTATCGCGCGTTCGAATCGTTTCCGACCGCCTCGATCATCAAGGTCCTGATCATGACGACCGCCTACGTCGCCGACGAAGCGAATCCCGGGGCGCTCGATGCGCACGTACGGTTCGATCGCGGCGAGCTCATTGCGGGATCGGACTTCATGACCGGCGCAAGCAACGGTGAAACGTTCACGGTCCGGCAGCTCATCGTACCGATGATTCAAGTCAGCGACAACACGGCCGCCAACATGCTGATCGGACATTTTGGCGTGCATACGATCAACGCGGTGGCGCTGCAAGCCGGCATGAACCAGACGCACCTCCAGCGCAAATTTCTCGATTGGTACGCCATCGTGCGGCACTCGGAAAACGTTTCGACGCCGGCCGACATGGCGCACTTGCTCTATCTCATCGAAACCGGCGCTCACGAGGGCATTAAAACGATCGCTTCGCCGGCGCACTGCCGAACGATGGTGAACGTGATGCTGGGACAGACCGATCGCGACGCCATTCCGGCGGTGCTTCCAAGCGGATTGCCGATCGCCAATAAAACGGGCGAAATCGAAGGCACGCGAAACGACGTTGCGATCGTCAATCCGTACGGTACGTCGCCCTGGATACTCACGATCATGACGAAAGCGGCGTACGACTATTCCGCGTCGTACGCCGCCATTCACGAAATAACGCGTGCCGTTGCGAAGGCCCGCAGTTAGCCGTTCGTCGCTAAGGGCTCGATCGTCAGTTTCTGCATCTTGTCGCCGCGGCGGATTGCGTCGAGCGCCTCAAAGCCCTCGGTCATCTCGCCAAACACCGTGTATTCGTTGTCGAGAAAGCGCGCGTCGGCCAAGCATATGTAGAACTGCGATCCGGCGCTGTCGGGGTTTGCGGCTCGCGCCATTGCGAGCGTACCGCGCAAGTGCGGTCGCGAATTGAATTCCGCTTTCAAACGGTAACCGGGGCCGCCCGTACCGTCGCCGTCCGGGTCGCCGCCCTGAACGACGAAGCCCCGTTCCACGCGGTGGAACGAAAGGCCGTCATAAAAGCCGTTTTCGACGAGTTTTAAAAACGCGGCCGAGTGTATCGGCGCGTCGTCGGGGAAGAGCCGCACGACAATGTCGCCCTTGTCGGTCGTAACGCGCACCTGCGAGTTCGTCGCGGTTTCGTTATACTTTGGAAGCTCGTCGGCTTGGGGTGGCGTTTGCATTCGGTGCCCTTCGCAAGGGGCATCCGAAAGCCTCGTCACTCGAGAGCAGGGCGAGTTTCTGGCGTCGCGACAGCGTTTTGAACCGGGCTTCGTGCGAGAGCGCAACGTCGTAGGAGGCCGGATGCCACCACGCGAGCAGTTCAACGGGCAGGCGACTGCGTGTATAGCGCGAGGCCTTGCCTTGCCGGTGTGCGGCCAATCGACGCTCCAAATTCATCGTAGCGCCCGTGTAAAACGAGCCGTCCGAACAGGTCAAGACGTAAACGGCAGGTAGCTCCTTTGGTTTGGGCGGCATATCCTGAGGATAGAATCTCAGCGTCCGGACATGAACACGAGAACGCATAATAATGGAAAAGCCAGCAACCCCGCTTCCTTCAGCCTCCAACTGAGGATTCCGCCACTGCCTCGGTACGTGCGGTCGGCACGGGGCGCGCTTCAAGCGTTCGGCACCTACCATCACGTCGCGCCGCGCGATATCGAGAATCTCACGTTCGCGCTGGGCGAAGCGCTCGCAAACGCGATCGCGCACGCGCAAACGCAAAACGACATCGCCATCGCCTTTCAGATCGACGACTCCGCGGTCGTTGCAACCGTGAGCGATCAAGGCCGCGGACTGCCGGACCTGCCGCCGTATGCTGCAGAAATGCCGCACGACCTCACGGAAACCGGCCGCGGGTTTGCGATCATGCAGCGCTGCACCGATTTCTTCGATATTCGCTCCACGCCGGGCCAAGGCACCGTAATAACGATGGGCAGATACCTCCGCCGTTGAATCATGACGCATGCGCCTCTGCCTTCTTCTCGTCGCCGCCCTCACGCTTGGAGTCGCGGCGCCCCCGGCGCCCTACGCGCCGATAGCAGCAATGGTCGGAGCCGTCGATTCGTCGCGTTTGCAGCAGACGGATACGACATTGGTCAACTTCGGCACCCGTAACGATTTCTCCGAACGCACGTCGACCTCGACGCACGGCATTTTTGCGGCCCGTGACTGGATCGTCGCGCAGTTTCGCGGCATCGCTGCCGCGAGCGGCGGCCGGATGACGGTCGAGCTCGACAACTACGAACAAGCCAAGACGAAGCGTACGCCGCGCGCGGTGCTGGAATCGAGCGTGATCGCGACCTTACGCGGAAGCGAGCCCGGCCGCACGTACGTGATGTCGAGTCACTACGACGATTGCGACGGCCACTGTACCGACGGCGAAGGCGTTGCGCCCGGCGCCGACGATAATGGTTCGGGCGTTGCCGCCGTCCTCGAAGCGGCGCGGGTGATGGCCGCGACGCCGTTTAAAGGCACGATCGTCTTTGCGTGCTTCGACGGCGAAGAACTCGGGCTATGGGGATCGGATCACTACGCGCGCGAACTGGCCGCACGCCACGTGCTCGTGCTTGCGGTTCTCAACAACGACATCATCGGTAACTCGACGGGCGGCGACGGAGCTCACGAACCCGGCTTCATTCGGGTTTTCAGCCAGGCGCTGCCGGCGGGAGCGTCGATCGACCGAGTCAACCTCGTGGGATCCGAAAACGACTCGCCGTCGCGCGAGCTTTCGCGCTTCATCGCCGAGACCGTGCCCGTGTACGTGCCGGACTTTAGCGTGCGTCAAATCTATCGGGCGGACCGCTTCTTGCGCGGCGGCGATCAAGAGTCGTTTCAGGATGCGGGCTACGCCGCGGCCATTCGCTTCGTCGAGGCGCACGAGAACTTCACGCATCAGCACCAAGACGTGAAGATGCAAGACGGCGTCCAGTTCGGCGATCTGCCGCAATATAACGACTGGCGATATCTCGCACGCGCCACCCAAGCCAACGTCGCGGCGCTCGCAACGCTGGCGCTCGGGCCGGCTCCGCCGGCCGGCGTGCAGCTCCTAACGAAGCATCTGGGCTACGACTCGACGCTCCACTGGACCGCCGCTGCCGATGCCGTGTCATACGAGATCGTGTGGCGCGCAACGGACGCCTCAACGTGGGACGAAGTCAAAGACGTCGGCAACGTGACCGAAGCAGAAGTACCGGTCAGCAAGGACGACTATATTCTGGGCGTGCTGAGCGTCGACGCGAACGGGTTGCGCAGTCCCGCAGTGTACCCAGTAGCCGTTCGCGACTAGCAGACCTGCTAGGCCCTACGGTCGACGAAGGGCCGGCAGTAGTAACTGGCAATTAGTTGGGGCAGCAGCGCTGCGGCGTTGTAGCCTAGCGAGCGAACGATCAAACACGCTTCGATCCGTTCGCCCGGTTCCGGCTCGGCCTGAAGAAAGGCGGCAAACGCCTCGGGTCCGCAAAAACTGACTTTTAAGGCGCGGGCAAAGATGTGCGAGGAGCGCTCGCCGTAACGCGCAACGAATCGTTTAATCTTGGGCGCTTGTCGGCGGATCGCCTCGAACTCGGCCGGCGCAAGCGGCTCGTGCGCGAAGGCAAAGGGCATGCTCAACAATTACCCTGGCGCGCATTATCCACACCAGCCGGAGGGCTGCAGCGGAAGCTGTCAAAAGGAAGCTCGTCTAGCCGGTTGCGGGAGAGTTCCATGCAAAGGGACCAGTTTGCGTTTGTTTCCAACGTACTCGATGCGATCCATCGAATAATCGGGTTCGTACTCGGGCTCGCTATCGCGTTGCTGCTCGTTTATTTTGCCATCTCGTTTATCCCCGCACCGCGCGTCTGGGCGCTCGGCGGCATCGCGCAGCTGCACCACTTCGGCGATCCGCTGATGACGCGTATGGCCGGTGCCTTGCACCTGCCGGCGGCCAAGCGTTACGTACCGCTCGTGCTGGCGCTCATTTCGTATTTACTCATCTTGGCGCTCGACCGGCTTTTCGCGGTGATTCACCGCCGGCTATGGGCGCGCGCGCCGATGCCCAAAACGCAAGTCGGCATCGTCGCGGCCGATTCGGAGGAAGCGCGCGAACAGCTCGTCAGAAAGTACCGCGAGATCGAACAGGCGCTCAAGGATGCCAAGCGTAAGCGATGTACGTTCCTTTCAATCGACGTCGTCGGCTCCACGCAAATGAAAGAAGGCGAAAGCGACATCGACATCACGGCGACGTTCAAGGCGTACGAAGATCTTCTCAAACGCACGTTCCTCGTCAATCGCGCGTGGAAACAGGCTTGGACTCCCGACGGCGTGATGATTTGCTTCCTCGATCGCGATAAAGCGTTGGCTTCCGCGAAGGGGATTTTGGAAAAGCTCGAGCTCTTCAACCGGCGCGATAACAAACTCAAGACGCCGTTTCAAGTTCGCAGCGGCATGAACGAAGGCGACGTCGCGATCTTCGAAGACACCAATCTCGAACAGGTCGTCGACCACATCATCGACGTCGCTGGACACATGCAGAAGCACGCGGCGCCCGACACGCTCTGGCTCAGCGCGGAACTCTATCAGGCGCTCGAAGATCGATCCGGTTTCGACCCGGCAAACTCCGAAGTCGACGGACTGACCGTCTACGCGTGGAAGGTGCCCGTCCCCGCAGCATAGCCGGCGTTTCCGGCCGTCGCGGCGGGTAATGCGGACGTCACGCTCGTAACGCAGGAGACGTGCGCCTAAGCGAACCCCGCGTAGCGTTCGTGCGTGGATCGGCCCGATCGGGGACGACGCTGCTTTCGGACATCATGAACGAGAATCCGGAGATTGCGATTCTCGTCGAACAGCCGCTGGGCGATCTCGCCTTCGGAATCGAACGCATTTTCTGGTTCGAAAGGCACCGCAACGAGCAGCGCGATACGATCGCGGCGGGTGCCGGTAAATCCGGCAAGCAACGGGGCGAGCAGCATTACGATCCCATCGAAAATCCCGATCGCATGCGCTTTCCTCGACGCTATCCGATGCGCGACCGTTTCGGCAACATCGTTGCGGCAATCGTCGGCGCGTCGTTGGAAAAGCCGTCGGCGCGCGTCATCGGCTCGAAAACGCCGGGGCACTGGAACGATCACGAACTGCGCATCGTCCAAGAGCTGTTCGAGCAAATCGGCTACGTGTTCATCGTACGCAATCCGCTCGATACGATTAATTCGATCGTCAACCGCCGAAACGCGGCACGCAAAGGACTCGATCTGTGGCCCGACAGGCCGATCGCCGAAGCGATCTCGCGGTATCGCGAAGCCGCGTGTTTGCTGCTATCGTGCGCGTCGACGTATCCCGATCGTACGTACGTCGTGCGTTACGACGATCTCGTCGACGATACGGCCGCAACGCTCGAGGGCCTCGGTCGATTTCTCGGCGTCGATTTGCGCGACGCGAGCCGTCTGGTGCGTCCGGCGCGGCCGGCGAAGAACGTGCTGTCGCACGCCGAGGATGCCTCCGTGCGCGCGGCTTTGGGCGCCGCCATCGATGCCTGGAGTGCCAAACGGCTGACTGGTATTGCCGGCGTCGTCGGCGCGCAGCTCGACGATTGCATCGACGTCGCGCGGCCCGGGAAAGAGTATCGTTTCGACGCGCCCGTGGGCGAACGCGGCGTTCTAGGATCGGGCTGGTCCGGGGCAGAGGCCAAGGGCATTTGGAGCGACGCCGCGCTCGCCGACGCGTTCTTTCGCGTGCCGGCCGATGGGCAATACTCGATAACGGTTCAGTTCTCGGCGAGCGCGGCCAGTAAACGTAAGCCGGTCGCATTCCAGACCTCGATCGCAAGCGACGAACGGAAGCACGTGCTGCGCAACGGACGCGGCGGAAAAATCGTGCTTGGCCCAATCCGGCTCGAAGCCGGACGCGCGCACCGGCTTCGCTTTGCCTTCGGTGAGGTAGAATCCGAGCTGGAACGCGGTGAAGGCTCGGACCCTCGGCGCAAGGGCATTGCGCTGCGGCGCCTTCGCATCGACTCCTGACGATGCCGCTTTGCAACCGCGTCACGCCGTTCGGTGAAATCGCCGCATTACCCGGACGCGGAACGCTGACGGGCAACCGCGGTATTTTGATCGACGAACAACGGCGCATCGTGCACCAATGGCAGACGAAGCGTTGGATCGCATGCCGGCTGTCGTATAAGGGAATTCGGCGGAAGGTCATGCAGCCCCACGCTTGGACCGAGCTTTTTTTCCTCGACGAGGCGGCGGCGTTTTCCGCCGGACACCGCCCATGCGCGGAGTGCCGTCGCGACGACTATCGGCGGTTTCGCGATCTGTGGGAACGCCAGGTTGCGTCGCCGGCGAGCGCCGATGCAATGGACGCGGTGCTGCATCGCGAGCGCGTCGACGGACGCAAGAAGTGCACGTACCGCGACGAAGCCGCGTCTTTGCCGGACGGGACGTACGTCACAATCGACGGCGCCGCGTGGCTGATTCTCGGAACGAATGTCTACGCGTGGTCCGACGGCGGATACACGTCGCGCCGCGCTCGCCCCAGCGGCGAAATCGACGTGCTGACGCCGCGCTCCATCGTTACGGTATTGCGCGCCGGTTACCGACCGGCCATTCACCCGAGCGCTAGTGGTCCAGCGACGCTCCGATAGCGTCGAGCGTTTCGTCGACGTCGGTTTCGGTATGCGCCGTCGAGACGAACATGACTTCGTTTTGCGACGGCGGCAGCAAAACGCCGCGAGCGAGCATCTCGCGATAATACCGCGCGTAACGCGACTTGTCGGCGGCAAGCGCGTCGTCGTAGTTCCGGTTCGGTGCACCGGCGCGGAACTTGAAATCCACGATCGATTCGTCCTGCACGACCGCGTAAGGCAAACCGCGCTCCGTAAAAATCGCTCGGATTCCCTCGGCCAGTCGCTTCGCCAGCCCGTCCAGGTACGTATAGTATTCCGGATGCGCTTCGAGCAAGTCGAGCACGCGATGCGCCATCGCAACGCAGAACGGATTACCGCCGTGCGTTCCTCCGGTAAACGCCGGCCCCGTGGGCGCGAGCAGCGCCATCACGTCTTCGCGTCCGCCGAATGCGGCGATGGGCGCGCCGCCGCCCATGATTTTGCCGATCGTCGTCAGGTCCGGATCGACGCCCGTCCGTGCCTGCGCGCCGCCCAGACCGAAACGCAGCCACGTGATCACTTCGTCAAAGACGAGCAGCGCGCCGTAGCGCGTCGTACGCTCGCGCAGACCTTCCAAAAATCCCGGCTGCGGCGAAACGTAACCCATGTTGCCGACGATCGGTTCGACGACGATCGCCGCGAGATCGTTCTCGCGGCCGCGCAGGAACGCATCGACCGAGGGCAGGTCGTTGTATCGCGCGACGACGACGTCGCGCATCACCCCTTCGGGGATGCCGCTGGCCGCGGCATCGCTGGTATGCGCCGAAGCGCCGGCGTCGAGCAGCGCGAGGTCGAAGTGCCCGTGATAGTTGCCCGCAAACTTGAGAATCAAGGTACGGCGAGTAAACGCGCGCCCAACGCGAATCGCGCTCATCACCGCCTCGGTGCCGGTGGTGACGAACCGCATGCGCTGCATCGACGGCACGTACGATCGAATGCGCTCGGCCAAGCGAACTTCTTCGGGGTGCGTCGAGCCCCAAACGAAGCCGTGCCGCGCAACGTCGTCGAGACCGCGCACGAGCGCCGGGTGCGTATGTCCGAAGAGCAGCGGCCCGTAGGCCATCACGTAATCGATGTAACGGCGTCCCTCTTCGTCGTACGCGTATGCGCCGGACGCGGAACTTTGCACGAACATCGGTCCGCCGACGCCCCAACCGGAACGCACCGGTGAATCGCATCCGCCGGCGAGCACGTCGAGTGCGCGCTCGGCGGATGATCTGTCGCGAATCATTTGATTGCAGCGAGCGCTTTTTCGACGTCGAACGGAATTGGTACGGCGCCGCCGGCAATAGCTTTCAGGTTGCCGGCCCACGCGGGATCGTCGAGCGCGCCGTCCGGCGGCTGCACCGCAAAACACGGCTTACCCAGTTCGCGCGCGAACCGCACCGTGTGCATCGCGCCGCCGTCGATTTCGCTGCACACGAGGAGGACTGCCCGCGCGTGCTTGGCTTGCAGACGATCCCGAGCGATCAATCCCTCGGGCGAGACCGGCTGGTGACGCTCGCGCGTCGTGGCGACGGCGCCGCCGTGCTCGATGATCGCCCGTTCGAGTTCTTCGTTTTCCGCCGGATCGGTGCAACCAAAGCCGTATCCGACAAAAGCCACTGTCGGCGCGCCCGCCGCAAGCGCCCCACGGTGTGCCATCGAGTCGATGCCGGTCGCTAAACCGGAAATGACCGCTTCGCCGACGCGGCGCGCGATTTCGAACGCAAAAACGCCTGCTTCGTCGGGCGGCGTACGACTGCCGATGATCGCGACTCCACCTACAGGAAGCCGACCGAGCACATGCATGATGATGGTATTCGCGGCTCGGCGTTGAATACCGTCGCGATGCCCCATATCGAGATCGAGATCAATCCGCAAACCAACATCAAGGAACTGGTCGCGGCGCTCCCAATCGCGGCCGAGGTCATGACCGCCTTTGGTTTGGGCTGCAGCGGCTGCGGCGTAAGCAAATACGAAACGATCGAGCAAGGCGCGGCCTCGCACGGTCTGCGCGTCGACCCAATCGTCACGGCGCTCAAACAGGCGCGTCTTTCCGGTTTCGTGCCGATGATCGACAAAGAAGATCGCCGCCCGTCGCGGCGCGCTCCCGGCGGGTTTTCGGGCCGTGCGAAGATCGCGCACGTCGTGCCGATCATGTCGGGAAAAGGCGGCGTCGGAAAGTCGCTCGTAACCGCGTTGATCGCGATCGGACTGCGCCGGCAGAATTTGCGCGTCGGCATACTCGACGCCGATATCACCGGTCCGTCGATTCCCAAGCTATTCGGCTTGCACACGCCGTTACTCATCGAAGCCGATCCCGTAAAGACAACGCCGCAGGGTCAACCGCAGCCGCTCATGGTGCCCGCCGTTTCGCGCAGCGCGATCGAAATCGTGAGCTCGAATTTGCTCACCGACAAGGAAGACACCGCGATGGTGTGGCGCGGACCGATCTTGTCGGGTGTGATTCGTCAGTTTTACGAGCAAGTCGTTTGGAGCGAGCTCGATTATCTCCTCATCGATCTTCCGCCCGGAACGTCGGACGCGCCGCTGACGGTGCTGCAGTCGCTCTCGATCGACGGCGTCGTCTTAGTCACGATGCCTCAAGCGCTCGCGACCATGATCGTTCGCAAAGCTGCCAACTTAGTGCATCAGTTAAAGAAACCGGTGCTGGGAGTAGTCGAGAACATGTCGTATTTCGTCGCGCCCGATACCGGAACGCGTTACGAGATCTTCGGACCGTCGTACGCCGATCGCGTGGCGGAGCTCGCGCGGGCGCCGGTTCTGGCACGGATTCCGATCGATCCCGAGAAGGCGCGTCTTGCCGACGAAGGGCGCGTGGAAGAAATCGACGATCCCGTCTGCGACGAGCTCGCAGCCCATCTCGTGGAAGCGATCGGCGCTCACCCGAAGCCGAAAGAGACGATCTCGATTATTTAGCGCCTTTTTTGGACGCTTGCGGGACGCCTCGGGCGTCATAGTACGTGCATGAAGCGTTTAGCGAATGCGGCGGCTCCCCGAGCGTCGGCGACTTTCTCACCGACGGACGGACCGTGAAACGTGCGCTCGACGCGATCGCGGCAAAATCGGGCACCCCTATGCGAATTACGACGATCGGCGCCGACCGCGTAACCGGTTTGAGCGTCGACGTGCAAGAGCAGAAGGATCACGTCAACGTCGATCGATACGTCGTCGCGTCGGACGGATCGATTACCGGTCCCACGCCCGTGAAGTTAACGTCGCTCGACGGCGGCCCGGTTACCGCCGCCTCGGTCGATCAACAAGCGTTCGACCCGAAAGCCGTCGGCTTCGCGCGGCTTTCTACGACCGTCAAAGAAGCGATCGCAAAATCGCGCTATTCGGACGCGCGCGTGAACCAGTGGGAAATCGGTGGTCTTGGTCCGGACGATCGGCGCTATCTCTATCTCGAGTCTTCGCGCGCCAGGCCGGTCGCGATACTGCGCCGCGACCTGACTATCGCCGACATGCGCTATTAAACCGCGATTGTGCGGGTAGAATTCGGCCATGCCACGCACGTATTGGTCGAAGAAAGTCACGCAGGAAAGCAACGCTTTGGATCTGGAACGCGACGTGTTCGCGCAAGACGATCCGAAGGCGATTGCGCGATCGCTCAAGCGTTCGGCGGAACACAGCAAGCGCCGTAAGAGCAGCCCGTACCGGTCGGCGATGTCGATGCTGACGTTCTACATCAATCGCGCCGGCAAAAATCTACCGAAGAAGCAACTGCAGGTACTCGAGCGGGCTAAGGACGAGCTGCGCGCGGAGTTCGGCAGAGCGTAGCGAAGTCGAGCCGGGTGAAGGCCAAGCTCGAATCGATGATCGCCGTCTGCGCTCTGCTCGTGGCCACGATCGCGGCGGCTGCCGCCGCGTATCAAACGTACGTCATCAACGAGCAGTTCAGCGCCACGGTCTGGCCGTACGTCGGCTTCGACACTACCCGCGACACGTCGAATCAATCGTTTACTCTGGCGGTGCGCAACGTGGGCTTGGGTCCCGCGATTATCCGCACGTCGATCGCCACCGTCGACGGTAAGCCGATGGGGCCCGGTACGACCGGAAATCCCGTGATTACCGCGTTCGAAGGCGACATTGCGAAGTCGAGGGACGCCGAAGCAAAACTCCATCGACACGGGCAGATAAGCATCAGCGCGTCGTCGCTTACGGCCGGCGACGTGCTTCCGGCCGGCAATTCGCTGATGCTCTTTCGCGTTAAGGGCCCCGACCTATTCGCGCGCGTGGAAGCACGCCGCCCGCACTTCGATCTTTCGCTCTGCTACTGTTCGGTGCTCGGACGCTGTTGGACGCGGCGTCTGCAAGATCCGATTCCCGAGCCGCGCGACGCGCGTTCGTGTCCGCTGCCGAAATGATCCGGCGCTTTCTTTCCGTCATCGCGCTACTGGCAGTTGCCGCCTGCGGCAGCGACGGCGCCTCGTCCACACCGGCGCAAAGCGCAAAATCCGGCGCCTCCGCGACGGCGCCGACGTACGCGGCGTACGCGTGGAACGCAGACGAGATCGTTTCGAGATGGAAAGCCGGCACATTGTGGAGCCTCGCCGAGACGCTCCACGTCGACGATTTCATGCTCGGGTTTACGGATGCGGACATCGCAACGTACTCGCGGAAGAACGGCACCGCCGAGATGAACGCGCTGATCGCCGAAGGGAAACGCCACGGCATTGCCTTCGATTTACTGCTGGGCGATCCGAGCTGGATCCTACCGAAGGGCATTCCCGGGCTCGAACGCATTCTGCGGCGCCTTCACGCCGTACGCTTCGCCGGCGTCAATCTCGATTTGGAACCCAACGAGCTTAGCAAAACGCCGATCAAAACGGCGGTTATGGACCTCGTCAGCGCCATGAAGCAATACGTTGCCGTGAGCCCTTGGCCCGTGACGCTCGACGCCAATTGGATCTACATGAATAACGGTAACACGTTCAACGGCGGCTATTGCTTTCCGTGCGGACTAAAGGCTGCGGGAGTCAAGCGCATCGCGCTGATGGTCTACATTTCGAGTCCGAAAACGGCGTACGCCGTCTCGGCGCCGATTCTCAAACGATACTCGAGCTTCACGTTTACGATCGGCCAAAGCGTCGAGCCGCCCAGCGTGCTTCCGAAACGCGATTCGTACTGGCAGGACGGATTCACGGCATTTTATGCCGATATGCAAAAGGTCGACGCAAAATGTCGCGTCTTGCCGAACTATGCCGGCTTAGCCGTGGAGTCGCTGCAATATCTGGAGACGATGCCGTCATGACGCGGAGTAGACGGCTTTGCCGTCTTTCCACGTGGCAAGGACCTTGCACGACGTAAAGTCGTCGTTCTCCAGCGGATCGCGGTCGAGTACCACCAGATCGGCAGCAAGGCCCGGCGCTAAGTTCCCCGTCTCTTCTTCCGCGTAGCCGAAGCAGGCCGCGTTGATCGTGTACATCGCGAGCGCGCGATTTGCCGAAAGGCGCTCCGACGGCTCGTGATGTTCGATAATCGCCTGCATGCCTGAAAGCGGATCGAGGGCACAAACGGGGCTGTCGTCGCCGCCGCATAGTAACGCGCCGGCGCGTTCGATGCGCGCGAAGGCGTTCATCGTCCGCTTGCGTTCGTTGCCGAGCCGCACGTCGTACATGCCGCCCTCGTTGGCCCAGAGCGCGTCGAACTGCGGCTGCATCGAAAGCGCGATCCCCATGCGCGCGCACGCTTCGATGTGGTCCTGCGTTGCGATTTCGAAGTGCTCGATAAAGTGGCGGCATCCACGCGTCGACGGTTTTCCGGCCAACACACGCTCCCAAACCCGCAGCGATTGTTCGATCGCGGCATCACCGATCGCGTGCACTCCCGCCGCAATTCCGAGCGCTTCGGCTTGCGAGTAATATCCCAGCAGCTCGTCGTCGGTGAAGCGCAGCGCCCCCGTGGTCGGCGCGTCGGCGTAGGGGTGCACGAGCGCCGCGGTGCGGCTGCCGATGGATCCGTCGAGAAAGACGTCGCCGCCGACGTACGGTAACCCGAGGTCGCGCGCGAGCGCGGCGTCGGGTTCACATATCTTCGAGTGGACTTTCGCGGGCAGCGCGCGCATCGCGTCGACTTCGTGCGCGTAGTCGTCGCGGGCGAAGCCGACGAGTTGTGCGTGCAGGTGCAGCGCCCCGCGCGAAAGCGCCAGATCGACCGCGCGACGCTCGGCGTCGCGACGCGTCGTCAAGGGAATCTGCGCGAGAAAAGCGGCTTGCGCGCGCCAGTTTGCTGTGAGAAGCAGCTTTCCGGTGGGGTGTCCGTCGCCGTCACGCTCGATGCCTTCGATATCGCCGGGCAAATCGAGCCATTCCAACGTGCGCCGGTTGACGATGCACGAATGCCCGTCGATACGCGAAAGCAACGCGCGCGCACCGCCGTGAAACCGCTCGAGCGGAGCGGAATCGGCTACGCGTGCATCGCGCCACGTGCTCTCGTCATATTGACCGCCCAGCACGATCCCATTTTCCTCGGGAATGCGCTCGACCGCGCGCGCGAAGTCGTCATAGGAACGCGTGCGCGCGAGATCGCGAGTGCCGAGAAAATAGCCCGTATCGGTAAGGTGCACGTGACAGTCGGCGAAGGCGGGGAAAACGACCCCTCCCTCGAGATCGACGAGTTCGACGCCGACCCCGCGAGGAGTTTCATCGAGCGCGGCGATGCGCCCGTCGTCATCGAGCAGGAGCGAGTCGTAGGGAACGAACTGACCGGTCGCCGTGTCGAAAGAGTAGAATCGTGCGTTGAGCAGAAGCTTCACGCGCTGCTTTTATGACGCGAACGATGCAAAAACTTCTTCTGGGGCTCGGGGCCGGTTTTACGGCCGGATACTTCGCAGTGCGCGCGTGGGAAGGGGTGCGCGAGTGGTGCGACCCGCCGCCGCCCCTCGAAAAAGACGCCGCCGCCTATGCGCGAACGCGCCGGCGCCTGGAAGTCGCCGAGACGATTCGCGGCATCGCCGGCGTGGCCGCGTTTGCATACGGGCCCATCGGCGAAGCGCTCGACGAGGCTACCCTCGACGCTCCGGCGTGGCTGCGACCGGCGCTCCTGATCGCACCGGCGGCGCTGGCATCGGCCGCGTTGGAGCTTCCCGTTTCTTTCGTGCAAGAGTACGCGCTGGAACGTCGCTACGGTCTCAGCGAACAGTCGCGTGCGTCGTGGCTGATCGACTACGCCAAGACTACGGCGCTTTCGACGGCGCTAACCGCCTTCATCGCTTCGCTCTTCGGCATCGCCGTCCGTCACAAGCCTCGCTCGTGGCCGTGGATCGCGAGTGCCGGCGCATTTCCGCTTTTCGTCCTCGGCAATCTGATCGTCCCGCTCTACGTGATGCCATTGTTCAACGAATTTACGCCGGTGACGGGATCGCTCGAAGAGCGCCTGCGCGCGCTGGCGTCGCGTTTCGGCGTCGGCGACGCGGAAATTCTGCGCATGGACATGAGCAAGCAGACGCGTAAGGCCAATGCGTTCGTTACAGGCATCGGCCATACGCACCGCATCGTGCTCGGCGATACGCTGATCGAAAACTTTCCGGAGAACGAAATCGAGTTTATCGTCGCGCACGAACTGGGTCACTACGTCAGCAAGGACACCTGGCGCATCATCTTCGCCGCCGAAGCGCTTTGCGCGCTGCTTTTCCTCGTCGCGCAACGTTCGACGCCCGAGCGCGAACGCGAAGAGCTGCGCAAACACGCGCTACTGCTGGTGCGGTTCTATGCCGTGATGGCGCTCGCAACGCAAATCTTGCGTCCGGTGTTGTTCGGATTCTCGCGGTCGCGCGAGTGGGCCGCCGATCGCTTCGCGATCGAAACGACGAACGACGCAAAAACCGGTGCCGCCGCGTTTCGCCGCCTGCGCGACCAAAATCTCGCCGACGAAGACCCGCCGGCATGGTACGAATTTTTCTTCTCGACTCACCCATCGCTCAAGAAGCGCATCGAGGCGTTGCAAAGCAACGACTCGACCTTCTTAGCGCTATAGCGCTCTCGAAGTACGTCGTACGTCTCGAACGTCGTCAAGGCAAAGAGCAAATCGACGGTTTCGTCCAGCTTCGATCCTTTTCGGATCGGCGCGAGAAGTTTCTCGAGCCCCTCGCGTCGCCAGCTTCGGCGCTCGGTAAGGGCTTCGTCGATCTCCTCATCGAGCGTCGCTAACGCTGCGAGACGGCGCACAAGAAAGCGTTGAGATTCCCAGAGATGACAAAAAACGCCGATCAAAACGCCGATCGCCTTGGACGGAACCGGCTCTTGAAAGACTTTCCGCATTTGGCGCATGTCGGCGCGGGCCGCGATGTCGTCGAATAGGGCCTCGAGCAGTTTCCCCTTTGACTTGAACTGATAATAGACCGTCATGCGCGCGACGTCGGCGCGCTCGGCGACCGCTTCCATGCTGAACGTCGCAGCTTTACGATCGGACAGAAGCTCGCGGGCGGCGGCGACGATTTTGGCGCGCGTCGCCTCCGTCGCGGCCAGGCGACGCTCTCCGGCTTGATAGGGTCTCGGGCTCACACCGCATCTTTCTCCGGACTCAGCCCATTGACATTTTTGTACAGATAGTCTAATAAATTGCGTGAAGGACGGATTCTGATACATGGCTTTCTTGCTCGTCGCACACGTACTCTGCACGACCATCGGCTACGCGGGCCTGATCGCGGGCAACGTATATCTGCTTTTCCTCACCGGAAGCGCGGACGCCGGCGCCATCGCATCCGGGTTGTCCGCGTGGCGGAAAACGGCGCGAACCTTTGGCCCGCTTCTTTTGGCCGGTATGCTTTTAGGGTTTGCCCTGGCAGGAGCGGTTCGCGTTCCCCTCGGTGCGCCGTGGCTGCTCGCGACGTACGCGCTCATCGTCGCGGTTATCGCGGTTCAAGCGACGGTCATGGTTCCTTGGCAGCTGCATAGCGATCGCAGCCTCGCCGCCGGCACGATCCCCCGACTCGCACCGGTACGCGCCGTTCTGGTCGCGCTCTCGATCGGCTATACCGCCATCCTTACGCTAATGCTCGTTCGTCCCGGTTAGGAGAACGCCTTAGTCATAGCTCTCGCGAAGCGTTTCGAGCAGTACTCTGCCGTGTTCGACGACGTTACCGTCGCCGTCGAGCACTTCCACGTCGAATCCCGGATAGAGGTAGACGAAACGGTCTTGACGCCATTTCGCAACCGTCCACGAGTCGCGCGCTGCGTTCTCGTACGGCCACGGCGGCATGCCTTCGCGATCGGAGCGGACGTCACGGCTGTCCGACATCACGCGCACGCGGAAGCCTTCTACGCGCGCGATCTTCATCTCCAGCGTACCGATCTTCACGACACCACCGGTGACGGCCGCGTGCCTAGCCATGATGCCAGATCGGTCTTCGATGCCCCTTGCATCCCCGTTCGCAACTCCTCACGGAACTCGCCGAACGTGCCGAAGCCCTCTGCGAACGCGTCGTGCTTGTGGATGGATTCGTAGTTGACCTGGCTGGCGAAGACGAACGTGTCGTCCCCGAGATCGCCGTAGACGTCGAGCGAGTTCGAAAGAATTCCACGAACGACGTCTTCGACGAACTTTGGATTGTAGTGCGCTTTGTTGACGATGAAAAACTCGTCGGGGCGCTTGAGCAGATCGTACGTTTCGCTCGACATCGCATTTTCGACGATCTCGACGAGGTCTTCGGCGCGCACTGCATCGGCGTGCGCGTCGTCGACGCCGAGCAGCACCGCTCCGCGCCCACGCTGATTGTGGGTCGCTCCCGGCAGCACGTCGAGCGCGCGCCGCGCCTCCTCTTCGCTAAAGCCTGCCTCGATGAGCTGATGGCGCGAATGCTCGCGCACCATGCCTTGCGCGCACGGGCACGCCGTCATGCCTTCGGCTTCGACGCCGACCACGCGCCGCGTTCCGCACTCGTCGGCGTGCGCGATCCCGACCAGCGTGTACGTTTCTTCGCCGCGCTTGCCGCTCACCGGCGTCCATCGTTCGAGCCCGAACTGGGCGCGCAAGCGAACGTCGGCGCGAACGGCACGCTGGCTCCGCACGATTTCGCGCGCGATCGCTTCGACGAGCCGCTCGATACGCGCGGGCTTTTCATCGCGCGCCAATACGTCGAGGGTAGCTTCTTCTAAAATCTCGGCGAAGCGCGACATGTGCACGCCGGCCTTATGCGGTGCGAGATCGGCGACCATAGACAACTCACCGTTGTACACCCGCTCGCGTCCGTCGATATCCAAATGCACGATTCGGCGCACGCTCGAAACGCCCACTCGATTGAGCGACAGCGGAACCTCGGGCGCTTCTTCTTGCCGGTCGGCGTCGAAACGCAAACTGCGTTCGCGCTTACGCACCACGCCGTTGGGCTGCGCTTGGATGAGATGCGGGGCGATTTCCGCAAGCGGCACGGTGTTATAGGCGCGGCGCTCCAAGTTCTTAGCGACGATCGTGCCGTCGAAGGCGAGCACGTCGATGTCGATCGGGCGCGGCGCTAACTTCCGCAGGCTTCCGCCGGAACGTCCGACGGCGAGTTCCACGTCGTGCGCGAACCGCTCGAACGCATCGCGATCGAGCTCGGTCGTCAATGCTGCCGCGACGTTGAGATAGTCGGGTCCCTCCGCGCCGTGTGCCGCCTTCGATTCGTAGAAAGCCGAGACGGCCGCTACTTTTACGCGTCCGCGCAAGCGCTGCAATGCCGCCAAGATGTTGCTCTGGCGATCGCCAAGGTTGGAACCGATTCCGACATGGATATGATGCACGGGGTCAGGCGCCTTTTCGATTGGCCGCCGTTCCTCCTTTAAATGCTGGGTGCCTCGACGTTCGTGGCTGCAAGAACCCAGATGCGATGCAGAACGGTCAGCGGGTCTTCGGGAAAATCGCGCTCGAGCAACCGGGCAAGGTCGTCGTCGAACTCCGCGACGTTCTGCGGCGGTAAACTTGCGGCAACGCCGGCACTGGCACGAATGCGCCCGCGCCAGGCTTCGTGCGTGTACGGCACGCCGATATCGAACGAAAACGTCTCGATGCCGGTAAATCCTGCGATCGCAACGTCGGCCAGCGAGCGTGGATGCAATCCCGTGCCGCCGTTCATCTTCCACTGCGGGTTATGACGCATGATCAAATGCTCGGTCGCATCGACGACGTTACCCGGCAGCGGAATCCAATCGAAATGCGCGATCACGACGCGGCCGCCCGGTTTAAGGACTCGGCGCACCTGCACTGCGGCGCGTGCGCGATCGAACCAATGCCAGCACTGCCCTGCGCCGACCACGTCGAATGTCGCATCATCGAACGGAGGTTCTTCTGCGCGGCCGGCTACGTAGTTTACGCTAACTCTGCTCTCGGCATCGATGCGCCGCGCTTCGTCGAGCATCGCTTGCGATGGATCCAATCCGGTAACGATACAGCCGCGCGACGCGAATCCGCGTGCGAGCGTTCCCGTGCCGGTGCCGAGATCGAGCACGGTGTCACCTCGGTGCACGATTTCTGCCGCAAAGAGCCGGTCAAAAAGCGGATCGGGGAATCCGGCCCGACATCGTCCGTAATCCGCAGCGGTCTTTCCGAAGTCGACTTTGAGACTCACTTCTCCGCGAGAAGTTCCTCCACGGCAGCGCCGACTACTGCGTCCTGCGAGTCGCCGACGACCGTTTGGCGCAAACGGCCGTGCCGATCGAAGATGAGTTGCGTCGGCCACGCTTGGACGCCGTAATCGTTCCACAGGGCGAACGAGTTATCGATCGCGACCGGCCAAACGATGCCCTGACGCTGCAAACTGCGATCGACGTACGCGCGATCGCGTTCCGGGGGAGTTTCGGGCGCATGAATGCCGACGATGGCCAAACCCCGCACGCGGTCGTGCGCGTACAGCGTTCGTAGTTCGGGCACGACGTTTTGACAGTTATAGCAATCGACCGTAAAGACGTCGACCACCACAACCTTGCCCGCGACGATCGAAGACGTCGCCTGCCCATTGATCCAAACTCGCGCCGCGAGCACGGGCTGCAGCGAGGTACTTCCCTTCCCGGAGGCCCCGGTTAGGATGAGCGCGCACGCCGTCGCTAAAATCAAACGCTTCATGACTCTCGTACGATGGCGCAGCGGATATGGATGACTTTAGCGTCACCTTCGGCAACGCGCGCACGCTGGCGTTCGCGGACCCGTTCGAGGTCGTGCGCGCGGATAGTGCCGCAGGACTGGACGCCGCGCTCGACCGCTGCCAAGCCGCGCTCGACGCCGGGGCGTGGATCGCAGGTTTTATCGCCTACTCGGGCGAGGCCGCGTTGGGCGTATTCGGAGCGCCGAAAACGAGTGATCTTCCCGATCCGGCTGGGGTGACGCACGCTCCGCTTCTAGCAACGGCCGAGCGAGACGCATACGACGCCGCGATCGCCCATTTACAACGCGCCATTTACGAAGGCTACGTTTATCAAGTGAACTACACCCTCCCATTCGACCTCGCGTACCAAGGCGATCCGCTCGACTTCTACGCATACTACGCGCGGCGCTCGGGAGCCGGTTATCAAGCCTACGTTCGTGACGGTAATCGCGCGATCGCCTCCTGGTCGCCGGAGCTCTTTCTGGAGTTCGACGGCCGGCGACTACGCACAAAACCGATGAAAGGTACGGCCGCGCTCGACCGCATCGACGAGCTCGGGACGCCTAAGAATCGCGCCGAGCACGTCATGATCGTCGATCTCCTTCGCAACGATCTGCACCGCATTTGCGACGACGTGACGGTAGAACGGTTCCTCGAGATCGAGCGGTATCCGACCTACGCGACGATGACGTCGACGATCGCTGGGACGCCGCGAGCGGGCACGTCGCTCGCGCGGATCTTCGCAGCAGTGTTTCCGTGCGGCAGCATTACGGGCGCGCCGAAGCGCGCGGCGATGCGCTTCATCGCCGAAACCGAAGTAGCGCCGCGCGGCGCGTACTGCGGAACCATCGGCTATCTCTCGCCCGAATGCAAAGGGTGGTGGAACGTCGCAATTCGCACCGCTCAGCTCGACGCCTCCACGGGCTTCGGACGCTACGACACCGGCGGCGGGATCGTCGCCGACTCGCAAGCCTCCGCCGAATGGGCGGAAATTCTCCTCAAGTCGCGGTTCTTGCGACCCGCAGCTCCGTTTGCAGTGCTCGAGACGTTCGCAAGCGACGCGGACGACGCCACGCTCGCGCTGCACCTCACGCGTTTGTCGCGCAGTGCCCACGCCTTTGGAATTCCTTACCGCCAAGCGAGCGTAGCCAGCGCAGTCCTGAGCCAGCGAAGCGAGTCGAAGGGTCAGGGTGACAGGGTCGTTAGAATCCGTCTTCAGCTCGACGGCACGGTTGAGGTGCGAACGGAGGCGGCGAATACACCGCCGGAGCCGTTGCGCGTGTGTTTTTCAGGCGCTCGCGTCCGCAGCGACGATCCGTTTCTCCGCCACAAGACCTCGTGGCGTCCCGCGCACGATGAGGCGTTTGTGGAAGCTCGCGAGCGCGACTGTTTCGATGCGATGCTGATCAACGAGCGCGGCGAGGTAACGGAAGGGGCGCGAACCAATCTGTTCGTCGAACGCGACGGCGCGCTTTGGACGCCGTCGGCAAGCAGCGGCGTGCTTCCGGGAGTTCTGCGTGCGCACCTACTTCGAGATGGACGTGCGCGCGAGGCGGAGCTGACCGTTCCGGACGTTCGTGCGGCGCAAACGGTTTACGTCGGCAACTCAGCGCGTGGATTATTGCGTGCGACGGTCGTGGACTAGCGGCCCCGCACCCCATCGATATACGTATCGCGCGAAACCGGGCGTCCAAAATACTCGCGGTCGAACGCACAAAAGGGGCGCTCGAGCGCGTCGAGCTCGTCCACGGCCTGCATGATCGACCCGAAAGGTTCAGTCGCGGATGAATTGTCGATGGAACTCAGACACAGGTCGAGTGGAGCGCCTGCTGCTCGACGCGTTCCAGCCGGCCGTCCGTGTCGAAGGTAAAGGCGACCGGAATCGACGTGCTGCAAACGATACTCGAGTGAATCGGAAACTCGAGAACGTCGACCAGTGGTTTCTCGTCGAGCTTGAGATTTCGAGACCGCAGCAATGCGTTGACGGCCGCGCGCTTCATTCCCGGGCGCACCGTCCGCACGATCCAGGCCGCTTCGTCGTGTCCCGATTTTTCGAGTCGGGAGTTCTGCATATCGAACGCGCGAGCCAGGACAAAGCCGAAGCGGGCCTTGTCCGTGGCCGCATCGTACGACGTTTTGAGGCCGCTGCCGGCGGCGCCGCTGTCGACGATCGCTTCGAAGAACGCGCCCATGACGGCGTCGTCGCTCCCCGGCATCGTTCGATCCGTATAGAAGCGGTACTCGTCGATGGCGCTGCTGCGCTCGACGATGTACGTAACCATATTGTGCTCGTTTCGAGACCCCGCGTATCGCGCAATCACGCCCTGCGGAAGACTCGTCGTCTCGGCCGCCGCCGGTGTCGTGAAATAGCCGTTGGCTACGAGTGTCAGATCCCGATCGGAGACCGTAGCTGCTTCCGCGTCGATTGGCGGATCGACGGTCGACGGTGGAACGGCTGGTGCGAGCGCTTCGAGCTTCGCGTCCAAATCGTCGAGAAACGCGTGCCGGTAGCGATACGGATCGGCCACCGGCGTGCCTTGCGCTTTGTCTTCGGCGACCAACTCGTCGTAGTAGGTCTTCCATTGCTCGCCGGCCGCGCCGAAATCCATTGCGGCAAGTATGAGCGCACGATTGCGGTATCGGATACGATCGGGAGATAACGCGTCGTTGCGGTTTTCCCAGATGTAATGCGGATCGGCGGGACCGGGATAAAACGCGACCGGGTCGTAGCGGGGCATTTCCGACGGTGTCTTTGCGACGAAGTGTGCGGGGTAGTTGCCGCCGACTGCGACGCGTTTGAGCGTGACGAGATCTGCACTGGTCGGCTGCCACGTCAGAGCGACGGCTATAAGGAGCGCTGCGATCATTCTTCGCCGTCGTAGTAGTCGACCGGCTCGGCCGTGCGCAACGCGAGACGCTTCGGAAGCTGCGTGCCGACTTTTCCGCTATCCGGGTAGTGCCACGACTCGCCCATCGGATTGTCGGCGACGACGTAAACCACCAGTTTCTCTTCACCGTCGTTCATGAGCTGATGCGCTTCCCCGGGTTTGAATAAAAACGCGTCGCCCGGTGCGACGTCGGTCGTGCCGCCTTCGTGACGGACCTTACCGCGCCCGGAGATTACGTGATAGAACTCCCACTGCGCGCTGTGCGAATGGTACGGATACGGCAGCTTGCCCGGAAGCACGTGCAAAATCTCGACGTCGAACGGATGGCGTTCCATGATGTCGGTCGAGTCGCGCTTGCGGCCGAGCGCTTCGGAGACCTGAATGCCCTCGCCACGAAATTTTCCCTTGG
>DASRSM010000278.1:0-8603 GCA_035656415.1 Vulcanimicrobiaceae bacterium | reverse complement strand
GAAACCGGCGACGGGCCACCATCCTGCCGCCCCAGCGATTAGCGATATTATCGACCATGTCACTTTCGGCACAAGCGGCCCAGGGGAGAGAATAGGCTCGCTCGCGGCCCATAGCCCCGCTATGAGGAAGAAGGGCCACTGACGCGGATCTTCGACCGCATCCCTAAACGCGTTCGCTAGAGTGAACTGCTCATCGTATCGCATACGTCTTCCTGACATCGTCCTCCAGCTACAACGGAAGCTGCCAGCTGCAGTCGTCGCAATAATTCGTACCGTTTGCGTCGATGAAGGTTTGAAGTGCGTTGCGAGTTGCAAGAAATCCTACTGGAGATGGGATTGCCCTAGTCGGCGAGGCGACCTGGGACAAAAGGCACGTAGCAACAGTATTTCGCACGGATTCGTTAGATGAATCGGTTGGGCCGCTCCGGCTCACAGTCGCCCAGTTTTCAACGAGCGGGGTCGTTCTAAAACAGTATGAGGTGAACGTTAGAAACGCCAACGGAATCGTGACGGGACCGGATGGTGCTCTCTGGCTTAGTGCCTTCAATAAGTACGGCACAGTGGTACGTCTAACGACAAACGGTAGAATCACATACTTCAAGAAAGACATCTGGAAGGCGGCCGGCATCACGCCTGGACCCAATGGCGCCATTTGGATAACTCAATGGAGCAATCTTAAACATCCGCACTGGCTTGAATATATAAGCCGGCTGCAATAGGGGCTCAACGGAACCGTACAGTACGGAGCTGCCTCGGTCTCTGACTCGTCGGTTACGAGCGTAGGACGCAGCGCTTTCGAGCTTAGCAAAGGCGCAGAACTGGGGCGTACGAGTTCGGCAGCCTTCTGAGATTCATCGAAGACAACTGGGGACTGGGACGGCTGAACACGACCGACGCGCGCGCGAACAGTATCGATGACGTCTTCAACTTTTCGCGAAAGCCGCGCCGTTTCAAAACAATTCCGGCGTCCAAGTCGCTAGAGTTCTTTCTGCACGAACCGATATCAACTGAGCCATTGGACACCGAGTGAAAGCGCTCGCAGCGATTGTCGTTTCCGCGGGCTTTATTCTCGGCGGCTGCTCGTACGCGGTGCCAGGAGCGCGGTCCGGGACAACGGTTCTTCCGGCGGTAGCCGCCAGTTCATCGCCGATCAAACACGTCGTCATTCTCGTTCAAGAGAACCGCAGCTTCGACGATCTCTTCGCGACCTTTCCTCATGCCGACGGCGCGACTACGGGCAAGATGAGGACGCCCACGGGTATTGTAACGTGCCACTGGTCAAGGGTACCTTGGTTACCCGCGACGTCGCGCACGTTCACGCGAGGTTTCTTAAGGAATACGACGACGCCAAGATGTCTAAGCGTTTCGCTGCCGTTCACAAGCGTCGTCGCCTCCCCTTCGACTCCGCTCGCTAACGCTCGCTGCGCTCAGGGTGACAAAATGTTTTTAGCGTTGGGCGCCGTCGAGCCAGTAATCGACATCCGCGCCGTGCGGAATGTCCGCGAGCTCTGCGGCTTGCGGCGACAGGCGCACCCATTGCTGCAACGAGTGCCACGCGCTCATGACTTTAACGACGTAGTGCTGCGTTTCGTCGTAGGGCGGAATGCCGCCGAACTCTTCGACCGCCTTCGGTCCCGCATTGTACGCAGCGAAAACGAGATCGTAGTTAGGTCCGAACCGCTTCATCAAGCCGTGGAGGTACTCGGCGGCTCCAGATAAGTTCTCGCCGGAGTTGTGCGGGTTGACGCCCAGCATCGAAGCCGTCCCGGGCATGAGCTGGCCGAGTCCGATGGCCCCGGCGCGCGACAACGCGTGGGTGTGCCAGCGCGATTCCACCGTAACGATCGCGACGAGAATGTTGGCGTCTAGACGCCAGCGCTCGGCGTTGACGATCACGCGCCGCGCAAAATCCCGGCTCTGCCACTTCGGCATCTGGGGATTGATGTGACGGATGACGGTCGCGTATGCCGCAATCGTCTGCGGCGTCACGGGAAGCCGATGGGTCGCTGCCTGCGCGGGCCGCGCAAATGCAAATAGCCCATAACTGAAGAGTGCTGTCGCCAGGAAGCTGGCGAAGAACTTCCGCATAGGCGCCCGGGGTTCGAGCCGTACCGGGACCATCCTTCCGGGAACGCCCTCGGTCCGTGTAAAACCCGTGCGCGATGCGCATGTCACCATCCGCGCGGCGCCGATGGGCGATCGGGATCGTCGTCTTCTTCCTTTTGATGTGCGGCGCGATCGCGCTCTCCCAGTGGTGGGCGATCAACAAAAACGTGCCCGACTGCAAACGGCAAATTGCCGCCGGTCGCCATTGCTAAACTGGTGGGGCCGTCTTTGATTGAACTTTGATTGCGGGCGCGCAGGAGTCGCGCAGTAGTACATTGGACCCGCGCCTCTACGGAGGCTTTTTGTGAAGAAACGCTCGCTGCTCGTCGCGGCGGCCCTGGCGGCCGTTGCCTTTTTCCCTGCCCAACCGGCTTTTGCTCAGGCTAATGCGACGCCCTCACCGGCGCCGGCATCGCCCGTAAAGGAACCGACGACTGCGGGCAAACCGACACCATCGCCGACGCCGAGTCCGACCTCCGGACCGCCGTTCGGGAACATGAACTGGCGCGAGATCGGGCCGGCCGCCGGCGGAGGCCGCGTCGCGGCGGTCGTCGGGTCTGCCACCGACCCCAAGCTGTATTATATCGGCGCGGCCGGCGGCGGCGTCTGGAGATCGACGAACGGGGCCCAGACCTGGGATGCCGTCTTCACGAAAGAAAGCACCGCCTCGATCGGCGCGATCGCGATCGACCCGACCGACAACAAGACCGTCTGGGTGGGCACCGGTGAAACGAACCCGCGCAACGACGTGACCTACGGCGACGGCATCTACAAGTCGACCGACGGCGGCGAAAAGTGGATCAACGTCGGCCTCAAAGAGACGCGGTACATTTCGAGCATCGTCGTCGATCCGCGCAACCACAATCACGTCGTGGTCGGAGCGCTCGGCGATCCGTTCGCCGACAGCCACGACCGCGGCGTTTACGTCACCGACGACGGCGGGAAGACCTGGAAGCAGACGCTCTTCGTCGGAGCGCAAACCGGCGTGTCCGACATCGCGATGAGTGCGCAGGACCCTAACGTGCTCTACGCCGGTCTCTGGCAGTTCCGTCGCGTGCCCTACACGACGACCAGCGGTGGACCCGACGACGGCCTCTATAAATCCACCGACGGCGGCGCGACGTGGACCAAGCTCACCGGTCACGGCTTGCCCTCGGGCACGATGGGTCGCATCGGCGTCGCGGTCGCTCCCAGCAACGGGAATCGCGTGTACGCGATGATCGAGTCGAACGAAGGCATCTTATGGCGTTCCGACGACGGCGGCGCCAACTGGACGATGGTCAGCAACGACCGCGACATTCAAGCTCGCGCATGGTACTTCACGCACGTCGCGGTCGACCCCAAGAACCCCGATAAGGTCTACGCCGTGTCGTTTACGACGATGCTGAGCACCGACGGCGGCAAAACGTTCAAAACGATCGGCGAGCAGGTGCACTCGGACTTCCACGCCATTTGGATCGCGCCGAACGATCCCGACCGCATCATGCTGGGCGAAGACGGCGGTTACGTGCTCACGCTCGACGGCGGCAACAACTGGTTCTTCTCGTTGAACGTGCCGATCGGTCAAGTCTACCGCGTCGGATTGGGCAACGACAATCCGTACACGGTCTGCGCGGGTCTGCAAGACAACAACTTCTGGTGCGGACCGTCGAACTCGCTCGATCAGTCGGGCATTCAAAACAAAAATTGGTACGTGACGGCCGGAGGCGACGGCACGTGGGGTATTCCCGAGCCCGACGATGCAAACTGGGTTTGGTCGTCGTCGCAAGACGGCTCGCTTTCGATCTACAACCGCGTCACGCAAGACGGCTGGTTCGCCGATCCCTTCGTTCAAACTGGAAAGGAATCGTACGACCTGTCGTCCTCGAAGTACCGATTCAACTGGGAAGCGCCGCTGGCGTTCGCGCCGTGGCGCGCGCCGGGCAATAAGGTGATCGGTTTATACGGCGGCAACGTCGTGTTCCAAACGAGCGACCGCGGTAAGTCGTGGACGGTCATCAGTCCGGATTTGACGCGCAACGTCAAGGCGCATGAAATCCCCGCCGGTGGTCCGATTACCAAGGACATCTCGGGAGCCGAATACACCGGCACGCTACTCGACATCGAGCCCTCGACCTTGCACAAGGGTGAGATCTGGACCGGCAGCGACGACGGTTTGATTCACCTCACGCTCGACGGCGGCAAACACTGGAGCGACGTGACGCCTGCGGGCGCGCCGCACGACGGACGCTGGGAGACCGTCGCGCCGTCGACGCTCGACGACGGCACTGCGTATGCGACCAGCGACGCACACTTCGTCGGTGACAACGCGCCATACGTCTACGTCACGCACAACTTCGGCAAAAGCTGGAGCAAGATCGTCAACGGTATCCCCGGCAACGAGTGGGCGCGTACGGTCCGCCCGGATACGCACGACCGGAATCTCGTCTACCTCGGCACCGAGGAGGGTATTTGGATTTCGTTCGACGCCGGAAACACGTGGCAGTCCTTTAAGAACAATCTGCCCACCGTGTCGGTGCACGACATCCGCATCCAGCCGCAGTACGACGATTTGGTCATCGCGACGCACGGCCGCGCCGTCTACATCATGGACGACGTGCGCCCGGTTCAGCAACTGCAGCAGGCCATCGGCCGGGGCACGTGGCTTTTCACGCCGCGCACCAGCTATGAATGGACTCAGCACGAAAACGACGAGGGAACCTACACGAACTACGCGGCCGACAATCCGCCGTACGGCGTGATGATTTTCTTCTACCAAAAGGATAAGCAAAAGGGTAATCCGTCCTTGGAAATCCTCGATTCGCAGGGACGCGTGATTCGCAACGTATCGGGAACTCATAAAGTCCACGGAAAAGACATTCCGTTTATCACCAACAAGGTCGGTCTCAACCGCTACACCTGGGATTTTACGGTCAACGGACCCGTTGCGTGGACCGGTCAAACCAACCAGCTCTTTGCGGACTTTATCAACAATAACGGACCGGGGGTCGTTCCCGGCGACTACTCCGTTCGTATGACGCTCGGCGGTCACACGTACCTTCAGCACTTCACCGTCAAACCCGATCCCCGTTCGCAGTTCACGATGGCCGATTACCGGCAGAGCTACAGCGAGGCGATGCGGCAGATGCAGCATTATTCGACCGTCGCTACGATGCTCAACAACCTCGACAGTCTCAAGAAGTCCATCGCAGCGGCAAGCGATGCCGCCAAGAAAGCCAACGACTCGGCGTTGACGACGAAGCTCAACGACTTGGAGACGGCGCGTGCGGCACTATCCGCGACATTGGGCACGGACGTTCAAGGTGAGGGCACGCTGCAAGAAAACGCGCTCTATCAAGACTTGCAGACCGCGTACTTCGGCGCGCAGGGCCTCAACACGCCGGCGGTGCTCAACTACATCAAACGCGTCGAGGGCGATTATCACGCGGGCGTGGATCGCTATAACGCGTTCGTGCGTACGGTCAAGGCGGCGAATATACCGAAGGTCTCGATCGGAGAGGTGCAGGCACGATGATACCGGTCGTCGCTGCGGTCACGCTTTCGGCGGCACTCAAAAACCTCACGTGGCGATCGATCGGTCCGGCGCTCGCCGGCGGTCGAATCGCCTCGGTGGCGGGAACGCCGCAAGACGACCGCTTGTATTACATCGGAAGCGCCGGCGGCGGCGTATGGAAAACGATCGACGGCGGCGCGACGTGGGACCCGGTCTTCGAAAAGCAAGACGTCTCCGCGATCGGCGCCGTCGCGATCGATCCGACCAACGAAAACGTCGTGTGGGCCGGCTCGGGTGAAGCCAACCCGCGCAACGACGTCAGCTATGGCAACGGTTTGTACAAAACGACCGACGGCGCCAAGACCTGGAGGCGCGTCGGCCTAAACGGCGTGTGGAGCATTTCGCGCATCGTCATCGATCCGAAGAATCCGAAGCACGTCGTCGCCGGCGGGTTCGGCGATCCGTTTAAAGATTCGACCGATCGCGGCGTTTACGTCACGTGGGACGGCGGAAAGTCGTGGAACAAGACGCTCTACCTCGGGCCGTCGACGGGCGCGTCGGACCTCGCGATCGATCCGCAGCATCCCAACGTCGTATACGCAGGCATGTGGCAGTTCCGCCGCATTCCGTGGAACTTTTCGAGCGGCGGCCCCGACGACGGGCTCTATAAATCGACCGACGGTGGAAAGACCTGGAAGCGCTTGACCGGCAACGGTTTGCCCCAAGGATACACCGGGCGCATCGGTCTCGCGGTCGCGCCGAGCCGGCCCAATCGCGTGTTCGCGCTCATCGAGGCCAAGGGCGGAATCCTGTGGCGCAGCGACGACGCGGGCGCGCATTGGACGATGGTCAGCAACGACACGCTCGTCGATCAACGACCGTTTTACTTTTCACATATCGACGTCGACCCGCGCGACCCCAATCACGTGTTTGCCGTTTCGGAGATGCTTGCCGAAAGCAAAGACGGCGGCAAGAAGTTCAAAGAAATCGCCAAGGAAGTCCACGTCGACTACCACGCGATTTGGATCGCGCCGAACGACCCCAAGCGCATCATCGTCGGCGAGGACGGCGGCTACGCGCTCACGCGCGATCTCGAGCATTGGTCCTTCTCACGTAACTTGACCATCGGAGAGATCTACCACGTCGGGCTTTCGAACGAAAATCCGTATCAGGTCTGCGCGGCGCTGCAAGACAACAACGGGTTCTGCGGTCCGTCGAACTCGCTCGACGGCGACGGCATTCTCAACCGCCACTGGATCGACGTGATCGGCGGCGACGGCGAATGGACCGTGCCCGATCCGGCCGATACGCGTTACGTGTGGGCCGATCTCGAAGACGGTCTCGTTTCGGTCTTCGATCGCCAGAATCAGACGTTCCACTTCGTACGTCCGTACGACGCATTTCCCGGCAGCTTTGTCGGCCCGTTCGACTTGAGCAAGTCGCAGTACCGCTTCAACTGGGATTCGCCGATCGCGTTCGCGCCGTGGGATCCGAAGATCGCGTGGTACGGCGGCGACGTCGTCTTTCAAACGACCGATAAAGGTCAAACGTGGACGCCGATCAGCCCCGATCTGACGCGCAACGACAAGTCGCACCAGCAGCCGACGGGTGGACCGCTCGCCAAAGACGTTTCGGGTGCGGAATATTCCGACACGATTCTCGACATCGAAGGCTCGCAAATCAACAAGGGCGAGATTTGGGTTGGTACCGACGACGGTCTCGTACAGCTGACGCGCGACGGCGGCGAGCACTGGACCAACGTGACGCCGCCGGGAACGCCGCAATACGCGCGTATCCCGACCATCGCGCCGTCGACCCTGGTTGCCGGCACGGCGTACGTCGCCGTCGACAATCACCGGATGGGCGACTACGCGCCGTACGCGTTCGTCACGCGCGATTACGGCAAGACGTGGACGAAGATCGTCAACGGCTTCCCGAGCGATCAATACGTTCGCACGGTCCGTTCCGACGTGCGCAATCAGAACCTCGTCTTCGCCGGAACCGAAAACGGCATGTGGGTTTCGGTCGACGGCGGTTCGAGCTGGCAAGACATGCGATTGAACCTGCCGCACGTGAGCGTGCGCGACATTCGCATTCAGCCGCAGTTCGACGATCTCGTCATCGCAACGCACGGCCGCGACGTCTGGATCCTCGACGATATCGCGGCGATTCAAGATCTCGGCAGCGCGGAGCGTTCCGGCGAGTATCTCTTCGAGCCGCGTACGGGTTACGAGTATCATTACTTCTCGAGCTCGGGCAACGAAGGAACTTACACGCAATATTCGGGAGAAAATCCGCCGCGCGGCGCGGTGATCGACTTCTACCAGCCCGCGGCGGAAAAGACGCCGCCCAAACTCGAGATCGTCGACGCAGCCGGTAAGGCCGTGCGCACCTATGAGGGAACGCACGAAGTCGAAATCAAGGGAAAGAAGACGAAGGAGCCGTGGGTTTCCAACAAACCCGGCGTCAATCGCTTCGTCTGGAACTTCACCGAAGATTCGCCCACGAAGTGGCTCGGTGCCGCGCGCGAAGAGTACCAAGGACCCAAGAGCGGCCCGACGGTCGTTCCGGGAACGTATACGGTACGGCTCACGCTTGGCGGCAAGACGCTGGAACGCCAGCTGACCGTCAAGTCCGACCCGCGCTTCGATTGGACGCAAGCGCAGTATCAGGCCGGATACGACTACGCCAAGAAGTACTCGGTGATGTACGGCAAAATCGACGATGCGCTCAACAACCTCGACGCCATTCGCAAATCGCTCGACGCGGTCAAAGCCAACGGTGTGCTCGCGACGCAAGTTGCGTCGGCGCGCAATGCGTGGCAGCCGATCTTCGACGCGTTCACGGCGAACTATCACAACGACGAGGACTCGATCCAGCGCGGCGGATCGCTGCGCGAATCGGTACCGGGCAGCGGATTCGGCGGCGTGCAATGGCCGCCGACTGCCGCGCAGCTCGACTACTCGAAGCGCTTCGACGACGCGTACAACTCGGCGATCGCGAA
>DASRSM010000277.1:0-4826 GCA_035656415.1 Vulcanimicrobiaceae bacterium | reverse complement strand
GAAGCGGGCGGGTAACCGCCCAAGTTTTTCCATGCTGAGTCCGGTGCGCGGACCTTCGTCCTTATCGACCGTCGCTTTGGTGCCTTTGGGACCGGGAACCTCGACGGGCACTATCTCTTCGGCGAAGTAGCCTTGCGCTTGCGACTCCAGCGCGCGCTCCTGACTCGCGAGCGCAAATTCGTCGCACGCTTCGCGCGCGATCGAATACTTTTTTGCAAGGTTCTCGGCCGTGATCGCCATCGGCGTATTGCCATACGAATCGGTAAGGGCTTCCCACAACGAGTCTTCGAACTGAACGTTCGCACCGAATGCAAAGCCTTTGCGCGCGCCGCGAACGACGTGCGGCGACTGGCTCATGTTTTCCGAGCCGCCGGCAAGCGCGTAGGTCGACTCTCCCAAGCGCAGCGTCTGCGCGGCGGAAAGGATCGCCTGCAGGCCCGAGCCGCAAAGCCGGTTGAGCGTGAGGGCGGGAACGCCGATCGGCACGCCGGCCCGCAAGCCGGCGTGGCGCGCGAGATAGATGGCATCGGCGCTGGATTGAATGACGTTGCCGAAAACGACGTCATCGATGCGGTCTTTGGGAACGCCGCTGCGCTCGAGGGCGGCTTCGGCGGCGGCCACCGCGAGATCGGTGGCCGTCAGATCGGAAAGCGTGCCCATCAGGTTGCCGAACGGCGTACGGGCACCCGCGACGATCACGACGTCGCTGTCTTGGATTGGCGTACTCATAGGGCCGCTCGTATTCACCGGCTCGACTGCGGCGTTCCTGGAAGGAGGCGCGTTGCCTTTGGCCGGTTAAATCGGGCGGGCTATGCCGATGAACCGTCCCACCGCCCTGAGCCTGGATGCCCGGTCGCTCTCCCCTGCCGCCAAGACCGATCAGATCGTGGAAGCCTTCGACAAGCTTCAGATCGGAACGGCCTTAGAGATTAACGAGGAGACCGATCCGCGAGCGCTGCGCAACGAGATGACGCAGCTGCGTGCCGGACGCTTTTCTTGGGACGCGCGCAATCTTGGCAGCAACCGCTGGACGATCCGGCTAGAGCGCATCGACGAAAACGCCGACGGCGAGACGTTCCTCGCCAACGTACCGCAGTTCACATCGGCAAAAGCCAACACCATTAAAGAGCTTGCCAACCAGATGAGCGAGCGCGGCTACAAATCGGGCGACACGATCTTCGACGAGGGCGAAGTCTGGCCGTATCTGGGCATCGTCAAGACCGGCAAGGTGATCTACACGCTACTCTCACCCGACGGCAAGACGCATACGATCGGCGAGCGGCTGACGCACGATACGCTCAATGAGAGCGGCACGTTCGACGGTGGCGGCGCGACGACGCGCGCCGAAGCGCTTACCGACGCGACGATCGTGACGCTGCCAAGCGAAGCCGTCATCCACGCTGCGCGCAACGACGCCGAGCTCGCGCTGGGGTTCCTAATCGCGTCGTCGCAGGCTCGTCGCCGCTCGATCGACACGATCGCAGACCTCGCGTTCGCGCACGTACTGCAGCGCGTCGCAAAGTTCTTGCTCGGCTACGCGCGCGCCTCGGTCGGCATGACGCGCGGACTCCCGGGCGTCGAGAACCTTTCGCAGGCACAAATCGCAGCCGCCGCGGGTACCGTTCGCGACATGGCCGCCCGCGCGTTGCTGCGACTAAAAAACGCCAACGCGGTCGAACTCGATCGCGGACGCGTCAAAGCGATCGACCGCTCACGCCTGGAAGCCTTCGCGCATAACGTTCAGGCCCCGCCGGTCTAATTTAACCCATAGCGTTTGTCGGCTTGGGGTTCGTTTACCAAAGTAAACTTCACCCCAACCCTCCTCGCTCTGGGCTAAATTAGCCTCGGCGGAATTGCTAGATCCGATACAGGTCTGCGGTGAGGTTCGGGTCGACGATCGTCGGATGGACGCGCGGACCCGAGCAGACGATGCGATCGCGGCCGATCTCGATCCTCACTCGCGCCGTTTCGCCTTCCTGAACGTCGTCGACCGCGCATCCCTCGACCTTGTCGGGAACGCGTGCCATGATGATGTAGCGGCCCGGCTGTAGCGTGATGTCCGTAAAGTAACCGTTGCGATCGGTCTTCACGGTCGTAATGTGATTGGGGCCTTTCTCGAGATACGGCGTTTTGTAGTAAAGGATGGTCGCATGCTCGATCGGCTTGCCGGTCGAGATATCGACTACCTGGCCCTGAAGGCCGCCGTTATCCGCGAGCGCGGGAACGGCGAGCAAACCCATAAGCGTGAACAAAGCAGCGACGTGTTTCATGCTTCGCTTTTACCCGAACGGTGGGCACGCTCGTTAGGCGGGCGCTAGCACGTTTACGCTTTAACCGACTCCATCGCTTCGGTGTCCTCGGTTGCATTCTGCAAGTCGAAAGCCGCGCGCTTGCTTTTCGCCGCGGCATCGGCTAGCTGTGCTGCCGGCGTCGCAGATGCCGCTTGCGGTTGATGCGCGAGCGCATCGCGGCCCTTGCGCACGGCGCCTAACGCGCCGGCCAAACGGCCTTCCATATCGACGAGCACCTGCGCGGCGTAGTGATCGGCGCCCTCGCGGATCTTGCGTGAGCGCTCTTCGGCTTCGCGCAGAACGATTTCGGCGGTCGTACGCGCGCGCTGCACGATCTCGTTTTGATCCACCAGTTCTTCGTGTTTGCTGGCGGCCTCTTCGACGATTGCTTGCGCTTTCTCAGCTGCGGCGCGCATGACGCGGTCTTGGTCCTTCGCAATGATCTTCGCGCGGCCGACTTCCTCCGGCAGCGAAGCGCGGATTTTCTCGACGAACTCTAGCAGCCGTTCTTCGGAGAGCACGCGATAACCGGCGGGCAGCCACGTTCCTTCGTGCACGTAGCTCTCGAGTTTATCTAGGACGCGATAGACCGACATTTCTACCTCCGTTACGAATGAGACTCGGAAAGAGTCGAGCGTTTGACCGTCATGACTTTGATCACGGGCTCCGGTACGAGCGTCGCCACGTCGCCGCCGAGGAAGAACACTTCTTTGACCAAGCTCGAGCTGACGAACGAATACTTCGCGTCGGACATCAGGAAGAGCGTGTCGACCCCGGAGAGTTCCCGGTTCATCAGCGCGGTCGACATCTCACTCTCAAAGTCGGACACGACCCGCAGCCCTTTGACGATCACGTCTGCATGTGCGGCTTTCAAATAATCGGCAAGAAGTCCGCGAAAGTGCTCGACGCGCGCATGCGGTACGTGTGCGATACATTCCTTGAGCATCGCGATGCGTTCGTCCAGCGTGAACATGGGGCTGCGTTTTTGAGGGTTGACGACGATGGCGACGATGACTTCGCCGAAGCACTTCGCCGCGCGTTCGATGACGTCGAGGTGGCCGTTCGTCGGGGGGTCGAACGAGCCAGGATAAATCGCGCGCGTCGTACGCGGAGACCTACCGTTGGTCAACTGCCATCCTATGCCGACGACGGCGCCATAAACGCAAGGGCGACATCGCCGTACACTTCTTCACGTACGGAGCGATACCCCGGTATGTCCGGAAGAATTCGTTTCGCCGCGTGCTCGTAAACGACGAGCGCGTCGGGTGCGAGCAAGTTGCGTTCGCGCAGCAGACGGAAGAGTTGGAGCGGCACGTCGTCGGCATATGGCGGGTCGAGATAGACGATATCGAACGGACCTTCCAAACGATAGAGCGCGCGTTCGGCCGGCGCCGCAAAAATACTCACAACCTTATCCACAGCCATGTCGCGCGCGGCTTCTTCTATCGCGCGAGCGGTCTCCCGCTGCGCCTCGACGCACACGACCCGCGACGCGCCGCGCGAGGCAGCCTCGAATCCGATCGCGCCCGTGCCCGAAAACAGGTCGAGGAAGCTCGCACCCTCGATGCGCGTCGCGATAATGGAGAAAAGCGACTCCTTGACGCGCCCAGGCGTCGGCCGGACGTTGAGTCCTTTGGGCGAGCGAAGTTTGCGGCTATTCAGTGCGCCGCCGGTGATCTTGGGAGCCATAGGCCTCTAAAACTCCTGAGGTGCGATGGGCTCGATCGACTGCTGCAGCCAGGCATCGTCGCCGAGCCATTCGTAGCGAATCGTCGAGAGTGGAACCGTGCCGTACGACAGCAGCTGGTCGTTGAAGCGGCGCAGCGTGAACGCCGTCCCTTCGCGATCCTGAACCAGTCCCCCGAGCGCTTCGATCTGCGTCTTCCCCACCAGGTAATCGATCAACTGCCCCGGGCCCATCGCCGCCCGAGTGGATTCCCCGTAAGCGGTCGCCTTGTCGATTCCCGCCGTCTTTTGAAAGTAGTCGATCGCTTGAGGCAACGTGAACGTACCGGTCGCAAGGCCGACGTCGACGCCGATCCGCGTCGCACGATAACGCATCAACTGAATCACTTGCTTGCGCGCGGAAGGATTGTTGTCGTAGAGTCCGGTGCGCAGCAGCATCTCCTCACCGAACAACGCCCACCCTTCGGCAAAGACGCTGTCCTGGTGTACGTGCCGGATGTAGTCGGGATTGTGATACGCATAGGTAAACTGCATGAAGTGCCCGGGAATGCCTTCGTGTCCGAGCAGCGGCAGCACCGATTCTCGCGCCTGCTGAGCGAAGAACAGCGTGTTGTGCGGATCGTATTCCGGGACGAAATAGAAGCCCTCGGGATCCTTGTCGAACATTCCCGGCGGGTTCATGAAGCCGCCGGTGTTTACGGCCTCGAGCGCTTTGGGAAGCGGAACGATGTGGAACGGACCGATGTACGGCGGAACGTCGACGATCTGATGCGTTTTGAGAAAGGTCGTTATCTGCGTCATCGATCGCTCGAAGTAGGCGAGGAAGTCCGCCGACGACGTAAACATGGG
>DASRSM010000276.1:0-4737 GCA_035656415.1 Vulcanimicrobiaceae bacterium | reverse complement strand
GGATTCGTCCCTGGACCATGTATTTTCATCGCTCGACGACTCGACGATGGCGCTGTCGGACCAATCGGGTCTCACGTTCGATCCTGCGGTCGCCGGTATCGACCTCAGCGATTCGCTCGCGTACCGTATTCCAAACGCTCTCGACGGTTTGCAAAAGGCACGCCGCACGCTGTGCAAAGCGACGGGACGAATTTCGATACCGGAGCGCGTCGCGCTGGTGAAGAGCCAGACGCGCGCCGAGCAAGCGATGGCCGACAACGTGCAAGACGTTTCCGACGCGCTCGCGCGCGACGGCACGCTGCGGGACGTCGCAGGCCTCTCGTCATCGCTGCGGCAAGTGCAAGCGGCGGCCGCGATCGCCGGCGATCGCCTCGACCAACTGGTTACGGAGACGTCCCCGACCGAGCGCACCGCGACGGTACGCTCGCTCGACGCGCTCGTCGCGACGCTGTACGCATTGTGGCATGAGGAGACGCCCGTCTTCCGCACGATGATCGCGATCCGCTTCCAAGACTACGGACGTCAACGCCTGATCGCGCTCATTCCCGGATTCATCGGCGTGATTGCGGCGGTGCTCGTCGCCTTCCTCACGATGCGTCTCATTTACGAGCACGCCGCAAAAGAAGTGGCCGAACGCAGCGCTGCCGAGCACGAGCATACGGCGATGCACGATCATCTCACCGGATTGCTCAACCGGCGGGCGTTCATGGGCGTACTGCAGCGCGCGTCGGAAAGCGGTGACTGCGGCGCGGTCTGCCTGTTCGACCTCGACGATTTCAAAAACATCAACGACACGTACGGACATCTCACCGGCGACGATTTGCTGGTCAATCTCGCACGCGTTATCGAAGCTTCGGTGCGCAGCACCGATGGAGTCGCGCGGCTGGGCGGCGACGAGTTCGCCGTCTTTCTGCATTCGCCGATCGACCGTGCGGGGACCGAACGCGTTCTCTCGGCGATTGCCCGCGAGGCCGCTTCCCCAACGATCGTGCGCGGCGAAACCATTCGCAGTTCGGTCAGCGCCGGCGCGGCGATGGTCCACGGCGGCTTTGGCGTCGAAGACGTGCTGGCTGCGGCCGACCGCGCACTATACGCCGCCAAAGCCAAGACGCGCGGCGCGTATCAATTCGAGGAGCAGGGTACGACTGCTTCGTGAGAACCCTGGCGCTCTTCGCCGCGGTGGTGCTGCTCGCGGCGACGAGCGCACCCGTCGATCGATACTTCGGCAAACTCAAGATGAGCGCGCTGCGCATCCGATACGAGATCGTCTCGATTCGCGATCGCTACGAAACGCATAAGATCCTTCCCGAAGAAGCGCTGCATCTCGCGCTCTTAACCGAAGACGCATTCGACGATTGGTCGCACCAATATCCGAAGGATACGTGGCTCGCGTCGACGGCGTACCTGTTTGCGAAGCTCTACGCCGAGTTGCCCGGAACGACCGCACGCGATCGCGCCGTTGCGCTCTATACGTACGTGAAATCGCACTGGGCGAACACGCATTACGCGAGCGAAAGCCGCGACGCACTTCATCGCGGCGTTGCCGTACGCCCCAACCCCGCGTGGGCGGCGCCGTCGCCGTCGCCGTCCCCGGCAGTCTCAGGCTCCGCGGCACCGTCGGGATCACCATCGGCATCTCCCTCTCCGTCGCCGACACGCAGGGGGGCGTACCCCGCTCCCTAAAGTGCTTACGCCTCGGAGGTATGCCATGCGTTCATTACTGCTGACCGCCGTATTGGCGTCTTTGCTCGCAGCGACTGCGATCGCGGCCCCGACCCCAACGATCGTTACCCCAACCCAAGTCCAGTGGACCGCTGGAACCGGCCCGATGGCCGGCGTCCAAGTTGCTGTGCTCGCGGGAGATCCCAGCAAGCCTGGGCCGTATACGATGCGTCTTCGCATTCCCGACGGCGCGAAGTTCGGACCGCACTTTCATGGCGACGTGGAGAACGTCACCGTTCTGCAAGGGACGCTGCTCGTCGGCCTGGGCGACCAAGTGAACCCGGCCACAATGATCGCGCTCCCCGCCGGATCGTTCGCGTCGGTCCCGATCGGCCTGCACCACTACGCAATGGCCAAAGGCGACACCATCGTCCAGATCCACGGCACGGGTCCGGAAACCATGACGATGGTCAAAACATAACTCAACATCCGTGGAACGAAAAACTTTCATAGCCGCGTCGGCCGTCGTGGCGGCGCTGGCAACGGACGCTTGCGCTAAAAGCGCGTCGGCGCTGGAAATGGTCGAGACGAAAGCCGAGTTCGATTACTCGGCTTTCGTGCGCGTCGTCAACCGGCCGTTCGATGCGCGCCAGCTGTGGGACGTCAACGGTTACGTACCGACGGCGCTCGGCGCGATGAAAAACGCGTACAACGGCTATCAGTTCGGTTTCGGGCTGCCGCCGGAGCGAATCGGCATTGCCGCTTGCCTGCACGGCACGGCGACGGCGTTTGCCTACAACGACGCCATGTGGACGAAGTACAAACTCGGGGAAGCGTTTGGCTTCAAAGACCCCGGCGGCAACATCGTAAGCACGAACATTTTCTACCACGCGCGTTCCAAAAGCGATCTCAACGCCGATCCCAACGATCCTGAGTCGACATATCAGGACGGCACGATCGAAGCGCTTCAGCGCCGCGGACTCATCCTATTAGTGTGCCACACGGCAGCGGCCGAGCAAGCGCGCTCGCTGGTCAACGCCGGAGCCGTACGGCAAGGCGGATCGCCCGAGGACGTCCTGCGCGATCTACTCGCCAACCTCGTCCCGGGAGCAACCGTCGTTCCATCGATGGTCGCGACTGTTGGAATTCTGCAAACCCGGTTTAAGTACGCGTACACGACGGAATAAGCTGCAGCAGACCCCTCACCAGCTTCCCATTGGAAATGGGTGCGATTATGAACGATCTGAAGTCACCCGTCCCGAACGAAGAGCGGCGATTCACGCTGCCGTGCGGGTGCGTTGCCGTCACCGACGGCGAAGCGTTTAAAGTGCACTGGTGTCCGCATCACACCATGCTGCACGGCGTACTCCCGGTCGATTTTGCCAAAGGAAGCCGGGCGGAGCAGCGCGCCTACCGCTGAACGGCCCGCCAACCTCCGCCGTCTCCGTCTGTCCACTCCACGAACCAGCCGCCACCGCAAGGAAAGGACGGTTTTTGCAATTGGTTCGGGTCGATGCCGAAGGCCATCAGCACGTGCTTTGACGCCTCGCCCATCTCGCGCTTCCATCGCTCGACCTCAGGAGTCGCGCTCGGCGCGGGAACGCTCTGCATCGCTTTAGCGATGCCATTGAGTCCGTCGGCAATCGACGTCGCCATGGTCTTGTAATCGATCATTCTAACGCCTCCGGCGCTAGGCGTTCGTCACTCGTCGTCGGGGGCCCGCAGCGACGGCTTCCGTAGGAGAAAGAACCTCGCCGAATACGGTGCCGGGATCTTCGTGAACGCGCGCGGGTGGTGCGAGAAGTCGAAGCTGTCGGCAATGCTGTGCGCGCGGACGTCGGTATAGCCCTCGGCGGCCGTTCCCAGCGGCGGCAGCCCGAACGTTTGCTCGACGAACTTCAGAATGCTCCCGAACTCGTACACGGTGTGCGACACGTGCGGGCGCACGTACGGCGAAACGATCAAACAGCCGACGCGAATGCCGAGCCCGCGAAAGTCCTTTTGCGGAGGCGGCACGTTATCGTAGAATCCACCCCAGTCGTCCCAAACGACCACGATTGCCGTGGAACGCCACGCCGGCGTTTTTCCGATCGCGTTGATAATGGAAGCGATCCACGACGGCCCGTAGGTTGTGCCCGCGTACGGATGATCCGACCAAGCGAAGTCGGGAACGACCCACGTGACGTTTGCGAGCTTACCGTGCGCCGCATCGCTGAGAAACTGCGCGGGCGGTGAGATGACGTTCTTCCAATCGGCGCCGTTACGCACGGGCGATATCGCGTCGAACGCCGACCATAACAGGCCACCATCACCACTCGTAATCGCAGGCGCATAATATTTCCACGAGACGCCGGCGGCGTCGAGTGTATCGGCCATCGTGCGAAACTGCGTGAAGCACGGCTTCGGACCGCCGCCCGATTCCACGCGTTGCGAATTGACCGTAAACGTCGTCGTACTCGAGGGCGCATCGCAGCCCCACGGAGTCTGCGTCGGAACGTCGGCTTCGGACTGCGCCGGATTCAAATCGGCGGTGCCGGCGATCAGCGTCAAATGTGCGGTGAAGCTGGGACCGAACATCGTCGGAAACATATGGTCGGCGAGCACGTAGCGTTTGGCGATCGTCCAATACGGTTTGACCGCGTTGTGCTCGAGATAGGAGTACGCGAACGTGCCGATGGTATGTCCGGCCGTGGTTGGATTGAGATCGAACTTGTCCATCTTGCCGTTGTCCCAGTCCATGACGCCGCTCGCAAAACCGTGGGACATGTCGTGAACTTCGAACGGAATCGCCTGCAGCGTTTGCGTCTGTCCGTCCGACATGACACCCGAGGGCGTCGTATCGGCGCCGGGAAATCCGTCGAACACGTTGTCGAAGCTGCGATTCTCTTGCACCGCGATGACGATGTGCTTGATATAATGCCTCGGACCGCGATCGGGCGTCATCTGAGCGGGTGAATTCGGCAGCACCGGAACAGCCGGCGGCTGCGCTCCGCATCCGGGAACGGCTAAGCAAAGAACCGCAAGAATGCCTGTGCAAATCTTCGATCGCACGCTACCCTCCCAACGGCAGGTCAT
>DASRSM010000275.1:0-3792 GCA_035656415.1 Vulcanimicrobiaceae bacterium | reverse complement strand
TGCTAAACGCGAGAACCGACGCGTTGAGACCGCTGACTTCTTTGCCTAACGACAGCCGTAGGCCGTCCATCGGTTCGTACAGGTTGAATGGATTGTTTCCCACGGTTTGCACGGCGATCGCATAATCCGCTTGGCTCAGCTTGAAGCGCTGGACGTCGGTCGGCAAGATCATCACCTGCTGGCCCGCACGAACGTCGATCGGAATCTTGTCGGTCCAGTTCGACGTGTATTCGAGCCACGCTTCGCGCAGATCGCCGGGAGCGCCGCCGTCAATGAAGTACTGCTGCCCGTCGTAGGTAAAGTGTGGGCCGATCGGACCGCCGACGAGCCCGATGACTTTGTCGACGATAAACTTCGGAAGCCCGTCGGGATCGGGATCGCTCGAATACACCGACTGCGCTTGAAGTGTCGCGGGAATCGAGCCCTTTGGTACGAGCCGCGGAACGATGTAACCGTTGGCTTTGAACGCCTTGCCGAAATCAGTCAGCTTCACGCCCACGCTGTGGCATGCCCCGCACGACAGCAGGGTGCGCCGAGCGAACTCCTGCGTTGCCAACGCCGGCTGCGGGTGAAGGACGGCCAAAACGAGCAGCGCCATCGCCGCGATGCGAATCACGTTATCACGCAGCGCGGGGACTTCCATGTTGCGGAACACGCCGACTAGCTTGCGCAAACGTTCCGACTGTTCGCGCGAGCTCTGCGACGAGTCGTTCATCTCTTGCATCTGCTGCGAAAGCACTCCCGTTGCATCGGACACTTCGCGAGCCGTCTTGGCCTGCGCGTCGGCCGACTCCGCAACCGGATGGATCGTCGTTTGCACGTGCTCGCTGCGCTCGTTGACGTGTGCGGCCGCCGATGCGTTGTCGTCGATGATGCGCGATACGGCCGAGATGCTGCGCATCAGTGCGCCGGATGCGGCGTTCATGTGTTCGGAACGACCCGCAACTTCGGCCGCGACGCCGCTCGTCTGCGAGATCGCCGCGCCGAGCGCACCGAGCGCCTTGGTCGCCTCGCTCGAAAGCGCGGTTCCGGTTTTCACCTGCGCCGAGGCCGACGCCATCGCCGCCACCGCCCGTACGCTTTCGTCGCGAATCGCGTCGAGGATACGGCTGATCTCGCCGGTCGAAACTCGTGACTTCTCGGCAAGCTTACGGACCTCGTCGGCAACGACCGCGAATCCGCGGCCCTGTTCGCCGGCACGCGCCGCCTCGATCGCGGCGTTGAGCGCCAGCAGGTTCGTCTGGTCCGCGATATCGTGAATCACGGCGACGATATCGGAGACGGCGCTCGAGCTGCTTTCGAGGTTCTTCATGGCCGCTTGCGCGACCGCAGTCGCGTCGGTGATGCGTTCCATCGCGTGGGCGGCCAGCGCCACGGAGCGTTCGCCGGTCTGCGCTTCGGTTTGCGCGTGCGTTGCGGCGTCGGCCAAGGTCGTCCCGAGGGTTGCGAACGCCGAGATCTGTTCGTCGAGCCGGCGAACCGCTTCGACCGCTTCGTTCGCGCCGCGCGCCTGCACGTCGGAGCCCGTCGCGATACGCTGAGCGCTGGCGGTCAGGGCGTTGATCTGGTTGTGCGCGGCGCCGATGCGCTCGGCCTGATTGCGTGCGCCTTCCGCGACGCCTTCGATCGAGGCGGCGATTTGATCGACCGCGACCGACGATTCGCTTGCGGCCGTTTCGATGCGCGAGCTCAAGGTCGCGAGATCGTCGGTTGCGACGACGATTCCCGACATCACGTCGCGAAGCGTCTGCGTCATCTTGTTGAACTCCATCGAGATCAAACCGAGGCCGGCAGCGACCCCGTTGTAACTCTGCGCGAGCTGCGCGATCTCGTCGCTCCCCTCGTCGACGATATACGTTCGATCCGATTCAAACGCAACCGCCAGGTCGCCGGCGCTGAGCCGGTCGAACGCCGCCGTAAGCGAGGCCACGTCGTGTTCGGTGACGTCGCGCAGCGCCTGCGTTACCGCCTGCAGCCGCCGCGTGATGCTGCCGCCGATAACCATGGCGGTAAGGATCAGCGCGATGACGGCGGCGACGGTACTGAAAATGAGCGCCGTCAGCAGCTCGGCCTGCGCGCGATCGAACTGATCCGATGCGGCCTTCGACTGTGCCGTCGAATAGGTTAGCAGCGCGTCGTTGTCCCGTTGTAAGTTCTTGAACAGGCGCTCGGTCGCGCTCATCGCCGCAACCTGCTGCGCTCCTCGCCCCGCGCCAATGGCGATCTGTTTGGCGAACCCGTTCTTCACCGCGTCGATATCGGTTTCGATTTGCGCGGCCTCGATATCGACTTGTTCGAGCCGCGCGGAGTCGATGGCGTTGGTCTGGTCGCTCTTATCGAGCGTTGCCGTGTCCGTCGCCACCGCCGACTGCGCGGCGTGCATCGCATCGAGATACCGTCGATCGCCGGTCGCCACGTATCCCCGCACCGCCGCTGACTGATCGAGCATTTGCGCCATCACGTCGCGCGTCAGCGTAGCGATGCCGCCCAGCGCTTCTGCTTCTTCCGACCGGGCGCGCATGACGTGCACCCGCGAAACCGCGAGCGCCGTTACGATCCCTAGGAGCACGACGCCCACGAAGAAGCCGGCACCGATCTGCACCGGCACCCGAAATCGGGATAAGACGTTCACGGCTTGGCGAGTCCGCAGGACGCTTGCGTCGCGATGTCCGCGTACGATTTGTGTACGTTGACGATGAGATCGCCGCCGGTCAGCTTGTCGATCGGCACGTTGAGCGTCGTAGTCGACTGACCGTTGACGACGTCTTCGAGCGGATAGAGCGGGCGCGGCTGATACTTATCGCACGTACCGACGTGAAAGTGAGCGGGCTGTTCCACACCTGAACCGTTTGCGAGCTTGATGACGACGACGGTTTTGCTGCCTTGCGCGTGCAGAGTCGCCGTGCCGTTTTCGCCGCTGCCGTTGAGCGCGTTGAGCGTAACGACGACGGTTTGGCCGTTATCGGCCAGCGCGGGACTGCACGATAGTACGGCAATTGCAAGAGAAAAGATTGCCTGAGCGCGGATTCCCATCACACCTCCGGCGGCATGCTTACGCCGCTTGACGTGCTAGAGTGTGCCAGGCAGCTATGAATAAAGTCTGAAGATATTCATGAACGTAAACGGTAGCCCACGTTCCAGATCGTCTCGATGATGTGTTCCGCTCCGCAACGCCTCAGCTTGGTGCGCAGTTGGCTCACGAAAACGTCCACGACGTTGCTTGTCCCGTCGTGTTCCTCGCGCAAGCGCTCTAAAATCTTCGAGCGCGGCAGCGTTAAGCCGGCGTTGCGCGCGAGCAGTTCCAATAACCGAAACTCCGTCGGCCCGAGTACCAGCGGTTTTCCGGCATACGTGGCAATATTCGCCCCGACGTCGACGCGAAGATCGCCCACCACGATAGCGTCCGATTCTACCGGTCCCTGACTACGCCGCACAAGCGCGCGCACGCGCGCAAGCAGCTCGTTTTCGGCAAAGGGCTTGATTAAATAGTCGTCGGCGCCGCATTCTAAGCCGCGCACGCGATCCTCGATGCCGTCGCGCGCCGTCAGCATGAGAATAGGAATGCGCACGCCCTCTTGACGGGCGCGCCGCACTACTTCGAATCCATCGATGCCGGGCAACCCGACGTCGACGATCGCCGCGTCGTGCGTGTGTCGCAGCAGTTGATCGAGCGCCGTCGGACCATCCCCCGCAATGCTCGTGGCAAACATATGTCCCTCGAGCATCGAGCGAATCGCTCGCGCGGTTGCGGCATGATCCTCGACGAGCAGGATCTGCACGCCGACACCGTAG
>DASRSM010000274.1:0-1874 GCA_035656415.1 Vulcanimicrobiaceae bacterium | reverse complement strand
GCTGGACGTTCAATGCGTTCGTGACTCAGTCGAATACGCAAAACGCGCTCATCTTCGTGAATTCGATGGGTGTCGGCGGACCCACCGACACGACCTGGGTGTCGCCCCCGCTTCCGATTTGCACGAACTTCGACAACGTCGTATTCGCGCTTTCGAGCGGTCAGCAAATCCCGGAGCCTGCGCAGATCGTCAGCGTCGAGATTGCCAACAACGGCTCAAACAGACCATGTCCGCCGTAGGAGTGCGACGTGCAAGTGCTCGGGATTGAATGCAACCACGATCCGTGCGTGTGTATCGTTACCGCGAACGTTGATTCCGGCGAAGCATACTGCAGCGATTACTGTAAAAATGCGGAGGGTGACCTCGAGTCCGATGTTTGCGGATGCGGCCACCCTCCCTGTGACGAGCCCTAGCGCTACGCGCTAGATTTTGACGAACCGTTCCTGACCGCCGGCGAAGACGATTTGACCGGGGACGCCGATCTGCTCATATCCCGCTTTCGTCAGGGAAATCGCGTACGTGTCGGGAGCGAGTGTGAGAAAGGTAAAGCGGGACGCGTCGCTTACGGCGGTCGCCGATTGCGATGGACTCGACGCATCGATTATCGTGCCACTGAGACCGCCCGTGGTTCATAGCCGATAGGAAACTCGTTTCACCAGTCACACGCTCGACGGGCCGAGCATTATCTATGGCACAGATGAACGCGCGCCTGAGAACAGTCGTCGAAAAAGGAACGACCGAAGGTGGCTCGTTACGAGTCGAGCCGCCGTGGGTCTACGTTTTTGGGCCGTTCCGGCTCGACCCCACGCGGGGCTTGCTCACCTACGGCTCCGAAGTGGTGCCGCTGCCCGAGCGGCTTTTCGCCCTCTTGCTCGCTCTTATCCAAGCCAACGGCGGCGTGGTCAGCCGCACGGCGCTGGCCGACGTAATCTCGTCCGGCGGGCTTGTCAGCGAAGCAAATCTCTCGCAGCACGTCTACATGCTGCGGCGTATTTTGGGGGAGCGGGCGAAGGACCGGCTCTACATCATGACCGCGCACAATAAGGGTTTCCGCTTTGCGTCGCCCGTGAGCGTGGTCGTTCCGTCCGACGAGGACGCGCCGCCGGTCGCCGAGGTGCGCGACGAATCGCTGCTGCAAGGCGGCTTCGACGCCTTTCGCCATTACAGCCGCGGCTGTTACCTGCTCGAACGGCACACCGCCAACTCGCTGCGCTCTTCGATCGATTACTTCGAGGCGGCGCTGGCGGTCAATCCCGATTATTCTCCCGCATTGGTCGGACTCGCGCGCGCACATTCGTACCTCGCGGAGTACTGGTACGTCCCGGGCTCGTACGCATTTCCGAAAGCCAAAGAAGCGATCGTTCGCGCGCTGACGCTCGAGCCGTCATCGGCGAACGCGCACGCCGCCCTGTCGAACATCATGCTATTCTGCGAGTGGGATTGGCGCGAAGCCAAACGCGAGATCGACGCGGCGGTACGCTTGAATCCCGACTCGATTGCCGTGTGTACCACCGCCGTATGGTTCTACGAGTGCACCGGTGCCGACGACCGCGCGCTGGCCGAAGCGCAGCACGCGTTGTCGGTCGAGCCGTCGTCGCCGGGGCTGCAGATATTGATCGGCCGCGTGCTGACGCAATGCGGTGAGTACGAAAAGGCGTTCGCGTATCTCTCGCATCTCATCGAAAGCGGTCCGGAGTTTGCCATCGCTCGCCGTCACCGCGCGCAGGCGTTGATCCTTAGCGGCCGGCCGGGCGACGCGGTCGTCGATCTTCTCATGCTGCCGCAAGACCGCGCCGAGGATGCCGCTCTCCGTTTGCCGCTCTTGGGGCGCGCCTACGGCGAGATGGGCGAAATCCAGCGCGCGAAAGAGATCT
>DASRSM010000273.1:0-10052 GCA_035656415.1 Vulcanimicrobiaceae bacterium | reverse complement strand
ACGCCCTTATTTAACGGACGTTTTTCGGCGCGCAAGCGGCGACGGTTGCCATTCGGTTGCCGTCGACCTCAAACGGCCCCCGCTTCGGCCTTTTCCAGACGAGTCGCGATCGCCTCAACGTCGCCGCGGTGCTCGGCCATAGCTCGCCAGTCACGACCCTCACGACATATGCCCACGTACTACCTGGCGGCCCGCGCTTCGGCGAGAAGAACTACAATGAAACCGAAAACGAAGTCGAAGCGCCGCATCCTCATGGAGCTTTGGATACCCGGTACACTCGCTGGTGCCGAGCTCAACAAGCGGCTGCGTCCGGAACTCTCGGAGCGTAGCCTCAAACAAGCGCGAGCGGAGTTATCTCGCGGCGGGCAGATCGTTCGTTCGCGTCGCGGCGCTCGCCGCGGTCGTCCCGGCACGCCAACGTGGACAATCCGAAAAGCGAACATCGACGGGCGGCTGATGCACCACGTTTATGGTCTAGTCGTTGCCGCGTGCATCGATCGCGGTGAGCGTCCGCCTCAACCGCCGGCGCTTTATCGGCTCGGTTCGCCGCAGCACGACCGCACGATGCGTGAGTACCGGCACGCCTGCGACCGTGCCGACGAAATGGCCGAAGCGATTGAAGCCGCAGCGCAAGCGGGGATCGACGCGAAGACGGCTGCGCGGTACAAACGGCAGTACGAAGAAGCGATTCGGGAGTACCTACCGCCGACGCCGGCGGTGCGCTGGAGTGGCCCAGACATTTTGGGGATGCCGTCGCGTGGAGACGATTCGCTTGGCGTACCTCGCTGATGCTGGGTGGTAGATGGGCCACTAGGAGGCGATTTAGCTTGCTTGCTAAAGCGAAGCTTAATGGAAAAGCCAGTTCCGCTATCAGACGAACAGCTCGCGAAAACCATGGGTTATTTCGATTTTGATTCCCCACCGTTAACGGACGATACGTTGGTGCTTACATGTCGTCGAGTTTTCGAAGATAAACAGCCGGTGCGTTATGTTTCCCACCACTGCGGTGGAGATTTCCAGTTCCTCTGCGGTGGAAACGAGCACACCGACGCTAAGGAAGCAGTGCTGGCGCATGCCAAGCATATTCTTGAAGAGGGACCGGAACGGCTCCGTGATCTAATATTCTTGCGGAAAGGTTGCTTCGCGCAACACAAGAGCGAAGAAGTTTGGACGATGGGGAACTTGCCGGACGAGCATGCATAGAGACTCTGCCCGTAGCCCCGAGGGAGCCTTTGCGCGTATCCCTTAGGCGCGCGAGCGCGTATAGCTATCACCACAAGCAAACCCGGGAGAAAAAATTCAGCGCGCGTCTGACGGTCTAACCAGCCTTCGGGGCCACCGGGGGCCGATCGCAGCAACGGTTGCCAAACGGTTGCCGTCGGTGGCAACCGTCAGTGACCGGCGACGACCAAGAGATGCGGCTAAAGCGCAGCGCTGTCGAGTCTTTTCGACCGTCTGCAACTATCCAAAACCAAGCCGAAACGAATTCGACTCCCGGCCATCCCAAAAGTATGCGCCTTATTTCACAGCCCTTTCCGCCGGAATCAACGCTCCGGAGGGCGAATCCGCGTCGGAAATCAGAGCAGTTCCGAAGGTGTTTGCGGTAAATGTCGGGGGTTCGTTTTTTGACCCCTCTCTCAACGATGTGAGGCCAGAAGTGAAATCGATAACTCGGCGCGATCTCTTGCAGTTGGGAAGCGCCGCCGCAATTTATGCTGCGACCGGCGCGGCAACAGGCGGTACGCCGGCGTCGGCCGCTCCGATGCCGGGTGCAGGTTCCGAGATCTACTGGATGACGGCCCTTGAGATGTCCGCAGCCATTCGCGCAAAGCGAGTTTCATGCCGCGAAGTAATGGAGGCGCATCTTAGCCAGATCTCTTTCACTAATCCTAAGGTCAACGCCATCGTTACGCTCGTTCCCGAAGAGATTCTGCTGACACAAGCGAACGATGCTGACCGCGACCTCGCGCTAGGAAACGTACGCGGGCCATTACACGGTATGCCGATCGGCGTCAAGGACCTCGTCGATACGAAGGGCATTAGAACAACCTACGGCGGCTCTCCCGTCTTCAGAGATTACGTTCCGACGTCAGATGGTTACGTCGTCGTCCGAGAAAAGAACGCGGGTGGAATCGTCATCGGAAAGACCAATGCGCCTGAGTTTGGTATGGGATCGCAAACATTCAATCGCGTGTTCGGCCCGACACTTAACCCTTACGACCTCACGAAGACGTGCGGCGGCAGCACGGGTGGCGGGTCGGTCGCAGTGGCTTGTGGGATGGTGCCCCTCGCTGACGGCAGCGACTTCGCGGGTTCCTTGAGGAACCCGCCCAACTTCTGCAATGTCGTTGGCCTTCGGCCGTCGCCCGGCCGGGTCGCAAATGAACGAGATTGGTTTACCCTGAGCGTGGCCGGCCCCGTCGCACGGAACGTAAAAGACTGCGCTTTCTTTCTCTCGATTCTTGCCGGGTTCGATCGCGCTTGCCCTATTAGCATCGATCAATCAGGATTTAGGTATGACGAGCATCTCGAACGGAACTTCAAGGGTGTGCGCGTGGCAATGTTCAACGATCTCGGACTTCCGTGGGAGCCGGCCGTACGCGACGCGATTCTCGCCCAACGGAGCGTCTTTGAGTCTCTTGGATGCGTCGTTGAGACTGCCGAACCTGACCTGAGCGGTGTCAACGAGGCGTTCTTAGCCGAGCGTCACGCGCGTTACGAAGCCGAGTTCGGTGATGCAATTGATAAAGCGCCAGAAATGTACAATGAGTACGTCCATTGGCACGTCGCAGAGGGCCGAAAGCTCACGGGCCCCTACCTAACGCGCGAGGAGCAAAAACGCGCGGCCGCCTTTGCGCGCATGCACAAGTTTATGGAAACCTACGAGTTCTTCATTATGCCGGTCAGTCAAGTATTGCCCTTTCCGGTGACGCAGCATTATCCAACTGAGATCGCCGGCATCAGGATGGAGAATTACATGGCCTGGATGAAGTCGGCTTATTATATTTCTGCGACTGGACATCCGGCGATCTCGGTTCCAGCGACGTTTTCGTCTACGGGGCTTCCGATTGGCGTCCAAATCGTCGGCCGCTATCACGACGATTTGAGCGTGCTCCAATTAGCCTATGCCTTCGAACAGGCGACCAAGACTGGTGCTCGCAGGCCGCCGCTTGCCGCACGAAGTCTAGCGTAGAACGCGTGTCACATTTTGTCACGGACGGGTCGGAAACGGTCGGGACAGGTAGGGACGATGGCGGAACGGGTGCGACGGAAAAGCCTTACGGGATAACACTATTCGGTAACGGTCGGTATCGGCTGGAATCCCCGGAACAGGGTTCGACTCCCGGCCATCCCAAATAGTATTGCCCTCGACCCGGTCGATCAGCGTATCTCGAACGACATTGGGTGAGGGCGGCAGTTTGAAGATGCGTTAATAATCACCTATCAAAAGTTGCCTTTAGACCGACTGTCGATTCGCGTTACAATCGCATCGAAAAGGGTAGAAACGTCCCGGCTAGTGGCAGCGCTTGCTGCCCTCGCCGGGAAGGCTAACGACATGATCAAGAATGTCATGCTGACGGCCGCTTTAGCCGTTGGATTAGCGATAATTTCCCTGCCCGCCAGGGGCGCGACGTACGTATACGTAGGGGTTGCACCACCTGCGCCCATCGTCGAAACGCCGCCGGCAAGACCAGGGCCAGGCTACGTTTGGGTGGGAGGCTACTATAAATGGAACGGGCACCGCTATGTGTGGGTTCCTGGTCTCTATATGCACCATCCCGGAGCGTGGTGTCCCGGCCACTGGGCACACGATCCGCACGGCTACTATTGGGTTCCTGGACGCTGGTGCTAATCGCCCTAATTTACTCTCAGGTTACTTACGCAAAGAGAGCCCTGGCGCAATTCCGGGCTCTCTACTTACTAGCGACAGAATCCTACAACCCGAAGATCCGTCGAGGTCCGCGCATGATCACCCGGTTACGACCGCGCTTGCCGACTGCGCAGGGGCCCCGGCTAAATGCCAAGACCCACGCGAGCTCGCGGTCGGTTTCGTCCGCTTGCGCCAATAGAATCTCCGGCGGAACGACTGTAACGATGGCGTTGACCTGAGGATTGGTGAGCGAAACTTGCTTCGTGCGGATCGCGGCCGACATCTCAATTGTCGTCATCCAGCAGATATCGGAAGCTCCGCCGCGAGCTGGAGTAGCCGCGACCGGCATGCCCGTAGCCAAGTCGGAGGTCGCGGCGTAGATTGCTGCTGTACTTCCCAGCCACAAGAGGTTGCGTCGGGTGAACGATGCACAATGACTCCCTGCTAACGCGATCGCAGAAGCGTTTCAATCTCAGGGGTTTAGTACCTTGATTCCGGTTTCAGTCGTCGGATCGTTGAAGTATTGGTGCGTCCGCTAGGGAGCCCGTGTGTCACATTTTGTCACGGACGGGTCGGAAACGGTCGGGATATGAGGGTTCGACTCCCGGCCATCCCAATTATCCGTTCGGCTCCCAGTTGTTCTCTCGCAGGCGCGCCGGCGTTTGCGTTAGGTGCGGTCGCTTCTCAAACTGCTCCGCCAGCCACTCGAACCATTCCATATCCTGCGGATGGTTTCGTTCGCGTCGCTGGGCCTCGACGAGGCCCCTCAAGCGGTGCCAAACCGCGACGGTGGCTCCTGCGCAAACCTCTGCGGTAACGTTGAACGATACGGTCCGGCGGTGGGAGTGCTCCAACCATCTCGAAGCGAATGGCCACTGTTCGGACCGCTCCCAAGTATTCCGAGCCACGCTCGCGAAGCTTTTCGGCCGAAAGGCCTTCTGGTGCAGACATCACTACGTCGAAGGCGCGCACGAACTCACCATCCAGGAAGGTCCGCACCAACTCGACCGTGGCACTATCGCGTCGCTGTTCTCGCAGTTGGCGAATCTGAACGAATCCCGCGATCGCGGTCGCCGCGATCACCAATCCGGTCAACGCAGTACTCATCGCCGTCAAAGCTTCCCAGTTCATGTCGCACTTTTCCGCAATAGAATCCGCGGTATCCTCGCCGGCCCTGGCCCGGATCGTCTAACATTTTCTAACGGAGCGGTTGGAAACGGATGGGACAGGTCGGGATCGGTGGGGAGCCTGGCGCACTGAAAACCGTTACAGGATAACACTATTCGGTGTTGGTCGGGACTACCCGGAACCCCCAGGTTGTGGTTCGACTCCCGGCCATCCCAAGAAGCCTTCACCGGCTTCGCTTGATTTCTGCCGTTTCGTTCCCAAGCTTGGCGATGGCGTCCGCCATCGTGGCCATCGCAGTACGGAGTTCAGCCGTCGAATTGTCCAGTCGGCTTGCCAACACGTCGTACGCTGATCCGACGCCGTGCGCGAACTGCGCTAGCGCTTCGATTTCGTCCGGCGCGTATGCCTCACCGCCGGTTCGTTCGCCGAGAACCACGACGCCGAGCAACCGGCCGCGAGCGAGCATTGGCGCCGCAAGCGCTCCGTGCACTTCGCCGGAGTATCGGTGTGGATCCACCGGCTTGTGCCAGGTTTTCAGCGCCAGAATCACCGGGTCGTTCTCGTCGATCGGTTCGGTCGCGCCGTTTCCGAAAGAACGGGCCGTGGAGAACGCGCCATTTGTCTCGATCAGAATTGCCGCGTCGCGGGCGTCGGTATGGTGTGCGAGCTTTTCGGCCGCCTGATCCAGCAACGTTTGCGCATTCGTAACGTACGCGGCCTCCTTTGAGAAATCCAACAGGGTACGCTCGTTCTCGTGTCGCTTGTGGAAGAACGACGCTTCAATGAACCGGTCTACTCGCTTGTGGATCGGATTCAGCGAAAGGCCTAATGCTAGCGCCAACGCACCGTTGGCGATCAACCCCGTTGCGTGGCTGACCCCGGCGAGCATCGTGCCGAGCAGCCATTCGAGTAGCACGAACGACGCTACGACGATCGCCGAGACGGCTCCGACGACGAGCGCACGGCTTAACACGAACTCGAAATCCAGCACGCGCCGCTTCAATAACGCGTACGTGACGATCCACGCACCGGCAAGCCACGTCGCGTTGACGAACGCCGACTCGCCGACGATGGCAAACCACGACGAGCCGACGATGAACGCGCCGAACGTGCTCAGTGCCGTATATGCGAGAATCGCTATTGGAAGCGGCAAAAGCGTCCACGCCGCTCGCGGCCGGTCAGCCGCAGCGGCAGACGAAACGGCCGCTGCTGCGGCGAGCACCGTCAATAGGCTGGACGGAACGCCGAACATTCCCGGAACGGGGCTAATCCGATCTACGAACGGCGTCGGATCGAATGAAAGTGTCGCAATGCCGATCGCCGCGACGACGGCGTTCAAGAAGAACAACGCGACGAAGGTGCGAGCCATCCACTCGATCCAGATGCGAGCGACACTGCGTTCACCGAACTGTGACGAAAGCGTAATCAGCAGCAGCAACCCTGCGCAGAGGCATCCCTGCGATCCGACGAGCAGAGGGAGACGCAGCCAGGTCCACGGGACGACGAAAAATGTGGGGTTCAGTTGGAAGCCGGTGATGAAAAGCAACACCATCGCGAGCATCCGTGCGTCGCGGCGCTCGAGACGGCGCAGAACGATCAGTAGTGCGCAGCCTACGAACCAAAGATTGGCTAACGTGACAAACAGCATCACGGCGAGCTTCCAAACCCACTCGCCTTCCCACATGGTGCTTCCTGTCACGTCGAGGCGCTCGGTCGAAGTTCCGCGTTCGAGCGATAGCGCTACCGGCTGCGTTCCCATGAGCTGATAGAGCACCGCGAACCGGGCATCGTCGTTCTGCCTGCGGATATCGACGAGGTCGCCGTTACGCAGTCCGCCGCGCGCCGATGCGCCTCCGGAGACCGGCTCGCCGATACCGACCACGTAAGGCCGTACTGGATGGAAGTTCGAATCCCACCACCCATACCACGGTCGTCCGCCGAGTCCGAACTTATCGGCGGCTGCGAAAAATGTGACCGCAAACGCTGCTGCACACAGAAAGAGCAGCCAACCCCTCATGCGCGACAGTTCGTCACTGCTGCGATTTGACCATCTCGGTAGATGCGCTCACATGCTCCTGTGCTATTTTGTCACGGACGGCACGGAACGAGGTCGGATTGTCTAACATTTTCTAACGGAGCGGTTAGAAACGGACGAGACCGGACGGGATTAGAGGGGAGCCTAGCGCAGCTAAACGCAGACAGGACAACGCTATTCGGTGTTGGTAGGGACTACCCGGAACCCCCGGTATGTGGTTCGACTCCCGGCCATCCCAAATAGTATTCGCCTTACGGCGCGCCGCACTAAATGGAACCGATCTTATTCGCGTTGCTTTCCATAAACCAGATCGGGCCATTCTTGCATTGCTCGCTGAACACAAACGGTCCGGCAATGGCGGCTAGCCCGGCGTTTGCCGTCGGCACAGAATATAGCTTAACCTTACCGTTGCTGCTCATACGCCCAAGCTGGTTCGATGAGGGAGAGATGAACCATATTGCTCCATCGCCGCCGGCCGCCAGCGCGGTGGCCGCGACGCCGCTGGGAAGCGGGAACTGAGTGAACGTGCCTCCCTTCGTCATGCGAATGATCGAGACTGCAGAAGAAGCGTAGTTTTGGAAGTACAGAAACCACACGGAGTTGCCAAGTGCGGTCATACGCATGGAGACATGGCCGCCGGTGTAGGGTAGCGCAAACTGCTTGATGAGGACTCCAGCCGCTGAAACCTCGTAGATGCTGTTATCAACACCATAGAGCCATAGGGCATTATTGGGACCGTAGGCCATCGCAGTGAAAATGTCCGTCGTAGATGCCGACGTTCTTGGCCCGATCGGGAAGTTTTTGTAGGCGTTGAGGGTGCCGGCATCATCAGACCACCAAAACTTCCCTTCGGCGTCGGTTCCAGCGCTTTCTGTAAAATCGCTCGCAGACCCAATCACGATCGTTCCGAGAAGCGCGGTGCCTTGATAGCCGACCAGAACGGGCTCGTCTTGCTCAAAATCGAACCCTTGAGTCATATCGATAACGTAAACCGGCCCGGTCGGGCTGCTGACCATCGGAGACGTGAAGCCGGCGTAGGGCGCATAGGCTTGCGGCTGCGGAAGAGCGGTGAACGTCCCGCCGGCGAAGCGCACGACGGCGCCTGTCTGGATTCCGGTTTGGCTTGCGATGAAATCGACGTTTCCATCGGATGTTTCGGCCATCACCTGCCCACAGCAGCCCACCCTGGGAAGTGAGAACTGCGATGGAACCGAGTATTCCTTTATCGCCAGTTTCGGCGCGAGCCGGAGCGGATTTCCACTCACACGCCGTGCGAACGGCTGCATTGCCGATTGCGAAGACGGCACGAAACTGCTACCGTTCGTGCCGCCATTGGATGAGCTACAACTGCTAAAGATCACCGACGATACAAGAACGGCGTACGGCAAAATTAATCGAGTGCGCATTTCGGGCGGCCTCCAACGCTGTATGTCGAATTCTTACTGGCAGCGCAAGGAAGTGCGAAGTGCTTATAGGCTACTTGCTTTGCTCCGATCAAGAGTAGTCTAGGAGCCGGTCGACCAGTGCTGAGATTGAGGGAGGCAAATGCGATTGATCGATTGTGTCGTGGTAGCGGTACTCTTCCCAGTAACAAGGCGTCAGTGTCACGTGGTAAATCCGAGTCAGCCGATGGCTTGGGTCTGCGCAATTAAATTCACATAGATCCGTCGGACCAACTTGAGCACCGGTCTTACCTTACTGCACGTCACTTTGGAGCGGGCGAACCGTCGGACCAGTGGGGCACCGGAATAGCGAGCGTCACCGGCTGGTACGGGCGAAACCCGGCCGATGGGGGAGGCGCTAGGATCGGCGATCCCTTGAAGCTCGCGGCCCACGTGGCCAGCTGGTCGTACGCGATGAACGGCATGACATGCGGACGCCATGGTCCGTCGGCTCCGAGTAGGTAGCCGTTTTTCGATAGCATGAACGCAAACGAGGCGGGAGCGGGATCGGTGAATTGGTGGTCGGCATATCCGGCTTTCGCTTTCGCCGCAATCTCTTCACGAGTATCGCCGGCGATCGCCCACTTCGTCAGTGCAAGGTAGAAGGGGAGTACGCTTCGCACGGCCGGCGGATTGAGGCATGCTGGCCCGAGACCGTGCCAGTTCCAGAACTCGGGATCATCGAAACCCGCCGTCCACGAACGTCCGACAACGCAGACCCAGCCGTTGGTGCCCTTGACCCCGACGACGTAGCCTTGCTTCGTGAAGACGAGCACTCGAGCATGAGCGGAGATCGATGACGGCCCTGCCGAGCGAGCCAAGGCGATTTCGGCGGCAACGCTGGGCATCAGGTACTTCGCGATTGGCGCCATCGTCGGGTAGGGGTTTGGCGAGGGGACCTGTCCGAACGCTACGGTGGAGAACGAAAGCAAGAGCGCAGTGGCTGCGCAAGCAAAGGCGATCTTCATGGGGCCTCCTTAGGTAAGACGAGCGTTGCAGACATTGGCGGGCCGCAGGTAGTTGCGGAATGCTGAGCGCAGCAAGAAACGAGTCGTGCAATCATCAGCGTCAGTGGCTCGCCCCTCGCGTTGTTCGACGCAACAAAGACCGTTGGAGCACCGGGCATGAAACGTACTTTGCAGAACGCCTCTTTGCAGTGAGATGTGACAGTGAGTCCATCGCGCCCTCGTCAGGGCGCGCTTCATGGTGAGGCATTTTCGAGGGAAGCGCCATCTGCGTCCTTTTCAAGTCGCCCAGCCCGATGGCACCACCAGGTAAGGTTCGATTCCCGCGCTCTTTCCGAAACCGCGCATTGACTCCGCAAAGGCTTCGACGGGTCACATTTTGTCACGGACGGGTCGGAAACAGTCGGGATCAGCGGGGACAAGCCGGGAACCTGCGCGGCGGAAAAGCCTTATGGGGTAACACTATTCGGTATTGGTAGGGGTTGCCCGGAACCCCCCGAGTTGTGGTTCGACTCCCGGCCATCCGTGCGTGGCACGCAAGCAGTGATCTCAATGGTCCGCTACCTCACGGTAGCGGCGTAATCTTGAACTTGGTCGGAGGAACTTTGCCG
>DASRSM010000272.1:0-7259 GCA_035656415.1 Vulcanimicrobiaceae bacterium | reverse complement strand
GATTCCCGTGCCCGATAAATAGCGCTGGAAGCGTTGTCGGCATAAAGTCTCCAACTTCGGAACATCAAGGTATCTAATGGTCCACTAAGATGCTCTGTTACCCCTTGCTCTGGGTGGGGAACATTTTATTGGCGGAACCCTATCGTTCCGGGGCCGTTTTTGCGATGTCGCCCAGCGGTAAGCAGTGGAGTCTTCAAAGGCGGCACCGAGGTCGTTCCCGAGGTCCTCATGCAGAACGGTGGTCTCGGCGGCATAAGTGCGAATGTAACAACGAACGGCCATCTGACGGTTATCTTTGGGTGAACGCCCGCCTGCTTGCCTGCTGCGCCCGCGCGTGGACATTACGGATACGTTCATCGGCGGGAAGTGTGAGGCCGACTATCACAAAGGCTTTGCATGTCACCTGAATGGCTCACCGCAATCGGCACCCTTGGGACGTTTGTTGTAATTGCCGCATCGGCAATCGCGGCTCTCATTCAGCTTAGGCACATGCGGGGAAGCAATCAGATTGTCGCGCTTACGGAATGCCGGGAAACGTTGGAGTCACCAGCGTTTCAGGAGGCCCAGCGCTTCGTAAGCTACGACCTTCCGGAACGCCTTACCGATTCGAAGGAAATCTTGCGGATCGCAAAACCTCAGTCGCAATTCGAAGGCGAGTATAAAGCAATCGACACGGTAGCAAACTTCTTCGAAAACATGGGGGTCTTCGTCAAGAATCGGATTATTGACGATCGACTTGCTACCGACACGTGGGCGTTCGTCATTTTGCGAAACTGGAACGCGTTGCTTCCCGTCATCACCTTTGTGCGAGAAGACCTGGGCTCACCGGGTCTTTGGGAAAATTTTGAATATCTCGCCAAGCTTAGCGAACGGTACGTTCAAAAGTATCCCCGGGGAACGTACCCGGCCGGATTCCCTCGAATGCCGGAAGACCGCTCGTTCATCGAAGCGGTGAACCGGGCAAAGAATTTATCCGCGCCTATGCGGTAGAGGCGTTGAAGGCGGGTATAGTAGCGGCTAGGGCGTGCTAATCGTATTAGTGTTGTGGAGGTTTACGGTTCATGGCGCACATTGTGGTGTTCGCCGGCGAGTATGATCTGGCCAATAAGAAGGAGCTTCAGAAAGAACTTAGCCGCCTGAACTCGGTAGAAGAACTGGTCCTTGATCTGTCCGAGGTGACGTACATCGACTCCACGTTCCTTTCCGATCTGATATCGCTAGAAAAGACGCGTAGGAAGAAAAGGCTTTCATCCGTCACGGTCATTGCGCCGCCAAAGTGTCTTGTGAGAAAACTTTTCCAAGTCACGGGAATGATGTCTTTACTAAACGTCGTGGAATCATATTCCGGTGCAGCTTCAACAATCGAATATGCCGATTTGGAGCCCCTGCCCGTATCCTTGGGTCAATAAAGAATCGATGGTAGGTACGGGCCGACCGGCTCGTTGTAGAGCCCAAGGGTCATCAACGTCAACGGCTGCGTCATGCGGAGTCCGTTCGCGAAGCACCATCGCATAAGTTCACCGTTTCGCGACGGGACGAGAAACCCGGGGCCTTCGAACGATCTTGCGGCGGCGATCAAAGCCGTCAAATCATCGTTCGTCTCTGCAACAGCGTGGCCGAAGAACGCGATCAGCGTGGTGTAGCCGGTAATTCGTCCGCCACGTTCGACGACCGTCGCTTGGCCTTGACGGATCGCGTCACGCAACTCGCCTCCGCGGTTGTGCCCGTGGACGTGCAAACAAAGGCGGTTGCAGGCAGCGACGTCTTCTTCGATGGCGGGCCGTACGGCGTAGCCGGGGAAGTTCGCGCCGATCGCCCGTCCCTGCATGCACGCGACGTGCTCGCGAACCTCGAAACCCAGTTTCGAATATAGCGCAAGCGACCGGCAGTGATATCCAGCCTGAAGAAGGCGAATTCCGAGGAAGCCACGGCGTTCCGAACGTTCCATAACCGCCAGCATCAGCCGCCGGCCGATCTCCCGGTTCTGGGCTCGTGGATCGACGGTGACCGGACCTACCCCTGAGATCGGATTGCGTTCGTCGAGAAAGTTGCTGCCTACGATCGTGCCGCTTTGCTCGGCGACGACTTTGTAGAAGCCTTCGTTCCCGAGCATCATCGTAACCAATCCGGTCGCCACCTCGACGCTGGGAACATCAGGACTGAAATTGTGTGCGCTCGCAACCGCGCTGAAGGCGTCGAAACAAATGCGACCACACGCTGCCGCGTCGCTCTTCTCCGCCTCGCGCACGGTCACGTCCAGTGTTTCACGCATCATTTCGATCGCAAGTCCTTAGTTAAGCCGACATTCCGCATTTGACAGTTGCTTTCGTGCCGACTCCGTATGATTCCGGCCATGTTCCGGGCACTCGGCAGGCCGATCTCCTAAGGTTGTGATGGACAAGCAGGGCTCGTTTACTTTTAGCTGTCACGCGCACGATAGCGGCTTCGATAATATCGACTACGTCGCGGCCGCGGTTGTCTTAGACCCTAACGGCATCGCGTTTACGTTTGCCCACAGGGTCATGTGGAAGGAACGATCGCAGGATTGCCATTCGGCAAACCCGGTCGCGATGACACGTTCACAACGGGCGGGCCAAACCAACAGATAACCGCCGAATGGGATTCGATCGTCAAGGGCGGTAGAATATCCGCGCAATTAACTGGCAAGGATAAGCTTGTGGGCGGCGTTGAGGGCCTACTCGGGGATTTGCTCGATAAGGCGCTTCAAGAAGCAGGCGAGGCTGCGGCCAAATCGGTTGTAGCTCTCGTGATAGCGTAACCTTCCGCGAAGGAGCCACTCACGCTTCTTCCTTGACTCGCGATCTCGCTACCCGATGCCGATCGTTCGCGACGCGGGTAGGACCGAAGCCCTAGGCGGGACCGGCGCCGCCTAGTCCGAAAAGCTCACGCTAATGCTGCGCGACGCCTGGAACCGCTGGGCTTCTAACGCGGTGCTGACGATTTTGCTCTTGATCGTCGGCGCCCTGACCATTGCCGCGATGGTGCGAGTGCACATGCCGCACGCGTCGTTCGGCATGCAGCTAGCGTGGCGGATGGGCAGCGACGGCGAGCGGTATTTGACGGTCACCCGGGTCGATCCGGACTCGACGGCGGTGCACGCCGGGCTGCGAGCCGGCGACCAGATCACCGGCTTTGCCTCGCCGAGCGATCGCGTGGCCCTGGCCTTGCAATCGAACTTAGGCACCGGGTGGTACCTCGCGCCGAATCAAGCCGCGACCTTCGCTATTACGAGCGGCCACGAGACGCATTCCGTCACGCTGCGCGCCCTGCCGGTCGAGACGCATCGGCCGCAGTGGCTCATGGAGCTTCGGCTGGTTACCTATCTGATCGGCGCGCTCGTCGCCGGTCTGCTCGTGCTCCTTCGTCCCAGCGTTATCACTTGGGGCTTCGCGTTGTTCGTGATCCTGGGCGCGCAGCCGAACATCTTACCCTTAGAATTCGTGGGACAGCGCGGCTCGCCGTTTCTTTTCGCCGTCGCGCTGTTTGCGCTCGTGCCGTGCGCCGTCGCCGCCGGCTTCCTGGGACTCATCGCTTTTGCCGCGCGCTTTCCGGGACCGCGCCGGCAGCCGGGCTTTGGTCTCGTCGAGCGTGGGATGTGGGCATACGCGGCCATCGTCATTGCGGCGTTCGTCGAACATTACGTCGGCGAGTGCTTCGGATGGCCGTCGCTCTCGTTTGCGGCGTTGGCGAACTCGATTTACTACGTGCCGGCGCTCGTCGCGATCGCGATGCTGCTGCGCACGCTGCTGCGCTCGCGCGGCGACGCACGCCACCGTTTGATGTGGGCCATCGCGGGTCCGACGCTGGGCAGCCTGTTCACTATGGCGAACGTCATTTTAGTCGCGCTGCACACGCCGTATGCGTATGCGGCGGCGTTCGGATTCCTATCATCGCTGTCGCCGTTCGCCGTGATGTATGCGATCCTGCGCCATCGCGCGATCGAGCTCGGCGTAGATCTCGACAAGCGGATCGTACACGCGGTGCCGCACTCGGCGCCGTCGCAACGCAAGCCGGGACGGCGCGAGCTCGTGCGGCGCATCGCCCTGCTGTTTTCGGCCAAGGCTCCGCTGCACGATATTTACGCGCAGCTTGCCGGTTTGCTTGCGCACTTCGTTGACGCCAGCAGCGTGCTGATCGCCGTCGGCAACAAAGACGGGGCGCGTTTGGAATACAACTACGAAGACGGTCTCGGCGCGCGGCCCGATCATGTTGCCATCCCCGACGACAGCATCGTCGCGCGCGTGTTGCGAGCGGGCAAGCCGATGCTCTTTCGCCGCCAAGAAGATTGGCCGGTCAACAATCTCGTGAGCGTCGCGGGGCGCGAAACGCAGTCGACGGCGTCGGGCATCTTCGTGCCGATCACGTTCGGCGGAACGATCATCGGCGCGTTGAGCGTGCAATCGCTGACACCCGACGCGTACGATCAAGACGACGTCGGCACGATGGAGACGTGCGCGCTGTATTTGAGCGCGCGCATGTACGACGAAGAGCGCGCCGCGCACCGCCGTAGCGGACTGGCCGATCGCGACGCGTTCGATCGCGCGATGGCCGAGCGGTGGAAGCCGTCGGGTCGCGGGGACAAACCGTTGAGCGTCGTCCTGATCGACGTCGATCTGTTCGCAGCGTTCAACGACACCTACGGCCACGTCGCGGCCGGCACGTGTTTGCGGCAAATCGGCGGTATCGTCGAAGCCGGCGCAAAGCACGACGGCGACCTAGCAGCACGCTACGGTGAAGAAGAGTTCGCGGTGCTGCTTCCCGGTTACGATGCGGCCGACGCAATCGAAGTCGCCGAGCGGATTCGCACGGCGGTACGCGATCTCGACATCGCGCACCAAGGTTCGACGTTGGGATCGGCGAGCGTGAGCGCAGGCATTGCCACGTACGTTCCGGATGCGGCACATCCGCCCGAAATCGTCATGGCCGCCGCCAACGTGCAGCTCCAGCGCGCTAAAGTCGAGGGCCGCAATCGCGTAGCGGCCGACGGGTATCTCTCGAAGGCGCAAGAGGCGCGACGGCAATCGACGGCCGAGCATCACGTCGTACACGAAGCCGGGGCCTTCGTGGGGCGGCAATCGGATGTAGCGCACGTCGAGCAGCTGCTCGCGGAAAGCAGCATCGTGACGCTGCTCGGACCCGAGGGTGCCGGCAAGTCGCGAATCGCCGTCGAGCTCGTACAGCGGTGCGCCGCGCGGTATCCCGACGGTATTCGTTTCGTCGATATGCGTGCGGTGACGACGCCGGACGCGGTCGGCGCAACGATTGCGAAGACGCTGTTTCCGGGACTAGAACTCGAAGGCGTCGATTCCGCGCAGCTCGCGGAACTGCTGCGCGGCAAAGAGCTGCTGCTGGTGCTCGACAACTGCACGCTCGTAGCCGATGCGTGCGCGTCGCTGACGAAAAGCTTGATCACGCGCGCGCGGGGAACGCGCGTGCTGTGTACGACCAGCCGCCCGTTGCGTTTGGCCGAAGAGAAGACGTACGAAATCAGTGCGATGAGTCCCGCGGAAGCGCTGGAGCTGTATACCGAACGCGGGGGCAAGGACGGCGCTCCGATCGAACGCGTCGGCGGCATGCCGCTGGCGGTGGAACTCGCGGCTGCAGCGGATTCGAGCGAGTTTCCGGAAGCGGCGAACGACGTGCAGCCGATGGTCGAGTGGAGCTGTGGCCGGCTCGCGGAACCGCACTGCACGATTCTTTATCGCCTGGGTGTTTTTCCGGGTGATTTTTCGGAAGCGGCTGCCGCATCGGTGTGTTCGAGCGGCGACGTTCCGAGCGACGACGTCGGTACGGCGCTCGCGGCGTTGGCAAAGCGCGCGCTGGTGACGTGCGCGGAGCGTGACGGCGAAGAGCGTTTCGCATTGCCGCCGGCGGTCCGGCAACACGCGCGTGCGATGCTGACGACGATGGACGAGTTGGCGGCCATCAAGCGGCGCTTCGTGAAATACTTCGGCGCGTTTGCGGGACGCGCGACGTCGCGCTTGACCGAAATTCCCTACGAAGCCTGGCTGCGCGGGCAGCGGCGCGAGTTCGATAACTATCGCGCGGCGTTGCGCTTGGCGATCGACGAGGTCGATAACGCTGCGGCTGCATCGCGCATCCTGCGGTCGTTAACCGGATTGATTCTCGATCTCGCACCGGGCAGCGAGTTTGCGACCGACTTGCGGCGCGTCGTGCGACCGGCCGATTTAGCCGAAGCGGTGGAAGCCGGATTGCAGATGGGATTGTCGGAGTTACGTCGTTTCCGCGCTCCGGCGGAATCGCTGCGTTCGGCGCGACGTGCGTACGAGCTGTACGTGAGCAGCGGCGACGAGCTGGGTGCGGCGTACGCGTTGTGGTCGGCGGCAGCAGCCCAGCTGCGCGAACGCGGACGGATCGATGCCGAGCTCGAGCGACCGTTGATCGACGGCGTCGCTGCGGCGAAGCGCGCGGGCGATTGGCATCTCGCGGTCGGCTTGATGCGCAACGTCGCGTACGTGCAATCGGACGGCGGACGCCACGAAGACGCGCGCAAAACGTTGCGCGAGGCGGCCGCGGTGGCCGATCCGACCGACGTCGTGATGCTTGCGGCGCTGTTCGGCAACACGGCCTTGGAAGAGTTTCGCGACGGAAAAACTGAGGCGGCGATCGCGTTGTGGCGGCAAGCTGCCGCGCTGGTTGAAGTCGTGCGGCCCGCGTATGCGGCGCTGTGTTTCATCAACGTCGGACTCGGCGAGCTCAAGCGCCGCGACCTGCTGGCCGCGCGCATCGCGCTGCGCAAAGGCCTGACGACGCTGCGCGCAACCGGTCACGCCTTCGGCATCGCGCTCAGCTTCGATCACTTCGCGCGCTTGGCGGCGGCAGGCTCCGCCTACGAACGCGCCGCGCGCCTCGCGGGCTTCGCGCAGGCGGGGTTCGAGCGCGGCGTGTCGCGACCGGTAACCGAGCAGGCATTATTTTACGAGCTCACCGACTCGCTGCGCCGTTCGCTGGGCGCGGCGGCCTACGAGCGAGAGTGGAATCGCGGACAATGGATGAGTTTAGAAGAGGCCGTTTCCGAAGCGCAAGCGGTATAGTAAACTCCAAGGATGGCTGCAATAACGATCGACGACCAGGCGCGCTTCGTGTGCGTGATGTCCTTCGAGGTTGGATCGGGCGACATGGCGTCGATGGTGGACACGGTTCGTCGCGTCGTCGGGGAGCAAGTTCCTAGCGAAAAGGGCTTCATCGGCGCCGTCGTGATGGAAAACGGCGAGAAG
>DASRSM010000271.1:0-3487 GCA_035656415.1 Vulcanimicrobiaceae bacterium | reverse complement strand
AAGTTCGCGCAAGTTATGCCGCTGCGGATCCTTGAACGGGCTTAGCCGCACGTGATAGCACGCGTGACCGTCGACTTTCTCGGTACCGGCGACGTCGATCTTGTAGTTCGGTGGGGCGAACGACACGACGCGCGCGATCGTCTTGAGCGGCTGCGGTACGTCGGGAACGCCCGCTTCGTCGCCGGACGTTGGGGTCACGTTTCCGTGCCGGATCGACCAAACGAACGGCCCTTGTGAAGTGCGGATGATAATTGCCGGCGGGAGCGGTCCGCCGCCGCGAATTGGGAAAAGCGTGAAGTTCTCGCCGCCGTCGGAACTGCGAAACGCGTAGCGCATGACGAAGTCGCGCGTTCCGCCGTGGCCGGCCACCGGGCTGGTACCAACTTCGTGACGGGTTGCTATCTCGACCGCGTACGGTGCGACCGGATACGAAGCCAAACGTGCGAACGCGCGATCGAAAATCTCTTGCGGCGAAGGAGACGCAGCCGGTGTTGCGGTTGCAATCGTCGCAAGCAGTGCGGCGATCACCAGTCGGCGACGAGGACGAACGTCACCATCGCAAGTTCGACCTTGCCGTCGCTTTCAAACGTCTCGAAGATCGCCTTCAGATCGCAGCGCAGCGCGTCGGCCTCGGGACCGGCGTTGGGCAAATACGACGCCGACGCAGCGCGGCCGAGCAGACCGTCGAGATCGAGTTCCTGAACCGCGCTAAAGGCGCTGCGGGTAGCGCTCGACTTCGGAAAATGCGCGAAGGTCGCCAACGCATGCATTCGCATCGTTTCGGTATCGTCGCGGGCGTAGGAGCGCACGATTTCGCCATACGCTTTGGTAAAAGGTTCGCGCTCGTCGCGCTCGTACTGCAGCATCGCCGCGCGGCGGCGCGCGATGCGGCGCATTTCGCTCATCGCAAACGGCGTAGCAAACCAGTGAAACGCTTGACATGCGACGACGATGTCGACGCTTTGATCCGGTAAGCCGGTGTGGTCGGCGGTGCCCGCCTGCCAGTCGACGCGCGGATGGTCGGACGACGCTTGGCGCATGTCGGCGTTCGGCTCGACCGCGATGACGTGCGCGCCGCGATCGGCAAACAGCCGTGCCGATATTCCCGTACCGGCACCGACGTCGGCGATTTCCAAAGCGCTGGGATTGCCGAGGCCTTCGAGTACGGTATCGATCGCCTCGTCTGGATACGACGGGCGATAGGCTGCATAGGCTTGAGCTCGGTCACCGAAACGTTCGGTCGATTGCATCTGCTCGCTCACCTTACCGTTCCTTGGATTCGCCTTGCCCCGAGCCGAGCCCGCTTGCGGCGACTTCGTCGTACAACGCGGCCATCGTTTTAATGCCGCCGAAGAATTGAGTGAGGTTGAACTTCTCGTTGGGAGCGTGAATGCGATCGTCGGGAAGGCCGACGCCGACGAGGACCTGCGGCAGCTTGAGTATCTTATCGAAGGTTGCGACCGGTCCGATCGACCCTCCCGTTCCGATGAAGACCGGAATCTTACCGAATCCCGCTTCCATCGCCCGCGCCGCCGCGGCGACGACCGGATGCTCGCGCGAGATCACGACCGGGCGAACCTCACCGCCGTCGCTGACGTTCACGCGAACGCCGGCAGGAGCGTGCTGCGCGATGTGTTCCGAAACGGCACGCCGCACGCGCAACGGGTCTTGTTCGCCCACCAAACGAGCGGAAAGTTTTGCCTTACCCCAGCTTGGGATGATGGTCTTGTAGCCCGGTCCGCTGTAACCGCCCCACATGCCGTTGCACTCGAGCGTGGGCCGGTACCACATGCGCTCGAGCGGCATGCGTCCCGCTTCGCCGGCAAGCGAAGGTACGCCCAACTGTGCGGCTTCGTGCGACTCATCGTACGGCAGCGCGCGCAACTCGGACGCTAATGCGGAATCGAGATCGCCTACGCCGTCGTAGAAACCTTCGACCGTAACGCGGCCTTGCGCGTCTTTAAGGCCGGCGATAATCTGCGCCAACGCTTCCAACGGATTGTGCACGACGCCGCCAAAATATCCGGAGTGCACGTCTTCGGCGGGACCGCGCACTTCGATTTCCCAATGTACTAGGCCGCGCACCGAGGTCGTCAGCGACGGAACGTCTTCGGCAAATACCGACGTGTCGGAAATGACGGCGGCGTCGGCGGAAAACTGCCGCTTATAGCGATCGACGGCGGTGTCGAAGTTCGGCGATCCGATCTCTTCTTCGCCTTCGACGACGACTTTCACGTTCACCGGTAAGCGGCCGCGCGTGCGCAAGTGCGCGTCGATCGCCGCGAGATGCATCAATACTTGACCTTTGTCGTCGACCGCACCGCGACCAAAGATCTTTCCGTCGCGTACGGTCCCTTCGAACGGCGGACTCGTCCACAACTCGATCGGGTCGACGGGCTGCACGTCGTAATGCCCGTAAATCAGGATCGTCGGCTTCCCCGGCGCGCCGAGCCACTCGCCGTACGCGATCGGATTGCCGTCGGTTTCGAGCACGCTTGCATCGAGGCCGATTTCGCGCATGCGATCGACGATGAGCAGGCAGCAGTTCGATACGTCGCCGACGCGACCGGGATCGGCGGAAATCGACGGAATCGCGATCCATCGCTTGAGTTCGTCGAGATGTGCGGGTTGGCGCTCGTCGCAGAATTGCGCGAGCGCCGGATCGATTTTAGCCATGAAACGGTTCCCCCAATGCTACGTTCTGCGTGCTCCCTTTTCGAACGATCTCAAAGGTGTGCGGCTTCCCGTCGAAAGCGCGCAACTGCGCCTGATACGTTCCGTAATCCCACCACCATTTTCCGTCGATCTTATTGACGACGTCGCCGGATCGCAGGCCGGCGGCATACGCCGGCCCGCCGCCTCGTACGTAAACGCGCATGTTTCCGTCGACGGTTTTGAACAACGTATAGAAGTACGTCGGCGCGTCCGCCGGTACCCACGCGACGCCGTCGCGCAGCAAGTTCGCGGCGCGCACGGGATTAGCCGCCATCCAGTCGCGCATCCGTGCTGCGCCTTCGCGCGCCAGCGCCGCCGCGTCGGCGCTCGCCGGCGGCTGTGGAAAGACCTGATGATCGTGCCACTCGTTGACGATCCAACCGCCGCAGTCTTCGAGGCGCAATCCCACGTCGAGATCGGTGCCCTCGATTATCGCGAACTGCGAGGTCAGGACTTCAACGTAGGCGGCATACGGCTTCCGCGCGCAGTCGCTCGCGTTCGGATCTCCCGAAACGGTGAACGCGTTCCACCTTGTGTCGTGCAAGGCGTCGACGACCGCCGCGGCCGACGCGCGCGAGAGGGGGGTGCCTTCGCTGCCGATTGCAATGCGATCGCGAGCCTGCGTGGGGGCGTACAACCCAGGCAACGCCGCGTCGGCCCGCGCCGGCGGTATCGCCGACGCGAAGGCGCGCACTCCAAAGAGCGCCGGTGAAGCGACGACGCAGAGAATCGTCGCGGCGATAGCCACTCCCGTTTGATACGGGAGCGTTCG
>DASRSM010000270.1:0-2229 GCA_035656415.1 Vulcanimicrobiaceae bacterium | reverse complement strand
GCTGGAGACGACCTGATGAAAGCCTTTTGACTTTGCCAGCTCACCAAGTGCCTCGAACTTCGCCGGCGTCACGAACTCCTTCACGGGCAGATGCTTTTTGCTGGGCTGTAAATATTGCCCCATCGTGAAGATATCGACGCCCGCCGCGCGGGCGTCATCCATTGCCGCTTCGATCTCGGTGTCGGTTTCGCCGAGCCCGACCATCAGCGAGGTCTTCGTGTAGCGTTCGGGTGCCCGAGACTTGGCATGGAGGAGTACCTTCAACGATTGCTCGTAGCTCGCGCGCTTGTCGCGCACCGTGGCCTGAAGGCGGCGCACCGTTTCTAGGTTGTGCGCGAAGACGTCGGGTTTCGCATCCATGACGATGTCGAGCGCGCGCAGATCGCCACGGTAATCGCCGCTGAGAATCTCGACCCGCGCGCCCGGAACGCGGTCGTGAATCGCGCGCACCGTGTTTGCGAAAATCAATGCGCCGCCGTCGGGCAGATCGTCGCGATCGACCGCGGTGAGCACGAGATATTTCCATCCGAGGTCGCGCACCGCGTCGGCGACGCGTACGGGCTCGAGCCAATCGACCTGGCCGCGCGGGTTTCCGGTCTTGACGTTACAGAAGCGGCAGCCGCGCGTGCAGGTGTCGCCCAAAATCATGATGGTCGCGGTACCGGCGCCCCAGCATTCCGCGAGATTGGGACACGCTGCTTCCCGGCAAACGGTGTGCAGCGAGAGCGCCGCGACCTTCGCCTTGACGCGCTCGTAGTCGTCACCCGCCGGGAGCGATACTTTCAGCCACGCGGGCTTGCGTATCAGATCGATCTCTACAGCCACTAGCCGCTATTATGCCTCAATTGCTTCTTCGAGTCGTGGGGTAAACGTCACCCCAAACGTTTTTGATAGCTCTTTGAGCAGGACGCCCTTTGCCTCTGCCACGCTCACCTGGCGCCCGGTTTCCTTGGAAATCGAAGTGATTCCGCGCTCCGGGAGACCGCACGGTACGATCAGCCTGTCGTAGTCGAGGTCGGTCGCCACGTTGAGCGCGATGCCGTGCAGCGAGACCATTTTCCGTACGGCCAGGCCGATGGCACAGATCTGATTTGCACCGACCCAGACGCCCGCGTGTTCGCTCCAGCGCGCGGCTTCGATCCCGAACGTCGCGCACGTGTCGATGACGGCGCCCTCCAGGGCGCGCACCAGCGGTACGATCTCGCGAAAACGTTCGAGTTTCCGAATCGGATAAACGACCAGCTGTCCGGGTCCGTGATACGTGACGTCGCCGCCGCGTTCGATTTCGACGAAATCGACACCGCGCGCGGCAAGCACGTCGCCGCTAAGTAAAACGTGTTCGCGCTTTGCCTGACGCCCAAGCGTGACGACCGGCGTATGTTCGACGACGATCCACGTATCCGATTCTCTGCCTTCGCGGATCGCTTCGTGCAGCCGGTGCTGCAGGTCCCAAACTTCGCGGTACGGTTTCGATCCTAAGTCGAGTAAACGTGCGTGCGCCGTTGAGTTATCCCTTTACTTGGCTCCGACCGGTGCGGCGGCTTTCGGTTTCGGATTGACGATGTGAATCGCTTTGCCGTGCGCCGCTTCGGCCGCATCCATGATGCCTTCCGTGAGCGTCGGGTGCGGATGGACCGAAAGACCGATGTCTTCCAACGTCGCCCCCATTTCGAGCGCGATGACGCCTTCACCGATGAGCGACTCGGCTTGCGGCGCGACGATGTGCATGCCCAGCAGCAAGTCGGTTTTAGCGTCGCCGACGAGCTTGAGCAGGCCGTCGGACTCGTTCATCGTGCGCGCGCGGCCGCTCGCGGCGAGCGGGAACTTACCGATGCGCACCTCGTAGCCTTTGGCTTTGGCTTCCTCTTCCGAAAGACCGACCGTCGCTACTTCGGGATCGGTGTACACGCAGTTCGGAATCGCAATCGGATCGAACGCGGCGGACTTGTCGCCGCCGATCACTTCGGCGGCAATGACGCCCTGTTTCATCGCGCGATGCGCGAGCAGCGGCTGACCGGTGACGTCGCCGATGGCGAAGACGTTCGGAACTTTCGTGCGCATCTGCGCGTCGACGGCGATGAAGCCTTTGTCGTCGGCGGACAGTCCCGCAGCCTGGAGTTTGAGATTGTCGGTTACCGGACGCCGGCCGACCGCGACCAGAACCATGTCGAACGTGCGGGTCTCGTCTTTTCCGCCGGTGCCTTCGCCGTTGAGCGTCGCGACGACGTT
>DASRSM010000269.1:0-13290 GCA_035656415.1 Vulcanimicrobiaceae bacterium | reverse complement strand
GCGCGCGTTCACCATGTGAGGCTGCGCCGCGAACGCGATACCGAATCCGATGCCCATGAAGATAGCGGCGAAGACGAATGCCGCGATGGCTTTACCAATACGAGTACGAATCATCGATAATCACCTCCGATAGGAAATTACGATTGCTATGCGACCCCCGCCGGAACCTCCATGACCATCGGCTCGACCGGCACGTGAAGCTTCGGTTCCGTCGCCGCCGCAATCTCGTCCAACGTAACGCCCGGCGCCAACTCGCGCAACACTAACCCCTCCGGCATCACGTCGATCGTTACCATGTCGGTGATGATGCGGTGAATGACGCGCTTGCCGGTCAACGGAAGCGAGCACTGCTTGACGATTTTGTGCGCGTTGCCCTTGGCGACGTGTTCCATCATGACGATGACCCGCTTCGCACCGTGCACGAGGTCCATCGCACCGCCCATTCCCTTGACCATCTTGCCGGGAATCATCCAGTTCGCGAGATCGCCGTGCTCCGAAACTTGCATCGCGCCCAGCACCGCCAGATCGATGTGTCCGCCGCGAATCATTCCGAACGAAAGCGCCGAGTCGAAGAAGGACGCGCCCGGAATAACCGTCACGGTTTCCTTGCCCGCGTTGATGAGATCGGGATCTTCTTCACCTTCGTACGGATACGGTCCGAGACCGAGAATGCCGTTCTCGCTCTGCAGCGTCACCGTAACCCCGGGCGACACGTAGTTGGGAATCAGCGTCGGCAAGCCGATGCCGAGATTGACGTACTGCCCGTCCCGCAACTCCTGCGCGACCCGCGCCGCCAACTGCGTCCGTGTCAAAGCCATACCTTTCTCCCTTTAGTCCTGAGCGTGGCCGTCAGGCGAAGTGAAGGGGCGTTTGCGTGTCGTTACCCGTTCGATGCGTTTGCCTTGCGGACCGACGTGCACGATGCGCTGCACGAAGATGCCCGGCAAATGAATGCCCTCGGGATCGAGCGTCCCCGGCTCGACGAGTTCCTCAACTTCGGCGATCGTAATCTTTCCGGCCATCGCGCACAACGGGTTGAAGTTTCGCGTCGCTTTGTGAAAGATGAGATTGCCGGCGCGATCTCCGACCGACGCGCGCACGAGCGCGTAGTCGCAAACGATGCCTTCTTCCAATACGTACTCGCGGCCGTTGAAGACGCGTGTCTCCTTCTTTGGCGAAGCGATCGCCGTACTGCCGTCGGCGTTGTGCTTCCACGGCAGTCCGCCGTCGGCGACGAGCGTGCCGTCGCCGGTTGCGGTATAAAACGCCGGGATGCCGCAGCCGCCCGCGCGCAGACGTTCGGCCAACGTGCCCTGCGGACACAGCTCGACTTCGAGCTCGCCGCTGAGATACTGACGTTCGAATTCCTTATTCTCGCCGACGTACGACCCGGTCGTTCGGCGGATTCGCCGATTGTCGAGCAGGACGCCCAAGCCCCAGCCGTCCACGCCGCAGTTATTGGAAACGGTGACCAGGCCGGTCGCGCCTTGCTCGAGCAGAGCCTCGATCAAGTTGTGCGGAATGCCGTTAAGCCCGAAGCCGCCGACGGCCAGCGAGGCTCCGCCGGGAATGTCGGCGACGGCATCGGCGCACGAGGCGTAAACCTTTTGCATAGCCGGGGCTTGGATACGGCGTTGTTGAAGCCCTCGGCATGACGGCATCCATGCAATCCGCTACCAACGAGGAAGAGGCCCTCATCCTCGCTTCCGTTCGCGAACTCGTTGCCGAGAAAGTCGCGCCGCGCGCGGCCGAGATCGACGAAACCGGCGAGTTTCCGTGGGATATCAAAGATCTTTTTGCGCAAAACGATCTACTCGGGATTCCCATCCCCAGCGAGTACGGCGGCTTGGGCGGCACGTTCGTGACGTACGTCAAGGTCGTCGAAGAGATCGCCAAAGCGTGCGCGTCGAGCTCGCTGATCGTCGCAGTTCAAGAACTCGGCATGCTGCCGATCATGATCGCCGGCAGCAACGAACAGAAGCGCCGGTTTTTACCAAAGATCGCTTCCGGCGAACACCTCGCTGCGTATGCGCTCACCGAAGTTTCGAGCGGTTCCGACGCGCTCGGTTCGATGCGCACGCGCGCCGAGAGCAAGGGCAACTCGTACGTGTTGAGCGGACAGAAGATTTGGATTACCAACGGCAGCGTAGCCGACGTGGTTTGCGTTTTTGCCGTCACCGATCCCGAAGCGGGATCGCGCGGCGTCAGCGCGTTCGTCGTCGAGAAGGGAATGCCCGGATTCTCGGTAGGAAAGAAAGAGAAAAAGATGGGCATTCGGGGATCCCCGACCAACGAGCTCATTTTCGATAACTGCGAAGTGCCGGCGGCCAATCGGCTCGGCGAAGAGGGCGAAGGCTTCAAGATCGCGATGCGCGTTCTCGATAAGTCGCGCCCCGGCATCGCGGCACAAGCGTTAGGCATTGCTGCCGGAGCGCTCGATTACGCGACCAACTACGCGAAGGAACGCATCGCGTTCGGAAAGCCGATCGGTCAGCATCAAGGCGTTGGATTCATGTTGGCCGACATGAAAACCGACGTGGAATCGGCGCGGCTGCTCCTATACGAAGCCGCAAAGCGCTGCGACGAAGGCGCGCCCGACGTAACGCTCTGGGCCGCGATGGCGAAACTCAAATGCGGGGACGTGGCGATGTCGGTGACGACCGATGCCGTCCAGGTGCTGGGCGGTTTTGGGTACTCGTCGGAGTATCCGGTCGAGCGAATGATGCGCGACGCGAAAATAACGCAGATCTACGAAGGCACGCAGCAGATCCAGCGCCTCGTCGTATCGCGCGCATTGGTGGGCAAGGGCAAGTAAAGGGTAGCTTCCTTGCCCGCGCGAATCCCCGGCGGGTTCTTTACGTTCAAATTGCGTGAAAGGAGGTGAATATTTTGAAGAAGCTTCTTGCAGCATTCGTGGCTTCGGGGTTCTTGATGACGGGCACGGCCATGGCCGCCGCCACGTCGAGTCCTGCCCCGATGTCCACCGCTAAGGCGGCGTCGACGGCCAAGCCGGCAGCCAAGCCCATGGCGAAGTCGACGGCAAAGCCCGCCGCAAAGCCGATGGCGAAGTCGACCGCAAAGCCGGCCGCCAAACCGGCAGCTAAGACCTCGGCCAAGCCGAGCTCGAAACCCCAATAGTACGTCTTTCTTATATCATCTAACAAAAAAGCGGCGCGGTCGAAAGACCGCGCCGCCGCCTTTGCGATGCTCGCCTTACGGCTCGAGCACTTGCAGATTGTTGTGATTGTCGTCGTTGAAGTACAGCTTCGTAGTAGCGGCGGTCGTTCCGGTGGCGACCATGCCGAACAACGAGCCCGCGGCCCCCTTGTCGACGTTTTTCACTTCGAGGACTTTTCCGTGCGGATTGATCTCGATCATGAGATTCTTTCCGTTCGGGTCGAGCGTGTTGCCGATCACGAGACTTCCGTTGTATAGGAGCGCCGAGCTGATCGGGCCGTTGAGCGGCTTGCCGGAGTAGACGACCCGCGCGCTGTCTGCGTTGCAGCCCGCAAAGTGCGTGCCGTCGTCTTCGAGCGCGAGACAGTTGTCGGGAATCTGCGTCACGTTGGCGAGCGCGTAGACCGCGTTATTGGCTCCGTCGACGACGTACAGCGTGTCGATCTTCGCATCGTATTGTAATCCCGACGGGCCGAGGATGCTGCCGGGCTTTCCGTGATTGACTTTAAAGCCCTTGGCGACCACCTGCTCGGTGTTCTTTACGACGTCGAACCGAATGATGGTACCGCTGCCGGCGTTGCTTTCATAAAAAGCCGTATCGCCGGTTTTGGGCTGCGCGAACGCCTGCCCGAATGGGTGATCGAGCGGTTTACCCTTGATATTCATCACGAGTTTTCCGGTCGGATCGATGATGGGATTGTCGTTGGCTACGAAATCCGCAGCCCAGATGAAGTCTCCCGATGGCGAGAGCGCGATCGCGTTGCAGCCTTCCAGTATCTTCTTGCTGGCGTAGACCAGCGTCGGCTTAGAACCGGGCACCGGGTGCAGCGCGACGATCGTGAAGCCGGTTCCCTGGACGTTGCTCTTGGCGTTGAAGTTACACACCGCCAAGTCGCCTTGCGCGAACATCCCCGCCGCGGACCGGGCGACGTCGAGCCCGTAGGGGTTGAGCTGGCCGAACTTCGGATCGATAGTGGAACCGATGACGACCTTCTTCTGCAAGCGCCGCAACACCGAATCGGGGCTGGCGGCGGCCTCGCGTGTCATCGGCACGTTAGTCTCGGCCGAAGGCACGCCGGAAGCGCCGTTATGCCCCCCGCAGCCGGCCGCCGTCAGAGCGACGAGAGCAAGGGCGAATGGAAGCGAGCGCATGCGTGAATTCATCGTGACACCTCGAAGATTTGCAAACGTGAAAACTTCCGTTCAGCGTGGCCACATTGAATGAAGAAAGTCTGAAATTGCGAAGGCATCGGAATGGCCGATCCGCTGGAACCGGAATTCACCGCACAGAACCCCATCGTTGCGGCCGCGCAAAAGATTCGCGCGCGCCGCGAAGTCGGTAAAGCTATCGACGAAGCGGCCGGCGAGCTCGTCGCGCGTAAACCCGAAGACGCCGAGGAATCGCTGCGTCTCTTTGCCGAGCAGCTTGCGGCCGGAATCAAGCGGCTAAACGCGATCGTGGGCGAAGGCACCGGCGCCAAGCTGATACGCCTCGAGCGTCCTCTGAGGCTGCGCTTACGCTTTCGCGATCACCGCGTGTCGCTCGACCTCGACGACGTTAACCAGCTCGTGCGCGTCAACGGGCTCGGCCTCGACGGCGACTATCAATTCGATCCTAACGCGGACGTACCGGCGCTCGTCAATCTTTCAAAGATCTCGACCGAATCGGGTTACGGCGAAAGTCTTACCGCTTCTTCGCTTTTGAAACAGATCGCTTCCGACGCCGAGCTGGAACCGCCGAGCCACCTGCACGGACCCGGGCCGTTAACGTTCGACTAATAATCGCCGGCGTCGGACACAACGCGTTTACGGGACAGCGCGCGCACTGCGGCGTCGGCGCTTTACAGATCGCGCGGCCGTGCATGATCAGCCAGTGCGTGGCGTCGCCCCATTTGGATTTTGGCAGCAACGCGGTGAGGTCGTCCTCGACCTGACGCGGCGTCTTGCCGAGCGTGATCCCTAGCCGGTGCGAAACGCGGAACACATGCGTGTCGACCGCAAGTGCGGCTTCCTGAAAGGCGGCGGCCATAACGACGCTCGCCGTTTTGCGGCCGACTCCGGCCAACGACTCCAGGTCCTCGCGATCGTGGGGAACCACGCCGCCGAACCGTTCGACGAGGTCGCGCGCGCAGTTGACGATGTTGCGCGCCTTCATGCGAAAAAATCCGCAGGACTTGATGATCCGCTCGACGTCGGACTGGTCGGCGGCCGCCAGCTTTTGGGCCGTCGGGTACTTCGCGAAAAGCGTCGGCGTCGTCATATTCACGCGCGCGTCGGTGCACTGGGCGGAAAGAATGACCGCCACGAGCAGCTGGAACTCGTTGTCGTAATGCAGCGCAGTGACCGCGTGGGGATAGGTGCGCTCCAAAATGGCGAGCTGCTCGGTCGCGGTCTCCCGCGGCACTTTCTTCTTAGGGAACGGTATCGACGCCATGGTGCTAGGGACGTTTCGGAGCCTCCGCGTAACTCCCCGCATGGCCGAAACGATCCAGTCGCTCAACGAGAAAGCCGTAGCTTTGCGCGCGCAGGGGCGTCTGCACGAGGCCGCAGCGACGTTTTCGGAAGCGATCGTGAGGTATCCGCAAGCCGCGGTACTCTACAACAATCTCGCCATGACGCTCGACGACTTGGGAGCGCCCAAAGAAGCGATGCTGGCGTACGATTCGGCCTTGGAACGCGCGCCGAAGTTCGTAGCGTCGCTGATCGGTAAAGCCGGACTGCTGCTGCGCGACGGGCGCGTCGACGCGGCCCGCCGGCTTTTCTACGAAGCTCTCGACGTCGAGCCGTCGTCCGTCGCGGCGAACTTGGGATTGTACGAACTTCTCCAAATCAAAGGTGAGCTCGGTGAAGCCGTCTCGCATCAGCGGCGAGCCCTGGCGCAGCAACGCGTCTTTGCGTATCGCGCTCACAACGAAAAGCGCAGCCTGCTCGTACTCTGCGCGCCGGGCGACTGGCAAACGAACATTCCGGTCGATTTTCTCTTCGACCGCAAGACGACGAGCTTTTGCAAACTCTACCTTCTCGACCGGGAGCAAGCGCTGCGCGAAACGCTGCCGCCGTACGACGCCGTCCTCAACGCGATTGCAGAGTCCGACCAGGCCGTCGAATCGTTGCAGGCGGCGCGTGCGTTTATCGACCTACAATCGAAGCCCTCGCTCAACCCGCCCGAACGCGTGCTCGGCGTCGGGCGGCGCCGTTTGGGGGAGACGCTGGCCGGCGTGAATTGCGTAGTCGCGCCGGTCGCCGAAGTCGACGCTCCACGATTGAGCTCCGGCGAATCGCCGTTTCCGTTCCCGATTATCGCGCGCCCCGTCGGATCGCACGCGGGACACGACCTTTCGCGGCTTGCGAGCGACGAAGAACTTGCGTCGTATGCAGCGCGCGTTGCCGCGCCGTCCTTTTTCGTCAGTCCGTTCATCGACTACGTCAACGGCGATGGAAACTATCGCAAGTATCGCGTCGTGTTCGTCGATGGCGAGCCCTATCCGGTGCACCTGGCGATCTCGCCGAACTGGATGATTCATTACTACAACGCGCCGATGTCCGAACATCAATGGATGCGCGACGAAGAAGCCGCGTTCATGGCCGACCTGGGATCGGTCTTTACAAACGGTTTGCAAAAGGCGCTGCGTGACGTCGGCGCGGCCGTCGGATTGGAATATTTCGGGATCGATTGTTCGATCGGGCCGGACGGACGGCTCATCGTGTTCGAGGCCGATCCGGCAATGCTCGTTCACACGACCGACCCCGTCGAGATCTATCCCTATAAACACGAGTACGTACCGCGCATATACCGCGCGATCGAGGCTATGATAGATAAGCGCAAAGCCGAATCGTAGTTGGCCGATACCGGCCAAGCGGCCGATATACATAGAGCCATGGATTCGGGCCAGCTCTTCGACGCAGTCATCGTCGGCGGGGGACTTGCCGGGACGACGGTCGCCGCAGAGCTTGCACTGCTGGCCCCGCCGGGTTTTCGCGCGCTCCTGATCGACGCGGCCGAACCTGGGCCCGGCAGCGCCTACGCACCACCCACGGACCGGCTTTACATGAACGGCACGGCGCGCGCAATGAGCGCCGTTTCCGGTGACAAACAACATCTCGTCAAGTGGCTGCGCACCGAACCCGAATCCGCTTTGATCTCGCGCCGGACGTTCGGACGCTATCTTCGCGAGCGCCTTCGTGAAGCGCTCGACCTCCGTCCCGAATTCGAAACGTTGCGCGCCGAAGTCGTCGACGTCGTTGCGGACGGCGAATACTTTACGGTCGTCGACGCGCACGGCGGCGAACGCGCCGCGCGCCACGTCGTGTTGGCCTTAGGAAACTTTCCACCGGATTACGCGTTTCTGCCGCAAGCGCTCCACCGGCACGCGGGCTTCGTCGCCGATCCGTGGCGTTTCGACCCCGGTGCGGCGCACCTTCGCGGCGATATGCTGATCGTCGGCAACGGCTTGACGGCAATGGATACAGCCGCGCTCCTCGACGAGCGCGGCTTTGAGGGGACCTTGCATCTCGTGTCGCGCCGCGGCCTGTCGCCGTGCGTTGAAAACCCGTTCGCTCGCGCGCTCGATCCGTCGCAGCTAGCTCTGCAGACGCAGACGCCGTACGCTCTGTTGCGTTCGCTGCGCGCCGCAGCGCGAGCGCACTCGGCGCGCGGCGGAGATTGGCGCGACGTCGTCGAGGCTATTCGGCCCGTATCGGGCGACATTTGGACGTCGTGGAACGTTCGCGAACGCAAACGCTTCCTGCGCCACCTCGAAGTCTTCTGGGCGATCCATCGCTATCGCGTTCCGCCGAAGACCGCCGTAGCGTGCGAACGGATGCGCCGCGAGGGACGGCTCGTTAGCCATCGCGGACGAATCCGGGAAGCGACCGAGACTCCGGATCGGCGCATTAGGGTGGAACTTCAAGGTCCGCGGGGAATGAGCAGTTTCGTGGTTTCTTGCGCGATCAATTGTACCGGCCCTAACGGGGACTACGAGCGTGTGCGGCATCCCCTCGTGCAGAATCTCATTCGTCGTGGAACGATTCGTTCCGACGAACTGCATTTAGGGCTGGAAGCGACACCCGATCTCCACGTCGTCGACGCCGCGGGCAACAAAGTGGATCGCGTCTTTACGCTGGGACCGCCGCTGCGCGGGCTGTTTTACGAGACCACCGCAGTACCCGAGACGCGCGAGCAGGCCGCTGCGATCGCTCGAACCGTCGTACGCGAAAGCTCGCACGCGGCGCTGGAGGCAGCATCGTGACGGCCGGCATGGATCGCCTCGCGCAAGCGATGGGCGACGACGAATTTCTCGACGCGATGCAACGCTACGCACAGCGTTTCGCAAGTTATCGCGAGCGTTTACCAATGATCCCTTATGCGTACACGCGAACGCAGCTTTTACGCGCACCGCGTTACGAGGTCGTGGTGATGCGCTGGTCGCCGGGATCGATAAGCCCGATTCACGATCACGGCAAGTCCGACTGCTGGGTGTTGATGATGGAAGGCGCGCTCGAGGTTGAAAACTTCGATCGCGACGAGGACGGAAGCAGCGCGGTCGTCGATCTGCGCCCCGCCGGAAAGATGTCGCTCGGCTTAGGAGACGTCGATCATCGCGGCGGTCCGTGCGAACTGCATCGCGTGCGCAACGCGACCGCAGCGACGGCGTACACGCTGCAGCTCTATTCCGAACCAATCCATACGTATACGGTCGTCGACGCGCGTTCGCGCCAGAGCCGTATCGTTACGGCTTCGTGCGACTTGGAGCTCCTCGAGCTATAGTCTTGGCGGCGACGGCGACTAACGCCACGCCGAAGAGCGTCGCAAGCAAAAACGTAAGGGCGAGTGCATCGCGCAGCTGCGTTCCCAATCGCGCCGCAACGGCAACCGGTATGCCGCAAATCGACGTTCCTGCGAGCAGCCCGACGACCGCTGCAAGCCCCATCGCGGAAGAAACGATGCCTTCACGGCCTTCCGATGCGCCGCTAAAAACGCCAGCCGACAGGGTCGGGTACGCGAAGCCCATACCTGCGCCGGCGAGGACCCACGCCGCGTAGGCAATCCAAATCGGCGAGCCCAAAGCGACCGCGACGAACGCTGCCGTTGCGACAGCGCACGCTATCGCTCCCATCGTCACGACTCGCGCGCTGCCCCACCGCTCTTGCAGCCACGGCGCGAACAGGGCCGTGGCGGACCAGCCCAGCACGGCAGAGGTGATGCACAGGCTCGCCGCTTCCAGCGAGAGCCCGCGAACGCCGACGAGGGCGAGTGCGACGTACGCATCGGCGCCGAAGAACGCGGTATGCAATAACGCAAATGCAAAGAGCGACGCGTGCATCGAGCCGCGCGCGAATAGCGTCGCACGCGAAAACAGCAATCGCAGCGCGCCGAAAGGATCGGTACGTTGCGCGCTCGGCTGCTGCTCGACTGCCGGCACAATCAGCACCGCCGCTACGACGATCAGCGGGAGCAAACCGGCAAAGGCCCAGCGCCATCCGAACTGCGTTGCAACGTACGCCCCGAGCCCCGGCGCGATGAGTCCCGGCACGGCCCACATGGTCGCGTTGAGCGACATCATACGCGTTCGCAAATGATCGGGGAACGATTTCGCGATCGCAGTAAACGACATTGCGTAATCGAGACCGTCGCCGACGCCTTCGACGAAGCGTGCGCCCAAGAACGTGGGCATATTCGGCGCAACGGCGACCAGCGCTAAGCCGGCGCCGAGAAGCCCCAACGCGACCGCGAGAACGCGACGAAGTCCGAAACGATCGGCCCACGGTCCGGCAAATGGCAGAAACAGAAAGAACGCCGCGAAGAACGAGGTGAACGCGAGGGCGTACTCGCCCAGTCCGTGCAAGTCGGCAACGACGCGCGGCATGATCGCCGCAACCACCAATCCTTGCGTTGCGGCAACGAACTCGGAGACCAACAAACCGGCGGCGACGCGACCGCGCCGGCCTTCGAAAAGCTCGCGCACGAATGGATCTTAATCGGCCAGCGTCAGCGACTCGCCGTCGCGCGCGATCAAACCGTCGCGCTCGAGCGCTACGACGAGCGCGCGAACGTCGTCGACGGTGCGCCCCGGAAGCAGCGGCTCGAGGTCGCGATGCAGATCGAGAAACGAGATCCGTTTGCCCGGCGGAAGCTCGCGCAAACGGTCGATGACGCGGCCGCGCGCGTATCGCGCAGTCTTTTGGAAAGGAACTGCATCCTCGCGCCTGCGTTGCGCCGGCGCGCTCGAATCGGGCGCCAGCGGCGCCCACGCACAGTCGCCGCGCAGCGGGCAGAGCAGACAACTTGGAGCGCGAGCCTTGCAAACCGTTGCACCTAGGTCCATAAGGGCCGAGGCCCAGTCGTGCGCCTTTCCGCGCGGCGGATTCAGGTCGCTTCCTACGCGCTCGGCGATACGGCGCACGTTCGTGTCGACGGGCAAATCGTCGACGTTAAATGCAAATGCGCGAACTGCGGAAGCGGTGTACGGTCCGATTCCCGGAAGATCGAGCAGCTCGTCCGTCGCCTGCGGCATGCGCCCGCCGTAACGCTCGATTACCGCTTCCGCTAGGCGTTTGAGCCGTACCGCGCGCGAGTTGTACCCCAGGCCTTTCCAGGCGCGCAGAACGTCTGCGGTCGACGCATTCGCTAACGCGTCGAAGGTCGGAAAGCGCTCGACGAACGCTTCGAACTTTGGAACCACGCGATCGACTTGCGTCTGCTGCAGCATGAACTCGCTCACGAGCGTATAGTACGGATCGCGAACGACGCGCCACGGCAGCGTCGCTCGTCCGTGCTCGGAGTACCAGTCGAGCAGGCGGCGCGCGATGCGCGTCACGCGCGCAAGCTCGCGAACGCTTCGCCGATGCGACGGATTCCTTCGCCGATTTCCTTGCGCGTCACGGCCGTTAATGCCAGCCGAAAGTGATGATCGCCTCCCGAACTTGCGAAAAACGCTTCGCCGAACAGAAACGACGCGCCGCGGCGTTCGGCGGCGTCGAGCAGCGCGCGCGCGCGAACTTCGCGCGGCGTCGTTATCCATAGGTAGAATCCGCCCGAAGGGCCGCCCGCCTTGAGCGATGCCGGCCAGTAACGCGCGATCGCTTCGTCTGCGAGCTTACGCCGCAGCTGCAGCTCCTCGCGAAGCTGCTCGATGTGCGCGTCGTAACCGCGTTCCAAATAATCGTTTACCGCAGCCTGAACGTACAGACTGGTCGCCATGTCGTACGCTTGCTTGCGCAGTAGCAGCCGTTCCAGAATCGTCCGCGGTGCGACGAGCCAGCCGACGCGCAAGCTCGGTGCGATCGTTTTCGAAAACGTCGACAAGTACACGACGTAATCGGGAGCCAGCGCGACCAGCGGGGGTCCGGATTCCGGCGCGAGCGGACCGTACGGATCGTCTTCGACGATCGGAACGCCGGCGCGTTTGGCGATCGTCGCCAAACGTTCGCGTCGATCGGCGTTCATGGTCGCGTTCGTCGGATTGTGCAGCGACGGCATCGTATAGATGAAGCGTGGACGGCGCGTCCGTAAGATCGCCTCGACGTGATCCACGCGCATGCCTTCGTCGTCGACCTGTACCGGAATCGCGCGCAGACCGTTGATCTGAAAGACTTGCAGCGCGCCAGGATACGAAGGCGATTCGACGATGATCTCGTCGCCGGGCTCCGCTAAGCTCTGGGCGACGATCGCGATGCCTTGCGTCGAACCGGTGAGCACGATGACGCCGTTGCGCGTGACGGTGGTCGCGCCGCGCGCGTTCATCCGCGCAGCGATCGCCGCGCGCAGCGGCTCGTAGCCTTCCGAGTCGCCGTACGAGAGGACGAAGCGCGGATCGCGCGCGACGTGACCGAACGACTTCGCGAGCTCGCCGAGCGGCGACGGTTCGTCGGGAGCGACGCCCTGCACGAACGAGATCCGCCCGCTCTCCTGTTTTGCCGCCAGCTCGCCCAGAACGTTGGGGAACTCGCCGACCCGCCACGGGGGCAGGGTGACCCACCAGGGCACAGCAGCCGAGCGCTCGGGCTGACCCGCCCGCAGCTGCGGCACGACCCGGGATCCCGACCCCACCCGCTGCTCGATGAGGCCGTCGGCAACCAGCTCGCGGTAGGCGTGTACGACCGTGCTGCGGTTGACGTTGAGCTTCTCGGCCATGTTGCGCTCGGGCGGCAGGCGGGTCGACTCCGGAAGTGTGCCGGTCAGAATCGCCTCACGCAAGTGCTCGTAGATTTGCCGGTAGAGCGGAACGATCGAATCCCGGTCGAGCTCCGGCAGCAGTCCAACGGTCGCCATGGACTAGTCCATTGGCGGGGCCAGGCGGGGGCGCCTCTGAAACGGAAATCACTGTTCGCCCCATCTTAGCGGTAGAGCACTCACACGTAGGAGCACAAACTTGGCTGAACATCAGGTTGACGCAATCGTCATCGGCGCCGGCCCCGGCGGCTACCATGCCGCGATCCGGCTGGGACAAATCGGAAAGAAAGTTATTTGCGTCGATCGCGATGAGGTGGGCGGCGTCTGCCTCAACTGGGGATGCATCCCGACCAAGGCGCTGCTGCACGTCGGCGAGGTCATCCGCCACATCGAACATGCCGGCGCGATCGGCTTGACCGTCGCGAAGCCGACCGTCGATCGTGAGGGCGTCGCAAAGTTCAAGAACGACGTCGTGAACTCGAACGTCTCGGGCGTCAAGACGCTGTTCAAAGCGAACAACGTCGAGTTCGTTTACGGCGAAGCGTCGTTCGTCAGCCCGACCGAAATCTCGGTAAAAAAGAAAGACGGCACCACCGACACGATCAAGGCGCAGAACGTCGTGATCGCGACGGGTTCCGCACCGGTCGACGTGAAGGCGTGGCCGCGCGACGGCGAAACGATCGTCAACTCGGACGACGCCGTGCAGGTTAAGCGCGTTCCCAAAGATTTGCTCGTTATCGGCGGCGGCGTCATCGGTCTCGAGTTCGCGACCGTCTACGCGCGCTTAGGTGCGAAAGTGCTAGTCGTCGAGATGATGCCGCAGATTCTCACCGGCACCGACGCGGAGATCGGTAAGACGCTCGGACGCATCCTCAAGAAGCAGGGCGTCGAGATCATGCTCAACACGAAGGTCGGCGATCTCAAAAAAGACGGCAAGAACG
>DASRSM010000268.1:0-5418 GCA_035656415.1 Vulcanimicrobiaceae bacterium | reverse complement strand
GACGCTTGGCTATTTGAGCACGTGCATGCTCGTTCATCCGCGCGTTTATTACCAAATGGCGGCCGACGGTTTATTTTTCCGTCGGTTGGCGTGGGTCAGCCCCAACCGTCGCGTGCCGGTGGTCGCGATTCTCGTGCAAGCGATTATCGGATCGGCAATTGCGTTAAGCGGTAGCTACGAACAAATCATCAACTGGGTCGTTTTGCCGCAATGGCTTTTTTCCGGACTCGCCGCGGTTGCGCTTTTCATCTTCCGCCGGCGCGATGCGGCAAAACCGGCACCGTTCTTGCGCGTCCCGGGGCATCCGTTTACCACCGCGATTTTCATCGCAGCGCTCGTGGGCATCTTCGTCTCGGAAATCGTTATCTATCCGCGCGACACGATGTACGGCATCGCCGTGCTGGTCAGCGGTGCTATCGCTTTTTGGGCGTGGCAGCGCTGGGCGCCGGTTCCGCGGCAGACAACGCCGTAAGTCCCGCTCCCACCGAAGCGTACCTGCGATAGTCGATCTGCTTCTGCTGCACGTGTCCCCAGCCGTGGAAGATGAACGTGTGGCCGTTATATTGCTGTTCGGTTACCGTAACGTCCCATAAATCTGGTAACACCTGTCCGAACGCAACGGTGATGTCGGCTGAATCCGTGTGAGCAGGCAACACGCTGGGATGGAAGTGTAATGCGACGAAGCGAGACGACGAACCGTCAATCCACATCGTTCCGTCGCCGTGTTCGTCGTTGCGCTCCAGACTCGTGAAATCGACGGCAATCGCACCGGACGGGCAGCGGTCGCACGCCGCAGATCCGGGCGCGAAGCGATACTCCGCAAGATACTTCGTTTCGATCGGCAACCGGTAGTCGTCTTCCACGAACGTCGGTTTGTTGGAATCGTCGCCGAACGTGCGCACCTTGAGGACCGCCCCGTCGTCGCGCAGCACGACCGCGCGCGCCGATCGATCGACGTTGTGTGCCGGCCCGTGCTCCGTGTAGCGGTACGCGAGCGAAAACGCGGTGGCGCCGTGACGTCCTGCGGCAAGCGTACGAGCGGCATCCTCGGCGAGGGCATAGGCACCCGGTCCCGGCGATGCTCCCAGGGCCGCGAGTGCGGCGAGGAACGCGAGCTTCTCCCCCATGGGAACAGGCTTCTGCGAGCGGCCCTTCGTAATCCGCCGTGCATGAGCAGCGTACGCGTTTTGGTGGGCACCCGTAAGGGGGCGTTCGTTCTGAGCTCGGACGGATCGCGCAAAAATTGGCAGGTCGATGGACCGTTCTTCCCCGGTTGGGAGATCTATCACGTCAACGGGTCGCCCGCGGATCCGAATCGTCTCTACGCTTCGCAAACCAGCGGTTGGTTCGGACAGCAGATGCAGCGCTCCGACGATGGCGGCAAGACGTGGAATCCCGTCGGTAACAAGTTTCTGTACGACGGCGAGACCGGCACTCACCAGTGGTACGACGGCACGCAGCGGCCGTGGGAGTTCAAGCGCATTTGGCACCTCGAGCCGTCTGCGAACGATCCCAACGTCGTGTACGCCGGCGCCGAGGACGCCGCGCTGTTTCGCACGACGGATGGGGGAGATACCTGGTACGAGCTGCCGGCGCTGCGTAACCACGATTCGGCGCCGCAATGGCAGCCCGGCGCGGGCGGCATGTGCCTGCACACGATCATCGTCGACCCGAAAGATCCCAAACGCATTTTCATCGCCATCTCTGCGGCCGGCGCGTTTCGCACCGACGACGGGGGCGAATCCTGGAAGCCGATCAATCGCGGGCTCGTTTCGCGCTTCATTCCGGTTCCCGACGCCGAAACCGGTCACTGCGTGCACCGTCTAGCGATGAATCCGTCGCGCCCCAACGTGCTTTTCATGCAAAAGCATTGGGATGTCATGCGAACCGACGACGCGGGTGAGTCGTGGACCGAAATCAGCGGCGACTTACCCACCGATTTCGGATTTGCGATCGACGTTCACGCGCACGAGCCGGATACGGTCTACGTCGTTCCGATCAAGAGCGACGAGCAGCATTTTCCACTCGACGGTGCGCTGCGCGTGTATCGCAGCCGAAGCGGCGGCAACGAATGGGAGCCGCTAACGAACGGACTTCCGCAGAACAACTGCTACGTCAACGTCTTGCGCGACGCGATGGCGGTGGACGGGCTCGATTCGTGCGGAATCTATTTCGGGACGACCGGCGGCCAGGTCTACGCGTCGGCCGACGGCGGCGACACGTGGTCGCCGATCGTGCACGACCTTCCAGCGGTGCTTTCGGTCGAGGTACAGACGCTGACGTGATCCGCGTCGTGCTCCCGTCACACCTTCGGACGCTGGCGCGTATCGACACCGCAGAGGTGACGGTCGACGTGGACGGGGATGCGACGCAAGCGACGGTGCTCGACGCGCTGGAGACGCGCTATCCCGTTTTGTGCGGCGCGATCCGCGACCACACCAGCAAGCGTCGCAGGCCCTTCATTCGATTCTTTGCCTGCGAGCGCGACCTCTCGCACGATTCTCCGGACGCGCCGCTCCCGGGGGCGGTCTGCGGCGGCGACGAGCCGTTCTTAATTGTCGGCGCCATCGCCGGCGGGTAGGAAATGGCTTACCAGCGTGCATATCCTTGACCTAATAAGAAGGAGGTAATCGCCGTGGCTGGGACGCCTCGTTATCGCCTAGCGTTATTCACCGTCGCCTTCGGCGCGTTCGCCGCGCTTTGCACGACCGCGGCACCTGCCGCGATCGATATGGCGATGGGCGACAAGAAAACGGTTACGGGTCAGACCGACAGCGACTGCAACGCGCGCGCGCAAAGCGCGCTTACGTCACTGCTTCAGCGGCCCGACGAAATCAACCCCGGCGAATGGCGTGCGTACGCTCACGTCGAGGCGCCGGCCACCCCGCCGCAGGCGGCGTCGATTCACTGCTATCCGATCGACAACGGCTACTTCGTGACGTTCGAATGTGCGGTCGAAATTCCACCGAGTCAAATGTCCGCTGCAGATTTGTGCACGAAGCTAGGCGCGGCGTTCGATGCCAAGCAATCGGCGTATGGAACGGGCACGACGGGAGGTAAGAAGTGATCGGTAAGGCACGGATCACTGCGAGCGTCGCGCTTGCCGCGCTTCTGCTGGCCGTCGTCGCACCGGCTCGCGCGGGCGTGCAAATGTCGACCGGCATACGATACGTCTACGAGGGCGGTTCGGTCGATCAATGCAGCCAGAAAGCCAAGTCTGCCCTCAACGCGTACCTGCAAAACGCTACGGAAAAAAGTCCGGGCAGCGGCGAGTGGTTAGCCTACGGCAAGCCCAATGGCCAGGGGCAGAACACCTCCGCCGCCATCGTCCGGTGCGCGCTGGCTCCTAAGGGTTACGTCGTAACGTTTACGTGCGCGGTGCAGCAGCCCGGCAGTCCCTTCGAAGCCGACCCGCTCTGTCTTAATATCGCGCACAGTTTCTCGGGTAAGACGGTGACGACACTTGCGACGCCGACGCCGGTACCCAGCGGATGCAGCACGACCAATTTGGTCGGCACGTGGATTTCCGATAACAACCCCAAGCTGGTCCTCACTATGGATACCGAGGGCGGCCTCACCGATCCTGACGGCGTTTCGGGCAACTGGTATCTCGCCGGAACTACCGTAACGCTGACGTACTACGGCAACAAAACGTTGACGTTATCGGCCGACGGCAAGCACATGAGCGGATCCGGAGCAAGCTACACGCGCAAGTGCTGAACTGCATACGCGTATGCGTCGCCGGCGCGACGGGCTGGACGGGCGGGGCCGTCACCACAGCGGTTCTAGCATCTTCGGAGTTCGAGCTCACCGGTGCGATCGCGCGGAAGCGGGCGGGAGACGATATTGGAGCCGTCCTCGGGCTGGCTCCAAGCGGAGTCTTCGTTTCGAGCGATCTCGGTTCGATTTCGAGCAAGAACACCGACGTTCTCATCGATTATACCGATCCGGCGACGGTAAAGGACCGCGTGGTGCAAGCGTTGCGCCAAGGCCTACGCGTGGTTATCGGTACTTCAGGATTGACGGCCGCAGATTACGCCGACATCGATCGTGAGGCGAAATCGCACGGTCTGGGCGTCATCGCCGCGGGAAACTTTTCGACTACGGCCGCCCTTGCCAAGCACTGCGCGCTGCTTGCGGCGCGGTATTTGCCGAGCTGGGAAATCGTCGACTACGCCGATGCAGCTAAGGTCGATGCTCCGAGCGGCACGACGCGCGAGCTGGCCGAAGAACTCGCATCCGTTCGCCAAAACGTCGCCGGAACGCGGGTGCATTCGTTGCGCTTACCGGGGTACGTGATTTCGTTCGAAACGATCTTCGGCTTGCCCGACGAGCGGCTGACGATTCGCCACGATGCGGGCGCGGGAGCGCAGCCGTACGTCGCCGGCACGCTGCTCGCGGTTAAAAAGGTTATGCAAACGACGGGCGTCGTGCGCGGACTCGATCGCCTGCTGTTCTAGAAAAGGCGCGGTTGCGCCGGCATTCCTTCAAGTTCGAGCAAGGCGCGCTTTAACGGCAAGCCGCCGCCGAAGCCCACCAACTCGCCGCTGCTGCCGATCACGCGGTGGCACGGAATGACGATCGGAATCGGGTTGGCACCGTTGGCTCGACCCACGGCGCGAGCTCCGTTGATCAAACCGAGTTCGCCCGCGATCGCTCCGTACGATACGGTACAGCCGTAGGGAATCTCACACAACCGCTTCCAAATTTCCAACTCGAACGCCGAGCCGCGGGGTTCGAATCGCAGTTCGAACGTCCGTCGCTTGCGCTCGAAGTACTGCTCGAGCTGTTTCCTGGCGAGATCGAGGCCCGCTACGGCTGCGGGCGTCGGATTATCCGTCGAGTCTTTTCGCTTCGCTCGGCCGGGCAGCCACGTCTCGACGAGAACGCCGTCCGCGTCCACCGCCAGTTGCATTCGCCCGAACGCGGTTTCGAGCTCCCCGCGATAGAGGTCCACGAGAGCTTTTACCCCCGAGGACGGAGCACGGTTGCATTCGTCCGTACTAAGATTGGGAACCATGGCGTTATGAGCATCACCCGGCATCTTTTTGTGCCGGCCCTTCTCGCAAGTGCCGCAATCGCAATGAGCACGCGCGCGGCCGTACCCGCGCGAGCGGCCGGACCGTCGCATCGCCTCATCGTTGCACTGGGCGACTCGATCACCTATGGATGGGCTTTGCCGCAACCGGCAACGCAGAATTATGCTTCGCTGTACGCGCGTCGCGTCGGCGTTAAACTCGTCAATTTGGCGGTACCGGGATATACGTGCGCTCAGGTTCGACTAACGCTGCCAAAAATGCCGCCGGACGCATCGACGGTGATTCTCAACTGCGGGACAAACGACATCGGCGGATTCGGTGCTATGCACGGTGGCTTACCGAACGGCCACCATCGCATTGCGCCTGCGACGCAGACGGC
>DASRSM010000267.1:0-3153 GCA_035656415.1 Vulcanimicrobiaceae bacterium | reverse complement strand
CGTTCGCCTGCTTGAATGCCCGCCCCCAACGGAGGGTGTGGGCATGTTAAACGAGACATTCGTTTATGATATTTCATTTGCAAAAGAGCTGGAGGCGCATTACGCATTAGCCGGTTCCTATCTGGAACGGCTCTTCGGCGGGATCCCATTCGTGTGGACGACGCTGCCCGGCGGATTCAAGGGCCCGACGATCTATCACGGACCGCTGTCGGCAAAAACCAAACCGAAAGCACCGGTCGTGGACGTTGCTACGAAGCACGGAATCGCACGCTATCCGGCGCTCTCGCGCGAACGAATCGCGGGACTGGTCGCGCACGGCGCGATCGAAGTGTATTCTTGGTCGCCGACGGCCAACGATCCGACCCGCGCGCGCTTCGGCCGCGTGTTGGTCGAAGTACCGAAGCCGGTCGTCGAAAACGCCGCAATCGATGACCTCGAAAGCGGCGTCACGGTCGTTGAAGACATTCTCGAAGAGCTCAACCTTCAGTCCATCCGCGTTTACGACGGCGGAAAGGGCTGCGCCGTTTGGATTCCCTTTGCCGACGCGCCGGCATACGACGAGCTTCGTACGTGGCTTCACGGAATATGCACCGAAGCGGTCGCGCGCGCACCAGACAAAGTAACGACCGACCCAAACACGCAGGGCGGCGGCGTGCCCGCGCATCTGCACGTCGAGACCAATGCGATCGGCCGGTTCAGCGTTCTGCCGTATTCGGTCCGCGCTTCCCACGGATTCCCGGTCGCCATGCCGATCGACGTCCGCATGCTGCAAGAGGCCGATACGCCATTCGTAAACGGCGGCGTCACCGTTTCGAACTATCACTGGTGGATGAAGCGCTACGGCGACATGCTCGCTGCGAAGGGTGCCGACTTCTGGTCGCAAACGTTTCCAGCGAAGCGCAACGGAACTACTGCTTCGTATTACTCTGAACCGCGACCGAAATCTCACGGCCCCATCGTCTCTGCAGCAATAACCGTGCTCCAAGACGGCCACTCCCACACGGCCGAAGAAATCCTCGCCTCGGCGGAACAAGGGCATCTTCTCGATCCGGCGACGACCCACAAATACGTCTACACGTCATTGATCGAGTACATCGCTCGCGCCAACGGCAACGGGCGCAAGCCGGCGATCGTCCAGAACGCCGATCGCTCGTTTCGCATCAATGAGCCGCGCGACGAGTGGCCCGAATTACCAGAAGCGCCGGCATCGCCGCTCTCGCCGGAAACCCAAGCACTCATCGATCGCCTCACCGCAACCGCCTCCAGCAACGATCCGGCAGCGTTCGAGCTCGCCGTCTGCGACGCGTTTTCAGCGCTCGGATTCACCACGACACACGTCGGTGGCCAAAAGAACCCCGACGGCTACGCCGATGCGCCCCTCGGAACGCTCGGTTATCGCTTCACGATCGAATGTAAATCCGCCGACGAGGGCGTTAACGACCCAAGCGTTTTCGAAGCAGCGAAGTTTAAAGAACCCTTCGCCGCACAATACTGCGCGTTAGTCGCGCGCGCGTTTACCGGCGAAATCGAGTTCACGAAGGAACTCCACAACCACGGCGTCAGCGCCTGGACCGTCGACGACCTCTCGACGCTGTTGCGGATCGAGGCCAATCCGCTTGAACTTAAAGCGCTCTTCTCTCCCGGCTTTGCAGCCGATGCGCTCGATGACTTAGCCTGGGAACGCCGGCACGGCCGCGCCAAACGAGTCCGACTCATCGCCGACGCAATCGTGCGCACGGGCTGGACGACGCAACAAGCCTACCATGGCGATCCGGCGGAATCGCCTCGCCTAACCGAAGACGTCGCAATGGTGCTCGTCAATCAAGACCTTGCCGCACAGGGCAGCACGGCAACCTGCCAACGCAAAGACGTGCGCGCGGCGATTGAGCTGCTTCGTAACCCCGTTATGGGAAGGATCGCCACACAACAAGACCAGTTCGTCGTTACCGCTCCTGATTAGGCGTAACGGCACCGGCTTGCGGCGCGTTTCGCTGCGACGGATTGGCAACGTCGCAAGCCGGACACTCGAATCCCTCCGGGATCTCCACCCATGCGTTGGGATCGGCCCACGTTTCGGGATTACTCTCCACGAAGCGCGCGCCGCCGCCAAACGTTGGCGGTTTCGGCGTCGTGCAGCGCACGTTGCCCTTATGCGGCGGAGCCTCGCAGTTCGGATTCGGACAGTCGCAGGTCGTAACGGCCATTCTCTACTTCCCCCGAGCGAAGGATGCCCTCCTCGAGAAGACGCTAACCGCCCCAGCCGATCGTTGGCCTAGTGTCGTTCGCGTTTGAATTATCCTAGCCAGTAGCCTGGACTGGCACGAGGCGGCCGTGCCGAACCCGCACATCCTGAGGAAGCATATCGGACGCTCACTGGTGCATCCTTCGGAAGTATTTCGTCTATCGACTCCACTACGCGAAACACTTGATCAATGCCGATAATATCGAAAAGCCGCCGTATAGCGCTTCCGGGTTTTACCGCAATGCCAACCGGCGTTAAGCCGGCTGACTGACGAGTAGTGCCCAGCCGGGCCATCTCGGTTATGCACGTCGAGTCGATGAACGTAACTTGGGTAAAGTCCAAAGCGACACTTGCCTCGGAGTCGAGCCGAGCGAGCTCGTCGCGCAGCTCCTTCTGGCAGCTCAGGTCATATTCGCCGGCAAAAACCACAACACTTGACATAGCGACGCCCTTTTGCCGGGGCCTGAGTGCATCCACCTAATTTAAGCTACATTCCGTGTTATGAGCAAGATGCTTAAATTAATTCTTGCGCGCCGAGCTATGGTTCAACGTTCCTTACCTGCTAAGGTGCCGAGCAAGACCGGGGGCTCGGTTATCGTCGATTTCCGAAACTTTGTGGCACAAGATCAATCACCGAAACGGTTCCCGCCGATTGAAGTCGGGATGACGTAACGTCGCCTCGCCGCGATCGTGCGTTCGGCAAATAAATCTAGGCACGCGTCCGTGGTCCGTACGCCTCCACAATTTTCGATCACGCGAATCGAGGCTGCGTTGTCGTGCCGACAAGTGGCAATCGCTTCAGTAACGCCCCAGGTTCTCAGGATTTTTAGGCCCTCTCGTAGAGCGAACGTCGCAATGCCTTTGCCGCGATGAGCCGGATGGACGTGGTAACCGACATTGCCACCTACCTG
>DASRSM010000266.1:0-6326 GCA_035656415.1 Vulcanimicrobiaceae bacterium | reverse complement strand
TGCGGCTGGTACTGCGGCTGTTTGAGCAGCTCGGTCATCTTCTCGCCGCGCAGCAACTGCATTTGCGTCGACCTGTCGAGATCGCTCGAAAGCTTGGCGAAGGCCGCGAGGTCGCGGTATTGCGCGAGCTCGAGCTTGAGTTGGCCTGCGACCGACTTCATTGCCTTCGTTTGCGCGGAACCACCGACGCGCGAGACCGACAGACCGACGTCGACGGCCGGACGAATGCCCTGGAAAAACAACTCCGGCGTCAGGTAGATCTGACCGTCCGTGATCGAGATCACGTTCGTCGGAATGTACGCGGAGAAGTCACCGGCTTGCGTTTCGATGATCGGCAGCGCGGTGAGCGATCCGGCGCCCATCTCGTCGGAAAGCTTCGCGGCGCGTTCGAGCAAACGCGAGTGCAGAAAGAAGACGTCGCCCGGATACGCTTCGCGGCCCGGCGGGCGGCGCAGCAACAGCGACATTTCGCGGTACGACTGCGCGTGCTTAGTGAGATCGTCGTAAATGATGAGTACGTCTTTGCCGGCGTACATCAGCTCTTCAGCCATCGCGCAGCCGGCGAACGGCGCCATCCAGCGCAGCGCTGCCGCCTCCGACGGGCTGACGCAGACGATCGTCGTGTAGTCCATCGCGCCCTTTTGCTCGAGCACTTGCGCGAGCGCGGCGACCGTCGAGTTCTTCTGGCCGATGGCTACGTAGATACAGAAGACGTTCTTGCCCTTCTGATTGATGATCGTATCCATCGCGATCGCCGTCTTACCGGTCGAACGGTCGCCGATGATCAGCTCGCGCTGCCCCTTGCCGATTGGGATGAGCGCGTCGATAGCGCGGATACCGGTCTGCAGCGGCTGCTTCACCGGTTGGCGCTGAACGACCGACGGAGCGACGTTTTCAATCGTGCGATAACGATTCGTTTGAATGTCGCCTTTGCCGTCGATCGGCTGACCGAGCGGGTTGACTACGCGTCCCAGCAAGACCTCGCCGACGGGCACCGACGCGATACGGCCCGTACGGCGTACCTTATCGCCTTCCCTGATGTCTTTGTCGGGGCCCATGATCACGACGCCGACGTTGTCCTCTTCCAAGTTCAGCGCGACGCCCTGAAGGCCGTTCGCAAACTCGACGAGCTCCGAAGAGCGGACGCCGCGCAGACCGTACACGCGCGCCAAGTTGGCGCCGACCTCGATAACGGACCCGATCTCATCTTCTTGCAGCTCGGTCTTGAAGCTCTCGATTTGCTGCTTCAGGATTCCGGCGATTTCGTCAGCGTTAATCATTTGAAAAGCGCTCCGATCCAATCTCCGCGCCCCCCGCTGAAGCGGGGCCCCCCACCGCGGGGCGCTTAAACGTTTTGGTGTGCACGAGATTCCCCGAGGGCGCCTTAAACATTTTGGAGCCCAAATAAAGTTCTAGCGAGATTTTCCAAGCGACCGGAAACGGTACCGTCGACCCGGCGATCGCCCAAGAGAATGCGCACGCCGCCGATCAGCTTGCGGTCGACGATCTGCTTGACTTCGAATTTCTTTGCGTACAGCCGTTCCAAGCGCTCGACCATCGCGCGCAGTTCGTTGAAGTCGAGCTCGCGTGCGGTCGTGATGGTCAGCGGCTCCTCGCCGCGGGCTTGCAGCTGCATCTTTCGGTACTCACTCACGATCGTCGGCAGCAGCGCTTCGCGGCGCTTACGAACGAGCAAGAGCACCGAATGGAGCGCCAGCTCGTTGACGCGGCTGCCGAAAGCCGCGCTGAGCACGCGCTCTTTCGTTTCACGCTGCACCACCGGTGCGACGAAAAACTCCCGTGCGAGTTCGTCGCGCTCGATCGCCCCCGACACGTTCTCGAGATCGGAACCGATTTGGTCCATCGCGTTGGCCGCTTGCGCCAGCGAGAAGATTGCAGCGGCATAGCGCCGGGCCAGCCTCTCGTTTACCACTACGGGCCCGTCCTATACGTGTTCGACTCCAAGGAGCCGAGAAAATCGTTCACGAGCCGGGCGTTCACCGGCGCGTCGACGCGGCGCTCCGCGTCCTGACGAGCTTTCACGAGCGCGCCGTCGAGCATTTCGCGGCGGAGCTGCTCGCGCGCGGAGGCACGTGCGCGCTGAAGCTCGCCCTTCGCGTTGGTAAGCGCGCGTTCGCCGGATTCCGTCGCTTCGGCGATCGCCGCCTCGGATTCGCGCTTGGCTTGCGCCACCGCGCGCTGCTTGATCGCGCCGGCATCGTGCGCGGCACCGTCCATTTGCGCGCGCAGCAGATCGAGCATCGCCTTGGCTTCGTCGCGATGCCGCTCGGCTTCGGCAATCTGTTTGTTCTGGCGCTCTTGCGCCGCCATAACTGCTGGCTGCAAGTACTTCGTCCAGAGCCAAAGGAGAACGCCGATAAAGAGCGCGGCCGCGGCGACCTGACTCCACAACGCGATGTGTACGTAAGTCTGTGCGGTCATCGCACCGCCTCGCTCAACGCGCGATCGACCATCAAATCGGCCAGCTCGCCGACGGTGCGCTGCGATTGCGCACGTGCGGCGTCGAGCTCCGACGCGACTTGCTGCTGCGCCTGATCCACGACCGCCTGGGCCTGGGAGCCGTACTTCGTCGCGATTTCCGCCGTCGCGTTGGACGCGTCGGCGCGCCCTTTGGCGACGATCTGCTCGGCTTCGCGGCGCGCGTCGGCTCGCAGACGTTCGTCGTTGGCGCGCAGCGCGTTGGCTTCGGCCTGATACGTATCGTAGTCGTGCGTAACGCTCTTGATGTAGTCGCGCCGCTGCGCGATCGCTTTGCCCGCGGGACGTAAGAACAGCACGTTGAGCAACGCGAAAAAGATCGCGAAGTTCAGCAGCTGTACGAAGAACGTACCGTCGAGCTTAAGGAACATGTACTGCTAGTGACCCGTCACCTTGGCCATTAGCGCGCCCAAGGGCGCGAGGCTGAAGATCATGTAGAAGGCCAGACCCAGGGCGATGATCGGGAACGCTTCCAGTACGCCGACGCCGAGGAAGAGGAAGGTAAAGATGTTCGGACGGGCTTCGGGTTGACGCGCGATCGCCTCGACGGCTTTGCTGGCGACGATACCGTCGCCGATGGCCGATCCGAACGCGACGCCGGCAACAATGATGCCGAACGCGAGCAGAGTAAAGGCTGCTACCAACGCTTCAGGTGTCAAGGACGTAACCTTTCTTAATGACTATCGCCCATCGCCAACGAGAAGTAGACGATGGCCAGGAGAGTAAAAACGAACGCTTGCACGGTGCCGACGAAAAAATTGAAAAACTGAATGAAGAACGGGAAGACGGCCGCGGCGAGCGACAAGTTGAGAGGGCCGATCGTGATGTGCTGCGTGATGATCGACGCGATAATGATGAAGAGCAGCTCGCCGACGAAAATGTTGAAGAACAAACGCGCGGCGAGAGTCAGCGGACGCGAGAGCTCCTCGATGACGTTGATCGGGAATAAAAACCAGAACGGCTGAACGAGATGCGACAGGTGCGTCCGGAAAAAGAGCAGCCACGTCGCCAGCCACACCATCACGGCGAGCGGTACCGTCGTGTTGAGATCCGCCGTCGGCGATCCGCCGAACGGAAGTCCCAGCGGTTTGAACGGCAGCATGCCGAACTGGTTCAGTAAGAAAATGAAGACGAACAGCGCGATGAAAAACGGCACGAACGGTTCGCCGCGCTCGCCGAGCGTGCTGGTCGCGAGGTCGGCGATGTAGTTCACGACGCCTTCCACAATGACTTGACGCTTCATCTGATAGGCGGAGCGATAGCTCGCCCCGACCCACCCGAAGAACGCGAGCGCCAAACCCATGACGATCCACGTCGTCACGACGGTGTCGGCATGCACCGCCCCTAGCACCGGAAGATGCCAGAGGATGTGTTCTCCGAGGTGCTCCTGCACGAGTCTGCTCTACTTCTACTTTCGCTCGAATGCGCGCCGCGCGCCAACTGCAAAGATCGTCAACGGGAGAAAAAAACCGGCGAAGTACCACGCCATCGACCACCAGGGACCGTGCGCGGCAAACGCCACCGGGACTATACCGAAGAGGCCGATACGCAGGAAACTACTTAAGACGAAAAGACCCACGTTCCGGGAGTCCAGCAGCCGCTCCGTCGTGACGGTCGTCAGCAGCGTGTTGAAGACTCCACATAACCCGCCCACCGCGATTGCCAAAGCCGGAACCGGTAGCCAACGAACGGCGATCAGTGCGACGACGGCGGCTATCACGAGGGAACGGGCCGACGCGGTTCTCTTCAGCGCACGATACGCTGCGAGATCGGCCTCCGCTTCGGCGACGCTGTAGCTACGCCCGCCGACCTTATCCTCCTGCACGAAAAGTCACAGAGAGCGCATCAGAAGACGGTACGCGGCGTACCCGCCGGCCGCAAGGCCGCCGAAGAGTCCGGCAAGCGCCCAAAGGCCTTGACCGGTACGTCCGCCGATCCAAACGCCCAGTGCCAGACCTGCCAGGGTCGTCATCGCGAAGCTCCCGCCCGCGGCGACGACGGGCATAACGCCCTTCACGGCGCGTAGGGGGCCGGGTACTGACCCTCGCGCAGGCGCGCCAGAAGCCACGCCACGATCCGGCCGGCCGCACGTCCGTCGCCGTAAGGGTTCACGGCGCGCGCCATCCGGGCGTACTCCGCGGGTTCGGTCAGCAGGCGGGTCGCCGCCTCGACGATCCGCTTGCGCCGGTTTCCGGCCAGGACCAGCGTCCCGGCTTCGACGCCCTCGGGCCGCTCGGTCTCGTTGCGCATCACGACGACCGGCTTGCCGAGACACGGCGCTTCTTCTTGAAGCCCGCCGGAGTCGGTGAGCACGAAGGTCGCGCCCTTCACCGCTACGACCATCCCCGCGTAGTCGATCGGATCGACCAGCACCACGCCCGGAACGCCGTCGAGAATCTCGTGGGCGATCGGCGCGACCCGCGGCGACGGATGGACCGGCCAATAGAGTTGCGGGCTCATCGGAAGCTCCGCAATCTCGCGCATCGCTTCGCACATCTCGCGCATGTGCGCGTGATTCTCGCGCCGGTGCGCCGTGATGACGACGATCGGCCGGTTCGGATCGAGCTCGTCCCAGCGCGGCGGCGGCGGCAAATCGCTGCGGTGCGCGGTTTCCACAAACGCGTCGATGACCGTGTTGCCGGTGACGATGACGTCTTGGGCCTTGACGTTCTCGGCGCGCAGATGTTCGGCGGCAAGCGACGTCGGCGCGAAGTGATACGACGCAATCGTCCCCGTGATGCGGCGATTCATCTCTTCCGGATACGGCAGCCACCGATCGCTCGTACGAAGTCCCGCTTCGACGTGACCGACTTCGACGTGCTGATAAAATGCGGCCAGCGCCGCCGAGGAGCTCGTCGTGGTATCGCCGTGGACGAGGACGACGTCGGGCCGCGCGTCTTGCAGTACCGGTTCCATGCCGATCAGCACGCGCGTCGTGATCTCGGTCAGCGTTTGATCTTCGGTCATGATATCGAGATCGTAGTCGGGCTCGATTTCAAAGAGACGCAGTAAGTCGTCGAGCATTTGGCGGTGCTGCGCGGTCACGCAAACGCTGTCGTCGATCGCCGGTTCGGCAGCCAGCGCGTGAACCACCGGCGCCATCTTAATCGTATCGGGCCGCGTTCCAAACACGGTCATGACTTTGAGCTTCGGCTGCATGAAGTTCGTGCGGTCCTAGCTGGCGTGACGGAAGACGTGCGTGAAATCGCCCGACAGCGCGAGCGCCACCGCACCCAGCACGAAACAGACGGCATAGATGAAGAGCACCGCTTGACGCACGTTGAGTCCGAACCGGAAGATCAGCTGGTGGTGAAAGTGACCGCGATCGGCTTCGGTGATCTTCTTGCCGGCACTCGCGCGGCGCACGATTACGGCGGCGGTGTCGAGAATCGGCAGCGCGAGCACGAGTACCGGAACGATTAGGCTTACCGCGATTGCGGTTTTGCTCGCGCCCAGAACCGAAACCGTCGCAAACACGTACCCGATGAACAGCGAGCCGGCATCGCCCAGAAAGATCCGCGCCGGATTGAAGTTATAGGGAAGAAAGCCGAGCGCCGAGCCCGCCAGCGCGATGACGACCAGCGCGACGACCGGATTGGCGTGCATCACCGCAATAATGAAGAGGAAGATGCTCGAAATCGCGGCGACGCCGGACAGCAAACCGTCGAGGCCGTCGAGGAAGTTGATCGCGTTCATGATCCCGACGTACCACAGCACCGTCAGCAGTACGCTCGACCACCACGGAAACTCGATCCAGTTCGTCGTCGGGTTGTGATCGAACGGATTGGTGATGCCCGGGATAACGAATCCGTAGAGCATGGATGCCA
>DASRSM010000265.1:0-9441 GCA_035656415.1 Vulcanimicrobiaceae bacterium | reverse complement strand
GCGAAGCTGTGCGCCGCGGCCGGAAACGCCTACGGCGCGGTGGAGGCTCGTCAATGGCGCGAGCGAGCCGCTACGCTCGAGCGTTCGTTAGCGAATCTCATGCCCGCCAACCAGCCGAACTAATGGGGTAAATATTGACTTCTTTCGATGCAGTGCTGTAGTATCGAAATATGTCGATTCAACGGTGCTGCCCGCCGGCGCGGGTCACGGCAAGAACGTTCGATCGCGAGACGGCGCTCTTTAAGGCGGTCGCCGACAGCTACCGGCTCCGCATTCTCGCGACGTTGGCAAAGAGTGCCGACCCCGTTTGCGTTTGCGATTTCACCGACGCCTTCCCACTGAACCAGCCGACCGTGTCGCACCATCTCAAGATTCTACGCGAGGCGGAACTCGTGACGTGCGAACGCCGCGGGACGTGGGTGTACTATCGGCTGGAACCAAATGCGGCCGAACGCATCGAATCTGCTATCGTAAATATTCTCAAACAAAAGGTGGCTGCGTGAAGACCCATCTCAATCTGGCTACGTCGGACCTCGTCGGCAGCGTGGCGTTCTACTCTACGCTGCTAAACGCCAAGCCCATCAAACTTCTAACGGACTACGCATTGTTCGTCACGGAACAGCCCGGCTTGGAACTAGCGTTAGATCGGCGTAGCGCCGTTTCGCCTTCCACCGACGCGCATTATGGTATTTACGTCGAGACGGCAAGCGACGTCGAACGCGCGATCGAGCGTCTCACCGAGGCGGGCTTAGCGACGTCGATCGAGCGTGAAGAGACTTGCTGCTACGCCAGCCAAACCAAAGTGTGGGCGATCGATCCGGACGGCCGCCGCTGGGAAGTCTACACGGTCCACGAGGAGACCGAGGAACGCGACAACGCTGCGACCACCTGCTGCTCTAACGACGCGGGAACTCGCGAGTGCTGCAGCGCGTAACGCTCTCTCGACGCGCAGCGGTCGAAGGCGTCGGTACGGCGCTTCTCCTAGCCGGAATCGTCGGGTCGGGGATCATGGCCGAGCGGCTCGCCGGCGGTAACGTTGCCGTCGCGCTGCTCGCGAATACGCTTGCAACGGGGGGCGTACTCGTCGCTGTCATTCTAGCGTTTGGACCAATTTCCGGAGCGCATTTCAATCCCGTAGTCACGTTAGCAGACGCGTGGCGCGGTGGGCTGAAGTGGAGCGACGCGACGGCTTACATCGCTGCACAGATCGTCGGTGCCGTCGCCGGCGTATCGCTGGCGAACGTCATGTTTGGCGAGCCGGTACTTTTTGCGTCGCATCATGGGCGGCATGGCTTACCAATTCTTTTGAGCGAGTTCGTCGCGACGTTCGGTCTGCTGTCGATCGTTTGGGGATGTTCGCGTTCTCGCTCGAACCTTACCGCCTTCGCAGTCGCCGCGTATATCGTTGGAGCGTATTGGTTCACGGCTTCGACGTCATTTGCTAACCCGGCAGTAACGATCGCTCGATCGTTGAGCGATACGTTCGCCGGCATCGCACCGGCCGACATTCCCGGTTTTATCGCAGCCGAACTTGGCGGCGCACTCGCGGCCACGGCCCTCTTTGGCTGGGTCACGCCTCAATCCACGAAAAGGAGCTCCGTCGACATGAAGCGGTCCGTTTTATTCGTCTGCGTTCACAATTCGGCGCGCAGCCAGATGGCTGAGGCATTTCTCAACGCCCAGTGTTCGGACGACTTTCGCGCCGAGAGCGCTGGCTTGGAACCTGGGACACTCAATTCCCTCGCCGTTGCAGCGATGAGCGAGGCCGGATTCGACATTTCGAAAAATGCGACCAAAAGCGCGTTCGAACTTTTCAAAGACGGCAGGCAATACTCGTACGTGATTACGGTGTGCGACGAAACGGCAGCCGAGCGATGCCCCGTGTTTCCGGGTGGGGCGCGCCAGTTGCACTGGAGCTTTCCGGACCCGGCCGCGCTCGAAGGAACGTGGGACCAGCGCCTGGATAAGGCGCGGGCTATTCGCGATCAAATCCGGGCACGAATCGATGCCTGGTGCAGCAAAACGTGCGATATGGCAGTAACGGCGTAGCGCGAGAACGCCGTGGTCGTTCATCTGATCGACGGAACCTACGAGTTGTTCCGTCATTTTTACGGCTTGCGCCGTGCCAAGAGCGGTAAAGTCGCTCGTTTTGGTGCGGTCGCCGGCGTACTTAACACCGTCTCGCACATGATCGCCGACGGAGCCACGCATCTCGGGGTTGCTACCGACCACGTCATCGAGTCGTTTCGCAACCAGCTCTGGGACGGATACAAAACCGGCGAAGGCGTAGAACCCGCGCTGCTCGCGCAATTCTGGCCGCTCGAGGACGCATTGCGAGCGATGGGCGTCGCAACGTGGGCGATGGTCGACCTCGAAGCCGACGACGCGCTAGCATCCGCAGCAGAGATCGCATCGCACGACTCCCGCGTCGAAAAAATTTGCATTTGGACGCCGGACAAAGATCTCTCGCAGTGCGTTCGTGGAGATCGAATCGTGCAAGTAGACCGAAGGAGCAACGCCGTTCGCAATGCTGCCGGCGTTCGATCGAAGTTCGGAGTGGAGCCGGAGTTGATCCCCGACTATCTGGCCCTCGCCGGCGATGCTTCCGATGGCTATCCCGGCGTAAAAGGCATTGGAGCAAAAGGGGCGGCGTCGCTGATTTCACGGTACGGAAAAATCGAGGACTTCGCGCCGGAAGTACTGGGCCAACACCGCACGTTGGCTTTACTGTTCAAAAAACTCGCAACGCTTCGAACCGATGCGAGCCTCTTCGTGAGCGTCGACGAGTTGCATTGGCGCGGACCGACCGCGGACTTTGCGGCGGTCTGCGAGCGCCTTGGAATATCGGTTTGAGTGCTACCTTCCGCCGGCGACCCAATGGTCGTAGAAATCCTTTTCGAGCGGCGGTAGATAGCTGCCTGATGGCAGCACGTATCCCACCGGCGGAGGCGGAAACGGCATCGGATGCGGAGGTTCTTTAAACGGATCTGAACCGGGCTCGTAACAGAAGGGCCATGCAATCGCGCCCGATTCCTCCGCGCCGTCGGGGTACGTGAACTCATAGCGTCCGTAATAGCAGTCCAAGCCGTTGTCGTGCCAACTCGTGGTGGGCGTGATCAGTCCGTTGCCATGCTCTTCACCACGCAACGACGCGGGAATTTGAAACGCATACGTCTTCACGCTCGACTCTTGCGAGGCAGGGTCGATCGTTGGAATAGCGTGGGGATCGTTGCTCTTGTTAAGTTGGGCGACTTCGCGCGCGAACCGCGTTCGATCGCGATCGAGCTGTGATTCCACCGATGCCTTACGGCGTGGAGGCTGCGGAACGGCATTCGGCACCTCCTTCGACAGTTCGTGCGGCGCCGGCGCGGCGGGCACCGTGACGATCGCTCGAGGCTTCGGCCTATGAACCGGCGGTGTCTTTGGCTGCATCTTCTCGATAGACGCAATCGTGATTTGCGAGACTTTTTCTCGGCTGCCTTGCGGCACGATCGCCCGAGCAAGCAGAGCAAACAGCACGCTCAATAGAACGGCGTGTACGATCAACGAAGCAATCGCCGCCCAGACAAGGGCCCTGCGGCGACGGTCGAGGGGAGCGGAGATCACAAGCAGACATCATAGCACGACGGCCTTCGGCTAGTACTATGGGGAATCTAGCGATCCCGCAATGCGAGCTCGCCGCGAGAAGATCCGGCTGCGTTCGCGACTGGCCCAGAGATCAGCGGATAGGCTAGTAAAATCGCGCGTTTAATGGCTGGCCGACGATGTAGGCGGCGATAAGCCGCCGCGCAAGCGGTTTACCGTCGAACTCCTCGAGCAAAAATGCGATAGAGCTTGATATCGCAATGTCGAGCGGCCGCTGTTCGGTATTTAACGGTGCGCCCCAACTCGTTCTTGATCGCTCGATGGTACGACGCGTAGTCGTTGAGCGTCGTTCCAGCCGGCTTTGTTTTAGGCAACGCGAGCCATGCTGAATCGTTCGCATAGTTTGGCGCAGGCGGTACCTGATGAGCCTCTTCACGGAAAGGCCGTCCGTTGCAAGCGTTTTTTGAATGTAACGAAATCGTCATCTGCGGCGATGGGTACCAGGCTGGCGTCTGGTTTGCGCGAAGACCCCCCTTTGCAAATCGGGGAGGTTTTCATGCGCTTACCATTGCCCTGGCTTGGGCTTTCAATTGCCGGTGCGATTGCGCTGGCTGGTTGCTCGGGCACAAAGAGCTTCACGCCCTTTGCACCGTCGCCCTCGCGCCTCACAACTCACGCGGCGTGCCCGAAGCCCGGCAAAGGCGTCCCACTGATCATCAAGGATCAGTCGGGACTTGCGGCCTCGTCGCTCACGCTGTACTTCACCTCCTCGAATCCTAAGAACCTCGGTCAATTCCAATACCTCGACGCGCAAGGCGCGATGACGCTGTTTGCGCCCGGAAACGAGGCGACGGCATTTCCCGTCGCACAATGCTTCCCGGGAACCCTCGGCAAGGCCGGCGCGAAGTTTGCCTTTCCGCTGCTCCCCGGCGGAAAAATCTGGATCGCATTCGGCAAGCTGACTTTTAAAGGCGCCGCGAACGGGCAGTTTACCGCGCCGACCGGGTGGGGAAAAGGCCAGCCCGGCTACGACGTACCGTGGGACGTCGTCGAACTTTCCTTTAACAATCCGGGGATTTTCGTCAACTTGACCCGCGTCGATATGCTCGGGCTCCCGTTGAACCTGCAAGTCTTACCGGCCAACAAGAGCGAGCCGTTTAAGCAAATCGGCGAAAATCTCGCCCAGTATCCGGATATTCTTAAGGCGTTCGTAAACAACGTCCCCTTTAACCGCTCGGTCGTGCTCGCCGGAACCTCGAAAGTACCGCGCATCATCAATCCCAGCCACGTCGAAGCGTTTCCGGACGTATTCGGAAGCGCAACGTTCTTCGCCGGCGGATATTTGAACAAGGTCGTCGGCTACTACAAAAAGCCACCGCAAAAGATCGTCTACGGAACCGCGTACAAAGGCGCGTACTGTCCCGGCAGTTGGCAAGCGAGCTCCGATGGAACGCACTTTATCTTCACGCAGGGCGGCTCGACCACGAACATCCCGGTCTCGCTCTTTACCACGAACTACATCTTCGCCGACGACCCGGCACCCAAATACACGCCGCCGTCGTGTGCGTTCTTGCTCGACAAAATCTTGCTCCAAGAGCTCAATCGCGGCGTTGCGATGACGTCCGCCCATCCGCAAGACATTCCGAAGACCTTCTATCCGAAGGATCAAATCGACAACCAGTACGCGTGCATCCTGCACAATTACTCGCTGCACTACGCGACGTACGCCTTTGCGTTCGACGACGCGGCAGATCAGGCAAGCATCATCAAGAACAGCGCGCCGACGAGCGTGCAGCTCACGATCGGCGCGATTCCCAAGACGCTGCCGAAGCCGACAACGAAGCAGTTCTGCACCGCCAACTACAAATAGCCCGCTCGGTAACAGGAGACACCGTATGCCTTTCGACCGTCGTATCGTCGTACCCATTGCTCTGAGCGCGGTGCTCGCCGCCTGCGGCGGGGGAAACCATTTGGTCCCGGGTTCGTCGGCCGGATCGAATCCGATGCTGCGAGAGCGGGCGGGCGGCTCGTCGACCACGCTTACGTTCGTCGACCAGAATACCACGCCGCTCGCGAAGATCTGGTTTTGCTACTACGGCTTGGATCCGAAAAACGGAACGCCGTTGTATCTGGCCGATGCAAAGGGGACGCTAAAGAAGAGCGAACCGTCAAGCACGCCGTCAGGTGCGATGTGCGTGGGCGCCGGCTCGGCGAAGTCGTTCGTCATTCCCGAGCTCAACGGCGGCCGGCTGTACGTTTCGTTCGCAAAACCGCTGATGTTGACGGTCGGTGCCGACAAACGGATCATTCCGCCGAATCCCGCCGTTCCGAAGGACGCGAATTACGGAACCAAATGGGATTTCTACGAGCTCACGTACGTCCCGGAAACCGGAGCGACGAGCGGGCGATTCAACTTTAACGTCTCGACGCTCCAAAGCGCCAATCTTCCCATGGATTTTGCCGTCGGCGGTGTGATTCCGGGGACGACGAAGGCCGTGAGCTACAAGCGCGGATGGAAGCCCGGCGGCGCCGCACAGTTCGTCAAGCAGATTCAGGCGAACGCCGCATACAAGAACTTGGTACTTGCCGGTACGAACCGCGTACTCGCTCCCGGAACCGGGATTGCAGCCTACACGTCAAAGAATATTCCGAAGCCCATCTTTGCGGCAAACTACTACGACAAGTACGTAAACGAGGTTTGGACCAAATACCAAACTGCTACCCTCACGTTTATCGCAGATCCGCCGCCAAACCAGCAGAAGAAAGTCACGTGGACGGGTAAGGTCGTTAACGGGCAGTTCGTCTTCACACCGGAGAAGAACGGCCTGGGGCTCGTCCCGATGGCCTGGAAAAAACCCGTCACCGTCGACATCTTCGAAAATAACTTCAAGTTCTGCGTCAAGGGGTGCGGCACCGGCGGCAGCCTGCAGCAGAACTACGCGTTGCAAATCTTTGGGACGCTAATCGCTGCGTTCAACCGCTCGGTGATGCTCACGGATACGACGTTCACGACCAGTCCGGACGGCCAATGGTGTATGAACATCAAGAGCTGGTACAAGGATCCGACGACGAACCTGTTTTCGGCCTACATGCACGCGAACTCGCTTCAAGGTCTTGCGTACGCCTTCCAAAGCGACGACCATTGCGACGTGAGCAGCTTCGTAGCTGTTTGGAACCCCACGAACTTTAAGATCACGTTTCTCGCGAACTAAACTCCGTCCGTTTTGCTTGGAGAATTGCCGTGTGTAAACGCTGCGTCGGAGACATTTTTGGGCTCGAAGCTTTCTACCGTACCGAAACGTCGCGAGGTGGCTTCATAGGGGCTTCGGCAGCGGCCGTTGGGCTCGCCGCCGTGGGTTCCGCAGGTCGGGCAATCGCCGCAATGCCTCGACCGGCGGCGACGATTTTTTACGGCGGGCCCATCATCACGATGGACGACCGGCGGCCGAACGCGCAAGCCGTTGTTATTGCGGGAAGCAAGGTTCTCTTCGTCGGCACGTTAGACGAAGCAAAGCGCGTTGCCGGACCGCGCGCGAAGAAAATGAACCTCGACGGGCGCACGCTGATGCCCGGACTTATCGATCCACACCAGCATCCGGTTCCCGGCGGCATTATGCTGACGCATATGACGGGCGTTGGATACGACGTCTACAAGACGAAGGCCGACGTACTCGCCGCGCTCAAAGCCAAGGTGGCGCGAACGCCGGCGGGTGCGTGGATTTACGCGGATAACTACGACAACGTTTTGCAGGGCGGCGACTTGAGCATGGCCGAGCTCGACGGCGTGTCGACCGATCACCCGATCTTCGTCTATTACATCAGCATGCACTCGGCAACCGCCAACTCAGCCGCGTTCAAACTTGCCGGCATTACCGCGTCGACCGGAGAGCTGCCCGGCGGCGGACACTTCGGCAAAAACGCCGACGGTACGCTCAATGGAATGCTCTACGAACCGCCGGCGCTGGAGAAATTCACCATCGGCTTACCCAAGCTTACGATGGAGCTGATCGGGCAATCGGTCAAAAAGTTCTTATATCAGAGCGCCGCCCTCGGAATTACCATGGTGCACGAAGCCGGCGCGTACGCGCCGACGCCCGGCGCGCTGGAAGGCTATAAGGCCATCATGGCCAACTCGCCCGTCCGCTACAGCGCGAGTCCCGCGGTGGAGTTTCTCGACGTCGCGAACAAGTTTGTGGCCGCGTACGGCAAACCGGGCGCCAAGGCGCTCGAAGTCCCAGGTACGTTCCTCTCGTTTTACGCGGTGAAGATTGTCTCCGACGGATCGCCACAGCAAGAAACGGCGTTTCAGTCGCAGCCGTACTTACATACGACGTCCAAGGGACTGCCGAACTATACGGCGACCGAACTCAACTCGCTGGTGGTTAAAATTAAGGAAAGCGGCTGGCCCGTGTCGATCCACTGCAACGGCGACGCGTCGCTCGAGCGCGCGCTCGACGCCATTGAGGCCGCGTACGGGCCGACACCGCCGCCTACGGGGATCAATCGCATCGAGCACTGCACGCTCGCAAATGCCGATCAGATCGCACGCATGAAGCGCATGAACGTTCAGCCGAGCCATTTGATGAACAACGTGTATTACTATGGCGCCGCTTATCGCGATCAAATCTTCGGGGCGGAGCGGGCAAATCGTTTCAATCCCGCCGGCGATTTTTTGGCTGCGGGCATTCCTTTCTCGGTACACAGCGATTGCCCGTGTTCGCCGATCGCGCCGCTACGTGAAATTTCCACTGCCGTGACGCGCATTTGTTCGGTAGACGGATCCGTCGTCGGCGAGAACGTGCGCGTTCCGCTGGAAGCCGGCCTCAAATCCATGACGACCGTAGCGGCAGCGCATTGCGGCCTCGGCGACAAAGCGGGATCCCTGACGATCAACAAATACGCCGATCTTGCTATCCTGGAAAGTAATCCGTTGAAGGTCGACCCCGCGAAGCTCGGCGACATCAAGGTCTCCGAGACGTGGGTCAACGGTGCAAAGGTAACGATCCCCGCGTCGTAACGAGCGATACCCTCCGGGCACGCGAACCGTCGGTTCGCCCCTAGCTGAGCCACGCGAATGCGCGGCGCGCAAACGCTCGGGCATCATGGTCGACGCACTCGCCATGAGCGACGATCAGCCTGTCGAAGTCCCAGGACAGGAGACGGTCCAGGGACGCTCGCCCCGACGCTTTGTTGCCGATGAAGCTTGCGCGCGCGTCGATCGGCGTGCCGCCGTCAACGCCCGCCAATTTGAAGATGAAATTTCGCATGCCGTTCGCGCTAGGCGCGTAGTTCTGAATAAAATCCCCAATGATGAGCGTCCGCGATAGGCGATGGAAAAACTCCACTTCGTTCAGGACGCGGCTGCCGCGGAAGACCATTTGATCGAGATCGCTACTCCAGTCAGGCGGCGCAGCGTCGGCAAGGGATTTTGCCAGCCAAATCCGCGCATCGGGGAAGGCTTTAGCCCAGGCGTTTATGCGCCAATCGTGGAGCGGCGTCGGCGAGACGAGATGCCTAACGGGTCCGATCCGCGCAACGGCCCGCATATCCTCGCTCGTCCATTCGACCGGCGAATTGATCCATACGCCGCCGTCCGTCAGCCTCACGACGATCATCCGGGTCGGGAATGGAAATCCGAAACTCCTGACTATTGGTCCGGTCGCAACCCATATGGAATCTCCGTATGGCTGCAGCTCGCTCGAATGTCCCATATACAGGTCCACGCGGCTGCGGTATGCGTCGAGAACGTCACGGCGAGTAATGATGCCGAGCAATTTGCCGCTCGCGCGATCCACGATCGGCAACAACGGCGTCTTTGGATCGGCCATCGCAACTGCGGCCTCTTCCAAAGTATCT
>DASRSM010000264.1:0-12983 GCA_035656415.1 Vulcanimicrobiaceae bacterium | reverse complement strand
TCACCCGTACGGCATCGAAGGGGCGGGCGTATCGTCGCTGCTCTCCGAGACGATTGCGGCGCTCTTCGCGCTCGTCTACGTCGGTTACCAGCCCGCGTACCGAATCTATGCTTCGTCCGACGCACCGCTCCGGCTGGCGTACCAGTGTGCGCGCGTTGGATTTCCGGAGGCGATCTTTCTGCTGGGCGTGATGGCGCCGGACGTTTTCATCGTCGCGATGCTGGCGCCGCTCGGACCGACGATCGTTTCGGCGTTCCGCGCGCTCAACGTCGTGTCGGATCTCACGTTCGTCATCCCGCAGCCGCTGCAGAGTGCCGCTCAGACGGTCATCGGTCAGCGCTTGGGCGCGCGCGATCCGGCAGGCGCGCAATCGTTCCTCACCCTCGCGCAGCGCCTGGGCCTGACGATCACGACGTTCGCGGCAGTCGTCGCTGCAGCGTTAGCGTGGCCGCTGGCGTTCGTCTTTACGCTCAACGCCACGGTTGCGAGCATAGCCGCGCTGCCGCTCGCGCTGCACATGGTCACGCTTCCGATCAAGGGTTGGGCGATGGTCTCGATGGCTCCGATTCGCGCGTCGGGCGACACGCAGTTCTCGATGTTCGTCGGGATTATGTGCAGCGTGCTGGTGATTCCGTTTGCGTGGTTCGGGATCGAACGCTTTCACATTGGGCTCTATAGCGTGCCGATGGGGTGGATTGCGGCGTGGAGCGTTCGCGCGATCCTGACCCAGATTAAGCTACGGGCTGGTGAGTGGACTCGGCGGGAGCCCCTAGCGGCGTAGCTTCGTAACGGCCCGCTCCGTAACCGCCGTACAACGCCAGCAGCGCGACGACGAGATGCAGCGCGACGTCGTAACCGTAGATCGGAACGATGCCGAAGAGCGTGTTGGTGAGCGGAATCGCTCCGAGCAGCACAAACAGCCCGTAGATCCACGCAATGAAGCGGCAATAGCGCACCGCAGAGGCGAACTTTCCGGCCGCAGCGATTCCCCACAGGCCGAACAGCACGTGAATCAAATCGTGCACCGCGTTTACCGGGAACAACGCGGCGAGAAAGCCGTAATTCGCGTTGAGCGTCACCCACTGCGCGGTGAGATCCGCCGGTACGGTAACGAACGGGGCGAAACCCAAAATCCCCGCGAGCAAAAACGCGAAACCGAGAACGCGCGCAATCGCCGGTGCTTTCATACCGACCTCCGGTGTTTATCCACGGCTCTGTCTTCTATTAGCACCTGCAGGGCACATCTTCCGGCGTGGTCAATGGGCAGCTTGAGATCCTCATGCAGCAGATCCTCGATGAAATCGGCAAGCTGACGAAATACGTCGGAGAACGCTTCGACGGCGTCGAAACGCGGCTGGATCGCGTCGAAACGCGGCTCGATCGCGTCGAAACGCGGCTCGACCGCGTCGAAACGCAGCTCGACCGCGTCGAGGTTCGGCTCGATAACGTGGAGTTGCGCATGACGCGCCTCGAAGGCGAAATGATCGGGCTAAAGAGCGATTTCGCCGATCTACGTAAGCGGCGTCGCTAGCACGTCGCGGAGTTCTTCGTGGATGCGGCCGTTGGTCGCTAGAATCGAGCGGGCATCGAGCGCCGCGGGCGAACCGTCGACGCGCGTGACGGTGCCGCCGGCTTCGCGCACCAACAGCGTTCCCGCGGCAACGTCCCACGGACTCAAGTCGAACTCCCAAAATCCGTCGTAGCGGCCGCACGCGAGGTAGGCTAAGTCGAGCGCTGCGGCGCCGTCGCGGCGAACGGCCTGCGCGCTGCGCGAAGCTGCCGCAAAGCAGCGCGCGTTCTTCTCGTAGTCGGCCGGATGGAATCCGGTACACGTCATCGCTTCGCCGACCCGCTCGATCTCCGAAACACTCGCCGGACGTCCGTTAAACGCCGCGCCCGCTCCGCGTTCGGCGGCAAACGTCTCGCCCATCGCCGGCGCGTGGACGACGCCTGCGATCAGCTCGCCGCGGCGTTCGAACGCAATGGAGACGCAAAAAAGCGGATAGGCATGCGCGAAGTTCGTCGTACCGTCGAGTGGATCGACGATCCAGCGCTCGTCGGACGTGCCGTCGTGCCGTCCGCTCTCCTCCGCCAGAATCGTTGCGGCGGGGTACGCTGCGCGCAAGCGCGCCACGATGATGCGTTCGCTCGCGCGATCGGCGTCGGTAACCAGGTCGGCCCGGCGAGACTTCGTCGCGATCTCGCGCGGGCGATCCAATCGTTCGAGCAGCTCGCGCCCCGACTCGCGCGCGACGTCGAGCGCGAGCTCCAAGGGGTTGTTCGCCACGACGCGCGTCTAGTTCGCGATGAGCGTGTAGGTCACCGTCGAGATGACGCCGGTAATCGACTCGGTGCCGATCGAGATCTTGTAGTTCTCGATGACGTCGTAGGACTTGGCGCAGTTGGTTTCCGGTCCGGTTGCCAAGGCCAACGAGCCGGCGGTCGGGACGACTACGTAGGCCGCACTATTACTATAGGTCATCGCACCGCAGCCGTTCGCGTTGGTTCCCGACGCGGTCGAATCCACCTCGGCAAGCATTTCCTTGGTTCCGGCGCACGTACCGCCGGTACAGGCCGGATTCGTATTCGTCGAAACGGAGAGCGACCAGGTGTTCCCCGAGGTCGCGCCCGTGTAGATCACGCTCGACGCGACCAGGTCCTTTCCGGTCACGGTGGCGTTATTGGCGATGGTGCCGAAGTCGACCGTCGTACCAGAGAAGGCGCACTGTGCGGGAGTACATGCGGGCACCGGGTGCGCGCCGCCGCTCGTCGGGTTCGAGGGATCGACCGATAGCGAGAGGCCGATCGAGAACGAGACTTGCACCTGATTCGATCCGAGGTACAGCGCGCCGGCACCCGTCGAGCTGCCGTCGATGGTTGCAGGGAACGTGTAAGAATCGCTCTGCGACTGCGGATTGTTCGCTTGGAAGGTGACGTCGAGCGTCGTTCCAGGCGTCAAACCGGTACAGCCCGAGATCGTAATCTGTCCGTCCGTTCCGGACGTCGACGCGCTGAACGTTGCCGCCCCGCTCGTGTTGACCGTGCATCCGGTGATTCCGGTCCCGCCTAGGGTAATCGTCGAGCTGATCGGTGCGACGAGCGTCCACGTATTGCCGTTCGAATCGGTCGCGTTGTTGCCGTTGATGTCTTTGCCGGGCAGCGTGATGACGACCGTTCCGATGCTCGCGCTGCCGCTGCTCGTGTTCTTGACCTCGTAAACGTACGTGTTCGGACCCGATCCGACGGTCGGAACTACCGGATTTGCATACGACGTCGTATTGACTTTGGTAAAGGCAATGCTCGCGCTTTCGGCCGACGCGATCAAGCTGAAGTTCTTGGCGACCGACCAGCCGTTGCCGTTGGCGCCGTGAGCATAGAGCTTAAACGTGATCGGACTGCTCGGGCTGCCGAAGCTGAGGACGTTCATGTTGATCGTCATCGACTGGCCCGGGCCGAGCGAACTCGACTCGGGCAGCGTGCACTCCGGCAATGCGTTCTGCGCGGTGGTCGGATTGGTTGCCGGCGGGCCGTCGGCCGTAACGTACTGACCGCCGCACAGGCCGAACCAATAATCGAGCGTATTGCCGCTGGGATTATTGGTGTTGAGATACTGCCATCCGGTCGCGCTTACGGTCGGCGTTCCCGTGACCGTCCAGTTCTTGTTCGTCGACTCCTCGATAATGAGCGCGTCGATGGGATCCGGATTGGCGTCCTGCGAAGTCGACGTGTTCGTAACCACGATCGACAGTGGTGTGTTCGTTTGTCCCGTGCCGACCGACGTCGGCGAGAAGTACGCCGACATCAAGCCGCTGTTGAGCGAGTACGCACCAATCGCGAGATTGTCGAGCGTCGTATACGTTCCGTCGATCGTCGTGTTGCTGCCGCTGGCCGCAAGCAGCGAGAACGTATCGGCGGCCGTCGGCGTCTGCGTCGCCAGAATCGCAAAGTCGGTATAGGCGAAGCTTTGATTCGGCCAGTTCGCGTCGAGATAGATCGTTTCGGTCGCACTTGGTGCGATCGAGTGCGGCGTCGTTCCCTTACCAGTGATGCACACGTACTGCGAGCCGAATCCGGTCGGACACGTGGCAATCTGCCAGTTAGCGGAGCTGAGCGTATCTACCGCCGCAATGCCACCTTGGCTAGCCAGCAGCGGCGGCTGCTGAATACCCAGCTCGCTGATCGAGTTCGTCGACGTTGCGTCGTTCTTGATGGTAAACGCCCAGATCGACTCGTTACTGTTGGTAACTGAGAACGGCGAGTTGTTCTGGTAATCCGCTAGAGCGAAGCGGTCTTGATAGCAGTGGGTTCCGACGAACGGCGGCGGCGTAGCAAGGTGACGCGTTCCCGTGGTACAGTCGATCGAACCGACCACGCGGAAACTGGCGGTCCCCGAATCGGCCGCGCTGATCGAGAAATACACCGGCGTCCACGCGACCGTTCCCGTCGTGCTCGACCACGTGAGTCCATTCACTGGAAGCTCCGACGTAATGCCCTGGCACGCGCTGCCGCAGCCGCTCGAGCCGTGCGTGTTGGTCCAGTTCACCGACGACACCGTCACGTACGCGCCCGGCGTGAGGGTCACGCCGCTCGATGCGGCCGTGAACAAGATGTTGCATTCCGCGTTGTTGTTGGTCGTGGAGCTGCAGTCGGTGTTGACGTTCCACGTGTTACCGTTGGAGTCGGTAGCCGTGCCGGAGCATGCGGCCGTGCTGCAGCCGTTAAGCTGCGCCACGACGCCGTTTCCGGTATTGCTCAAGTTGAAGTCGGGACCCGTCGAGAACTCGACTTCGCTAAAGCTGTCGCCGGCATTCGGGTAGATCGTGTTGCTCGTGTTCGTGATGCGCAAATCGGCAACCGTGGTACCGCCGGTGCTGATTGCAATCGAGTTGCCTGGCGTTCCGGTGCCCGAGGGATAGATGAATTGCGTCTGCGACGCGTAGCCGAGCATCTTGAACGATTGCGCGGCTGTCACCGATTTGCTGGTGCGGTCGTAGACCTGCATCGACCAGGTATTGCTGGGATATTGGCCAGGCAAGCTCGGCGTCGTGTTTTGATTAAAGCCGAGATTGGCCGAGGAAAATTGGAAGGTCTGGCTCTGCGACGTGGTGCCGCTCGGCAACGCCGTCGGCGTTGCAATGGCGACGACTTGGCCTTGCGGGTCGGTCAGCGTCCACGTGTACGCGTCGCCGCTGGTCAGCGGCACCGAGCTGCCCGCCGTTCCGGTAATGCCGGAGTCCGACTGGTCGGTGGTTCCGTCCCAGTCGAAGGTTGTGTTCGCGGTCGCCGCCGGCCTCGGATTCGGGGATGGGTTGGCGTTGGTACCGTCCGGTTTCGTGATGACGGTGATGCCCGCGGAACCCGTGAGCGAGACTTGCGTCTGCCCGAGCAGCGAACCGCTCGCGCCGGCTGCACTGCACGACTGGCTGCAATCGAAGACCGCGACCGAGTACGTGCCTGCTGTGTACGCGTTATTGAGCGGCCACGAAATCGAAAGCGCTCCGTTCGGCGCTTGATTGCCGGCGGACTTCAGGGGATTGCACAGCAACGAACTGGCGCTCCCGGTCGGCGTCGGTCCGGGAACAGGCGTCGGCGACGTGTTCGGCGAGATGAAGACGCAGTTGGGCGTGTCGCCCGTCCGCGTCACGTACACCACGTAGTAGTCGGCCGGCGCGAGGCCCGTCATGTAGATGTACGCCGCGGCACTCGAGCTGACGTCGAACTGCGCCGACTGCGTGAGATGGAACGGATCTTGATAGACACCGATGCTGAAGGTATTGCCGGCATTAGCGTATGCGACCGCGACCCATTGCTGCGTGGTGGTATCGTATACGCCGAACGTCCACGTACCCGACGAACTCAACGTCGTCGTCTGCGCCGACCCGCTTCCGTTGTTCGCGGCGGCAGGTGCGGCGCTGGTGCCGACGGCCGTGGCGGTCGTCGAGTTCGCGGCGACGTAGTATTCCTGATAGTGGTCCGTGCTGCTGAAGTTATTGAGATTGACCGCTTGCCATTGCAGCGCGCAGCCCACGGTATAGAGCGACCCTACCGTTCCCGCCGACGTACAGCTCGCGGCCGTCGCGTAGAACTCGATGGTCGCGCCGCTGGCCGCGTGCGGATGCAGGCGGCGGCCTTGGCCCTGGTGCATGACCGATGCGCCCAACGGACGGAAACGACGACCGTGCAGTGTCTCGCGGGGCACGATCGTGTTCATCGCCGTGCGCGGCGGCAGCTTCGGCAATCGCATGAGCGGCACTTTCGTGCCGGGCGACACGCCGTCGACGTACAGATTCTTTGGCGCTACCGGATTTAGGCTCGTTACCGGCAGCGGCGTGACGATCGGCGGATGCGGCGCAATCGTCGGATGAACGCCGGGCGCAACCGGCATCGTGCGCGGGGTGCCGCCGGGATGCACCTGCGCGAGAGCCGCAGCGGCCAGCGTTAGGAACGCGAACGCCGTACCGATCCAAGCTTTGCTATGGCGCGACGTCATTAGTAGAACAGCGTATAGACCGCAACGGTACTATACGCGCCTCCGGCTAGGCTGATTGGGAGCGTTATCTGCAAGTCGACGCAATACGACTTCGTCAATCCGCTGCTCGCCGCGATAACCCACGACTGGCCGCCGGAATAAACGATGAACGGCGTGTACACGGGTTGGGGCGTACCGGTCGTCAAGTGCGTTTTGTTGGCAGCGTCATGTCCCGTAAACGAGCCGCTGAAACCCGAGAAGTCGCTGAACAGTCCGTGCTCGAGCGTCCACGCGGTTTGCGTCGTCGTCACCGTTACGATGTACGCGCACGGGTACGTCATCACCGTTCCGGCTTCTTGACCGAACTGGACTCCCGGTACGTTGCTGACCAGCAGCGTGCCGTTAGGATTGGGTGTCACCGTAGCCTCGACTTTGATGCCGCCTTGCGACTGCGCGATCCAGCGCCCCGAATCGAACACCAAGCTCTCCGCGTGGTAGTGACTCGGCGACTCTTTGGGATTGATCGTCATGCGCGCGACGATGCCGTTGACCGACGTGTCGGTTGCTGCCGGCGGCGGCGCCGCATATCCTAACGGATTCGGCGTCACGTTGATCGTGATGCTTACTTGTATCTGCGCGCGCTGCTGTTGAATGAGCGCGTCGGTCACGACCGGCAGCAGCGCCACGATTGCGAAAAGCAGCATGGCGCGGCGAATGCGCGTCATTTCCCCACCACCGTGTAGACGACCCAAACGTACGATTTGCCGTTCGTGGCCCCGAACGGAACCTTGAGTTGATAATCCCAGTAGAAATCGGAGTTGCTTACTCCCGACACCGCGATCGGTGCGGGATATACCGTGTAGGCGATCGACGGTGCCGTCGCTTCGTTATAACCGCCGACTGGACTGCTCGTCAGCATAAACGGCGTCGACGGTGAAAATCCGGTGTTGGTGTCGCTCGTCGCGCCGCTCGGCAAGTAGTAGAGGCTCGAGGCCGACATCGTCGAGCCGCTGGTAGTGCCGCTGAGATAAAAGTCCGCGGCGCCCTCGCCGTAAATGTCGCATCCCGTGGGATCGTTGCTTTGCACGTTCAGGTGTACGGCATACTTATACAGGTAAGCGCTGCCGGCCTGAACGGTACCGAAGTCGACCGGAGTCGTGGTGTTTCCACAGATCGCGTCGGAACCCGGATGCGGCGTCGGCTGCGTGCCGATCACCGCGGGAACCGTACCGCATCCCGCGTTGTAGTTCGTGAAGAGTTGGATGTGAACGATCGGCAGGTCGCGCCACTTGGTCGTGACCGTGCCGGTCTGCTGCGCAAACACACGAGGAGGAGCCGCGAAAGCCAGCGCGAGCGCAACGAGCGCCGCCGCCAGCATCCATCCACCTCTCGATTGTCTAACGCGTCCGTTCAAATCTCCCTGGCCGTCCGAGTCGCGCTCGGAGCGGCTACCTCCCTATAACTGCCCCTACAACTAGTGAACGTCGAAAGCGATCTCTCCCCCGGTCTCCGTCTTGCCTCCGTAATCTAACGTTGCTATGGCTTGATACGATCCCGGATCCAGCCGTCGACCGAAGACTTGCAGCAGCCGTTCTCCACCACGTTCCACCAGCTCGTCGTTACCAAGTTGGACTTGCTCGACGACACCGTTTCCGCGTTGAACGGAAAGTTGTCCGTGCAAGTAGACGTGCGTGTTTCCCGTGTTTCTGAACAGCACTCGATACGACTCGCCTTTCGAACTCGATGACGCCGACATCTTTGCGATCGCCCCGCCGAGCTTCGCGGTTCCGGGTATCGTTTCGTAGATCTTCGAAGCGATTCGGACCGAGAAGACGACGCCGTTGCGAGCGTTGGAACGCGTCGGTCGCGTCTGAAAGAAGACGATACCACCGTATTCTCCGGATAAGCCCGGCTGTTGAGGGATCGAAATCGTCAACTGTACTTGCTGCGTCGTCCCTTGTGGTACGTCGAACTCTCTAGGCCGGATCGCGGCCCACTTCAGGAGCGAGTACGGACCAGAACCGACTCGCATGAACCGGTATTCACCGGAGAGACCGACGCTAAAGTCGACTAACGAAGCCTGCACGTGGGCTGGATCGCCGCTCGAGTTTTGCACCGTGATCGGGAGATTGTACGTCGCTCCCGCGGGGATGGAAACCTCGAGCTTTGCCGGCGTTACCGCGATTCCGACATCCATGGAGTCAACCGTTTGCGGCATTAACACCAGCACCGTCAACCCAAGTGCAACGAAGACGCCTCTCAACTGCATCATGCCGAGCCTATTCGCCGCGAAGCGTAGACGCCCCGCGGCGAAATCGGTACGGTAATTAGTTCGCCGTCAACGTTGCGGTTTCGGTTACCGTCTGCGCACCCGTCGGCGCGTTGCCGGCGATGAGCAGTTCGATATCCATACCGATGTACGCAGGCGAACCCGACGTGTATCCAACGGTACCGCCCGTCGTGCCGTTTACGAGCGTGCCGCCGGTACCGTCGAGCGTTACGCCCGCGTTACCAGCGTCAGCCGCGCAAGCGGTAGTTGCGGCATTCGTGACGGCATTCGCCGCCGTTGCCGAGCTCGGAACCGTGCCGCCGGTGATGTTCGCCGTCGTCACCGGGAACACGCCGTGCTTGCCTGCGGTAGCTCCGTTGTCGGCGTAACCGCAGAGTCGGAAGCACGGGTTGCCGGTGCACGTCGTCGCAGGATAACCCGCGGTTGCCGCTTCGGTCAGCGTCCAGTTCGTCGAGTTCGTCACGACCGACGCGATCTGTGAGCCGACTTCCAGGCAGTCCGTAACGTTCGCGCCGCTATCCGGCGAAACGTTACCGAAGTCTACCGTGAGGTCCGTGTTCGTCGGGTCGGACGCTTGACACGCGCCGGCGCCGCCGTTGAGGAGTTGTTTGATCGTTGCCGCCACACCGCTATGTGCGAACGTCGTCGTGTAGCCCGTGTGGAGAAGTAACGTGGCGGTTGCTTGAGTATTCCATTTAACCGTGATGGTGCCCGTAGACGTCGCCGCTGCGAATGTCGCTGCGGGCGTCGCCATGCCTATTAGCGCCGCTAAAGAAGCGTACGCCGCAAAATTCTTGAGTTTCATAATCCTTTCACCATGCGCGAAAGCTGCCATCCGTGGCGTTGGGGACTAAGCGAGTTTACAAGAGTTCTATCGGTAGCCTGCCCGCCCCGGTTAATAAGACACCGTGTAGGGGGCGTAAAGAAAGGACCTTGGTAAATGTAAAGACCCGCCCGCTCACCGGCTTGCCCAGGATGGTGGTCTGACCGTCTTCCCACTCGATTTTGTCGCCCGGCTTCGCGTCCACGAGGAAGCGGGCGCGGACCCGTACGTACTCCCCCTGTGCCGGACTGGCCGGCGTGTACTGGATGATGGCGATCGGCATCTTTGGATCGACGGTAACGGTAATGCCGGGCGGGGCCGTCCCGGCCGCGACCGTTGCGGTGACGAGATAGCTGCCGCCCTCCTGGTGAACCGGCACGCGGAGCTCGCCCGCCCAGCCCTTCCTAGCGGCGTCGTACGCCAGCGGGAAGTCCTTCCCGAAAGCGGCGAGGGTTACGGCCTTGGCGGTTTCCGGAGCCGGCACGAAGGCGGATGCGCTTCCGGCGGGCGGCAGACGCGGCTCGCTCAGCGTGATTCGAACCGCGGCGGCCGGCGCCGCCCCGCCCTTGCTGCCCAGGAACGAGAACACCACCTTCTTTTCGAACTTACCGACCCGGAAGACGACGCCCTCGTAATGCTCTTCCGCATCGAGATGGACCGAGACGCCTTCCGGGGCCGCACCCAAACTTTCTTCGAGCGTTTCGGGATCGACCGAAACGGTATAGTCGCCCGGCGGCAAGTTGTCGATCACGAACGAGCCGTCTTCGTCGTCGATGGCCGCGTGTTCGCCGGGCTCGGCGACGACGTAGGCGTTCATCACTCCCCCCGTCAGCGGCTTCATGTCCGGCGCGTAGACGATCTTTCCTGAGATCGATCCCAGCGGCTGCGCGCGGAAGTCCGCTTTACTGTACTGACCGTTTTGAACCGTAATCGTCTGCTTCTCGCCGGCCGTATCGAACGTGACGTACGCCGGCACGGTGCTCGCGACGATCGTTATCTCGTGCGGGCCGGGCGCCAGGTGGCCGAAGCCGTACGCACCGGTCGTATCGGTTTGCGAGTACTGGTTGTCGTCGACGCGCACCATGACGTTGGGCAGCGGAATGACGTTGCCGGCCTGGTCGAGACCGTACACGTGACCGAGCACGCCGCCCAAGTTACTGATCTGAAAGAGTACTTGCGCCGTTTGTCCGCCGCTGACGGTAATCGTCTCGACCGGTTGATCGACGGTCAAGCCGCGCGGGAGCGACGACGTCTCGATGCGCAGCTGATGCTGACCGGGCGGTATGAACGAGAACTGAAATCCGCCGGTGAGATCGGTGCGCTGCACGTAGCGATCGTCGAGAGTGAGGACGATGTTGCCGACGCCGCCATTGGTTCCACCGAGCGTCGCAAAACCGGCCAACGCGGGGTTGAGTGTCGTCAGGTCGGTTTGCACGCGACCGACGATCGTTGCCGGTAAACGCGGATCGGTCCGGCCGGTGACGATGTTGTTGCCGAAAGCAAACGGCGAATTTACTTGCAGGCTGAAAACGCGCGAATGACCGTTTGCGGCCGGGTTGAGACGATCTTTCATCGTTTGTAATCCGTACGTTGCCGAAACGGTAACCGTCGGAGAGATCTGCCTGCCGACGGTAAGCAGCGGCGTTTGCGAAATTGCGTTGCTGCCCGGAGTTCCGCCGCTAATCGAATGCGCGAGTGCGTCGGCGATGCCGATCGTCGTCTTCCCGAATTGCCGTTGTACGTTGAACGTCTCCAACACTTGCAGCGACGGAGACGCGTCGGACGTCGTTTGCCGTAACGCTTGTCCGCCGAAGCCGGCGCTGAACAATCCGAACTGATGATCGAGCGCGAAGCTGACGCCGGTCGACGCCGTCACGCCGATGCCTTCTTGCGTCGTACGCAGCAACTGCAAGCCGGTGAAGATCGTTCCGATGCGGCTGTTGCTCGCATTTTGAACGGTAGCGCCCACGGTCGCTTCGGGAGACGACGTCGTCGACAACAACTCTTGCGCTTGCACGCCGGCGCTGTAGTCGCCGATCAACCACGGTCCGCTGTAGTTCGCTGTGGCGAATCGCTGCGTCGAAATACCGTATTGGTTGTCGCCGTAGCGCTCCCAACTCGCGTCGAGCAGCAAGTTCTGCGAGTCGCGTCCGGAGAGGCTGTAGTTGGTTCCGATGAAATCGTCGCGCTCGACGGCACCAACGCCGTAGCTCACGTACTGATCGGGAATGTGGCGGATCGAGAGCGAGAGGTCGCTCGTGGCGACGGTGTCTTCGAACCGAAACGCCGTCGCGAGGCCCGTCGGAGATCCCTGGCCGGGCCCGACGTTCGTCCGCGACTGCAGGCTCATTTCACTGATAAGGGTGACCGGCCCCAACGCCGAGGCAACTCCGCCGAGAAGGGTCGTCGTCTTGCCGGTGAGCGGCCCGTCGGCGGACGCAACGCCGGCTTCCCAGTAGTTGTTGCCGCGCGATCCGCTCAAGCGATATCCGAACAGACGGATGAGCTCGCCGTTTGCGCCGGTCGTGGGTCCTTCGTAGATCGTCTGGTTGCCGTACGCGAGCGGAAGGATGAGGAACGGACCGCGCTGCGTGCCGCCGGCCGGCAGTTGCCCGAACAGGTTGACGAACTGCATACCGTAGCCTAGGGAATACTTCGGCGTCGAGTAGAGGGCCCCAACGGTGCCGAGCTGGCTCCCCTGATTGCCAAAGCCGATCGGCACCTTGACGTCGAGCGAGCTCAGAGCCGTCCGACGCGAGACGTCCGCGAGCATCCCGGCGTTCGAGAGCGTCTGATTCTGGCTCTCGGTGTCCGACGGGATCCCGAACGGGGTCGCCGAGGGCGAGGGGCTCGGTCCGGGAAAGAGCGCGCCCCCGTCCTGGGTGGAGTTTTGGAGCCGCGTCCCGAGCCCGAGGCTTCCGGTGAGACTAAAGAGCAGCGGACCGCCTCGCGCCGTCTGGAGCGGCGGCGGGGTCGCCGTCGGGGTGGGCGAGGGCAGCGGTGAGGGCGCCTGGTCGGGGCTTACCGCTTGGGCGATCCGGCGCACGTCGCCGGCGATCGCCTCGAGCGGCGCCAGAATTTGGGCGCGCGCAGGCAGGACCGGCGCGATGAACCACGCGCCGGCCACAAACAGAACACCGACCCCGAGAACGCGGAGCGTTTGGCCTACCAAGCACTTCCCTTTCCTTAAGGGAATTCGACCTAGCGGCCCGGCTGCTTAACGGGAGTTGATGAGGATTTCCCCAAACTTTTCCGGCGGTTCGGCCGATAGTCGTACTAGGAAGTTTCACGGAGGAAACGACCTTCTTCATGGATGTGCTGGGGAGTGCGTCCTTCGTTCTGCAGAACGAGGCGCTCGCTCAAAATAGGTTAGCTACGGATGTGAACGCGTTGGCCAGCGG
>DASRSM010000263.1:0-18313 GCA_035656415.1 Vulcanimicrobiaceae bacterium | reverse complement strand
GCGATGCGGTCGGCGTCGGCGACGCGCTCGGGCTCGTGGACGGTGTCGGCGTCGGCTTCGGCGTGGGCGTCGGTTTCGGAGTCGGGGTCGGTTTCGGCGTCGGCGACGGCGTCGGAAGCACGAACTTGTCGACGCGCGCTCCCTGAAGTTGGGTGACGTAAATGTTGTCTTCTTTATCGAGCGCGACGCCGCCGGGAACGTTCAAGTTCGGGTTAGGACCCGCGATCGCTTGATACGGCGTCAACGTGCCTTCGAGGAAGAGCTCGAGCTGATTCGGATAGTACTGGGTCGGTATGACGGCGGAGATCACCATGATCGCGGCGTGAACGTTGGGGCTGGGCGTCGGGCTCGGACTCGCGCTCGCGCTGCTCGTCGCGAACGGCCGCATTGCCGCGGGACTCGAACTCGGTTTCGTCGTCGGCGTGATTGCGATACCGCGCAACCGCACCCCGGGTGCGAGGGTCGCCGACACCAGCGGAATTACGTTCCCGGTAGCCAGCGCCGCAAGTTCCACAAGGGCTGCCCGGCCGGTCGAGGTGTTGTAGTTAGTAACCCAAAGGTTCTTAGCGCTGTCAAAAGCGAGGTACTGGGGACCGTTGAGGGTTGTGCTCGATCCGCCGATCTGGTAGGAGGCCCCGCTCCCGCTCTTCTGTCCTTTGTTATAGATGTCGATGCTGTTCCGGTTGCTCGCCGCTACGTAGAGCGTCTGTGACGGAAAGTTCGGCCCGATGCCGTTACCGGCGACGGTCGCCGAACCATAGGAACTGCATGCCGCGATCCCGATCGCGGTGCTTAGGGCAAAAAAGGCAACGGTAAGCCGAGACAGCAAAATTCACTCTCCTGGGCGGGGAACCGCGGGAGGGTTCCCTTAGTGCGCCGAGTTTCCTGGGATAGCCCGGGTCTCCACGGGCGCGGCGGAATGATTTCTCATCCAGAACCAACCCGCGGCGGCGAGCGCCAGCACGACGACCGCGATCGCGACAAACGTCGTGACGCGCCGTCGTATGTAGGCCGGCCGGCTCGACTCGGTATCGATGATCTGACGGGGCACTAGACCGCTCGCCGCAGCGGGTGGTTCAGATCGGCCGCTTTCACGTGCGAGAGCAGCGTTCCCACCGTGACGAACTGGTAGCCCGCTTTTTGGAACCGGTCGACGATGGTCGGCAGCGCCTCGATCGTGGCGAGCTTGCCGCTGTGAAGCAGCACGATTTCCGGAGCGGTCGCGTGTTCTAGGATGTGCCGCTCGAGCTGGTCGACCGTCAGCGTTCGCCAATCGCCGCCGTCGTCGGTCCACAGTACGACCGAGTATCCGAGCGACTGCGCGACTCGCAGCGTTCGCTCCGTATACCTTCCGTGCGGCGGGCGCATCAGCGTGCGCGTCGACGGATCGTGCGTTAGCGACCAGAGCACTTCGCCGCCCATCAAAATCTCGCGCCGAACTTGGTCGTTCGATTCCTGGTCGAGGTTAGGGTGGGTCAGCGTGTGATCGGCGACTTCGTTCCCGTCCGACTCGATGCGCCGGGTGATCTCCGGCCACTGTTGCGCGTCCTGGCCGATCAAGAAGAACGTTGCGGGAACGCGGAGATCGCGCAACACGTCGAGCAGCATCGGCGTGAATACCGGATACGGCCCGTCGTCAAACGTGAGGGCGATGAGCCGAGGCCGTCCCGAACGATCGCCACCAAGCGATTCGTGTGTCGCGCGATACACGCGCGAAACCGGATCGTCCGAAAGCTCCAGGTGCACGTTCGCACCGGGCGTTACCAAGGCCGGCCTAATGTTGCTCCTGTGCACGATCTCACGCCATCCGCCGGCGGCGAGTGCGGCGACAAGAACGATTGCTGCAACGATCTTCACTCTGCTGGCCAAATTAACGGATCTGCGGCTGCAAACCTTGCGTCGCCAGCCTTGGAAGTTTGGCTAAATCCTCGCCAACGATAACGGTAACGTCGCTCGTCGTTGCAGAGGCGTCGGGAGCCGGCGAACCAGCCGGCGACGGGTCTGGGATCACTTCCGTCTTTCCGGCGGGAAGGGCGGCGCGAATCTTCGCGCCGGCAAACGCGACCGTCGAATGCTCGTGGATTTCGGTCGTCGCGTACCCGGTTCGCGACGCGTCGCCGACCGAACCGATGACGAATCCGGCGTGCTTCAAACGGTCGGCAATGCGTTTGGCGGCCCCATCGATGCCGCTGCCGTTCTCGACGTCGACGCGCAGCGTTCCGGGGGCGATCGCGGCCAGCGCCATCGCGTCGGGCGACGGCTCCGGTACCGGCGGCGCGAGCAGCATGCTCTCGACGAGCTTGTCGCGCGCTTGCGCGTCGGGCACCAAGGAATCTCCGTAGCCCGGGAGATCGATATCGCCCGTGTACGGCACTTGGTTGGAGACGATGGCGTTTTGCGACATGCCCTGATAATAGTTTGCCAGCGAAAGCAGCTCCGCATCGGTAAAATCGGTCTGGACGTACTTCTTGAAAACGCGCAGCAGATCGGGGAGGTGTATCATCGTGTTCACGCGATCGCCCTTGAGCTTGTCGATCATAGCGTGCAGCACTTGCTGTTGACGCATGACGCGGCAGGGATCGCTGCACCAGTCGTGGCGGAAACGCATATAGGCGACGGCATTGGGACCGTCGAGATGCTGCATGCCTTCCTTTAAATGAATGTGCAGGTGCCCCCAGCTATCGTCGTAATTGAGGGTCTCGCCCGTGCATCCCGTCTTGTATTTGAAACAATCGGAGGACTTCACGTCCACGTTCACGCCGCCGATCGCATCGACGAACTCGCGTGTAGCGTCGATGCGCAAGATCACGTACCGGTCGAAGCCGGGAATTCCAAGAAACTGCGCGATCACGCTGCGCGCTTCGTTGACGCCGCCTTCGGATTGCGCTTCGTTGATCTTCGCCTGGCTGCCGTTGGGCATCGTCGCGACCGTGTCGCGCAGAATCGACAGCTGGAAGATTCGCTCGTTGGTAAAATCGAGATTGACCGCCCAAATGGCGTCGCTGCGCGAGTTCGTGGAAAACTCTTGATCGGTCGACGTGTAGTCGTAGTCGAGCCCTTCGACGAGCACGAGGATGTTGGGTTTGCCGAAGACCTGCAATGGCGTGGGCACGAAGATTTGCGTGATGGCCGCGATTGGGTTGCGGTGCATGAAGATCGCATAACCGGCCATGGTCGAACCGATGCCCAGCACGACCAATCCGAGTCCGAGTACGATCCTTTTTACGATCGATGCGTTCAAGCGCTAGCGTGCTCCATAACTGCCGCGTGGCCAAAGAAATCGAACGGTCCGCAGCCGTCAAGCGTGACCGAAACGAAGTCGCCGACGTTGGCTTCGCCGGTGAAATATACCCCGCCGTCGACGCCCGGCGCTTCACCCTCGGAGCGCCCGAACCACGCCGCCGGCCCGAGCGCGGCGCGCATCGGGTGCGCTTTGGGAATGCTGCGCCGTTCCTCGACGAGCACTTTAACGGTCGTCCCGGCGCGGCGGCCGCGAGCACGTTCCGACGCGGCCCGCTGCGCTTCGCGCAAACGGATCAACCGCCTGCGCCGTTCTTTCGCACCGCACGCGCCGCGCATCTCGCCGGCAGGCGTTCCTTCCTCGGAGCTGTACTCGAAGAATCCGACGCGATCGAGTGCGGCGCGTCCGATCCAATCTTCGAGATACGCGACGTGGTCGTCGTTCTCGCCGGGAAAACCCACGATAAACGTCGACCGCATCGTAATGCCCGCGACGCGCGAGCGGAACTCGTCGATGATTTCGAGATACCGCTCACCGTTGGACGGCCGCAGCATCGCGCGCAGCACGTCGGGATGCGCGTGCTGCAGCGGCATGTCCATGTACTTGCACACCTTCGGCAGATCGGCGATTGCTGCGATCAGCTCGCTGTCGACAGTCGCAGGATAGAGGTACAGCAGCCGAATCCACTCGATGCCGTCGACGTCGTGCAGACGCTCGAGCAACGTCGCAAGGCCGCCCCGGCGGAATCCACGGTCTCGTCCCCACATCGAGGTGTCTTGTGCGATCAGCACGAGTTCTTTGGTGCCTGCCTCGGCGAGGGCGCGCGCTTCTTTGAGAATCGACTCCTCGCTGCGGCTGCGGAACGCACCGCGCAGCTTGGGAATAATGCAGAACGTGCACGGGTGATCGCAGCCTTCGGCAATCTTGAGGTAGGCCGTCGCGCGCGGTGTCGTTATTAAACGCGGTAAGAAATCGTGTTCGGGTTCGGCTTCGAATCCCAATCGCACCGGACGCCGGCCCGCAGCCGCGTCATCGAGGAGCTCGGCGATTCCCGCATATGCGCCGGTTCCGACGACCGCGTCGATCTCGGGAATCAAGGATTGCAGCTGCTCCCCGTAGCGCTGCGCGAGACAGCCCGCGACCACCAGCTGCTGTCCGGCGCGCTTGCGCGAAGCCTGCTCGAGGATCGTCTCGGTGGATTCGGCTTTGGCCGGATCGATAAACGCGCACGTGTTGATGACGACGGTACCGGCGCTCTCTGCGTCGGGTTCCAAGCGCCAACCGGCAGCACCGAGTTTGGCGATCATCACCTCGGTGTCGACGAGATTCTTGGCGCAGCCGAGGCTGACGAACGCTACGGATTTCTCCACGTCTATCGGTAATTCACGAACTGCAAGGGCAGCTCGAACTCCATCGCCTTGAGCGCGGTGATGACCTTTTGTAAGTCGTCTTTGTTCTTACCGCTCACGCGAATCTGCTCGTCTTGAAATTGAGCGTTGACCTTGACCTTCAACGACTTGATCTTCTCGAGCAGCGTCTTGCTCTTGTCTTTCGGAATGCCGTTGCGAAGCGCGATCGTTTGGCGGACCGTATTGCTCGCCGCCGGTTCGACGTCGCTCATATCGAACGCCTTGACGTCGATGCCGCGCCGAACGGCTTTTTGCCGAAGGATGTCTACGACGTTGCGCATTTTGAGTTCGTCGTCGGACACGAGCGTGATCTTCTTGCCGTCGGACTCGATACTGGTCTTGCTGTTCTTGAAGTCGAAGCGGCCTTCGATTTCCTTACGAGCCTGATTGAGCGCGTTGTCCAGCTCTTGCTGGTCAATGCGTGACACGATATCGAACGACGATTCGCTCGCCATAGATCTCCGTTTCTTTAACCGGCGCTCCGCCTTCGGCTCCGCCGCCCCGCGCGGCCAAGCCGCTGGGGTCCCCCTTTTTACAGGGTAAACATTTATAGGGTAAATGCGTGCTCGACGACGTCGCCCGATTTGCCCAGCTTACCAACGTCCTTGCCGTCGACGAAGATCTCCACTCCGCCGGCGTTACCAATGCGCACGAGGGCGTTTTTGCCGTGGAACGTTTTCTCCGTACCGGCCGGAAACGTACCCTCCATGCTAACATTGCCGTCAACCGTAACGCGCAGCCAAGAGGGGGCGCTGAGTACGAGCGCGATCGAGTTGGGACCGTACCCCGGGCCGGGCAAGAGCGTCTCGCTCGGCGACGGGCTCGGGCCGGGGCTATTAGAAGGAAGGGCGGCCGACGCGGTGCTGGCCGCGACCGACGAGGTCTCCGGTTCGCGGTGCATCGTGAACTCGTTGTAGACGACGAACGCCACCAGCAGGGCGGCCACCACGGAGGCGGCCCAAATGAGCGGGGCCGCCGCGCGCCTCTTCTGCTCGTCGTCGGCGATGCCGGACACGATCGGGCCGCTGCTGCTGCGCGGTTGCCGCTCGGCAATCGCCGGGACCTGACTTGCGGCCGGCGATCCGCTGTTGAACGAGGCAACGACCTCCTCGGGATCGAGCCCGAGAAAGCGGGCATACGTCCGGAGAAAGCCGCGGACGTAGACAGGCGCCCCGATCGCAATCCAGCTCTCCTCCTCGATGGCGGCCAAGTAAACCGAGCGTATGCGAATCTGCTCGGAGACGTCTGAGAGGGAAAGGCCGCGGGTCTCGCGTGCGGCGCGAAATCGCTCGCCCAAAGGTGGCATTTGGGAATTTTGTGTTTGCCCCGGTCAGGTGTTATCCTGTCCGGAGTCACATGGCAAGAGAACGCGTAATTGCGGCAATGAGCGGAGGAGTCGACTCCGCCGTGGCCGCCGGATTGCTGCTGGAAGCGGGTTTCGAAGTCGTCGGCGTGACGATGAAAATGTACTCGCCCACTAAGCCGGCGCACGCAAAAAGTTGTTGCGGCATCGATGATTTCGACGACGCGCGGCGCAGCGCCGCGATCTTGGGCGTTCCGCATTACGTGCTCGATTTTCAAGAAACGTTTCGCAAGAACGTCATCGAACGCTTCGCCGAGGACTACGCCGCGGGACGCACGCCCAATCCGTGCGTTTCGTGCAACAACTTCGTCAAGCTCGGAACGCTCGCCGACTACGCCGATCGTCTCGACGCGCGTTACGTCGCAACCGGTCACTACGCGCGAGTCGAACACCGGCAAGACGGTCCGCACCTGTATCGCGGCACGCACGCGAAAGATCAGGCCTACGCGTTGGCGCAGCTGCGGCCCGTTCAGCTCGCTCGCTTGCTTTTGCCGCTCGGCGACTTCGACAAAGCGACGACCCGCGAACACGCGCGACGCTTAGGACTGCCGGTCCATGACAAGCCGGAATCGCAAGACATTTGTTTCGTGGAGGGCGGCGACTATCGCGAAGTTCTCGCGCGCATTCGGCCGCAGATCGATCGTCCGGGTGACGTTCTTACGACCGCCGGCGCGCAAGCCGGTTCGCATCGCGGCATCGCTCACTACACGGTAGGACAGCGCGCCGGCGTCCCGCCGAGCGCCGACGGCCCGCGTTACGTAACGCGCATCGATGCGACGAGCAATACGATCGTCGTGGGACGTGAGGACGAGCTGTCGTCGAGCGTCGTCGAAGCCGACGCGCGCAACCTCATTCGCCCTGAACGCTTCGGCGGTGAAGCCCAGGTACGCGCGATGATTCGCTATCGCTCGCAACCTGCAGCAGCGATCGTTCGCCTGCTTGGTAGCGACGGCATCGAGATTCGCTTCGATCGTCCGCAACGCGCGGTCGCACCGGGTCAACTCGTCGCGCTTTTCGATAACGACGGTCACGAAGTGCTCGGCGCAGCGACGATTTTGCGAGCCGTGGCGTAAAGATTCTTTTACGACCGTCGGAGAACGGTTCATAAACGACGAATTTCCGTACATGGCGTTTCAAACGCACGTCAAGACTCGCGGCGTCGCTCCCGCAAAGGCGATCGTCGAAAGCATCACGCCGACGGAATGCGTGATGCGTTGCGTGCTGCTCTTTGACGTGAACGCGCCGGTGGAGTTCGAGGCGCACCTACCAGACCGGCCCCCGTTTGCGGTGCAGGGCCGAATCCAATCGAGGACGCCCATGCCGCCGCGCTTCGAGTACCGGATCGCGCTGCAGCCGCAACCGCCGGCTAGCCCCGCTCCTGCCGAGACCCGTCTGGAAGAATTAGGACGGAAGCATCAGCGTTACGATGCAGAGTTTTCGCTGCAGTACCGGACGGCCAAAGAAGGTTTCCGCGCGGCCAAGGGCCGCAACGTCTCGACCGGCGGATTGCTGATGACGTGTAAAGAATCGCTCGTCGAAGGCCAGTTCCTCGAACTGCATTTCGTTTTGCCTTCCGACGTGCTCGCCGTGTATAGCTTCAAGAAGCCGTCGGAGCGCTCGAAGCTCAGCAAACCGTTCGACGACATCGTCGTGCAGGCGCGCGTCGTACACCATCGGCCGTTGGGCACGGGCCTTTGCGCTTACGGTCTCAACTTCGTCGGACTCGATCGTCGCGACCGCGATCAAATCACGCGATTCGTCGACGCCGTATCGCGTGTAAAGCTTCAGCAAATTCCTTAATGTTCGGGGTCGGGCCGTCCGAACGCTATAATCGAGCCGTAGGAAGACTCGATTATGACGTGGATTGGCAATACTAAACAAAAAACGATCTCCTCGAAAGCCGAGCCCGCAAAAGCAACTCGGTCGCTCGAGTTTCCTACCACGGTCAGCACGCGGGGAATCGCCCCCGCGAACTGCGTGATCGAACATCTCAGCCCCACCGAATGCCGCTTCCGCACCGTGGTTCTCTTCGAATACGGTGAGGTCGTGGAGTTCCCGTTCGCCGCCGCGAGCGGTCAGAAGGCGGTCGCGCGAGGTACGGTCGTGGCGCGCGCGCAGAGCGGCCCGCGGTTCATCTATCGCGTACGGCTCGACAAGATGTCGACCCAAGAGGTCGACGAGTTAGCCCGTACGATGAGCGCCAACTACCAGCGCCAGGCGCAAATGCGCAGCAACGAAGCGGCGATTCGCAGTCTGCCGACCACCGAGCGCCTCACGCGCTCGACGGTTCGCGTCGTGACGCAGTTCCCGATCATTTATCGCACGCCCAAAGAAGACTACCGGCACGCGAAGGCGGGCGACGTTTCCGCCGGCGGTCTGTTGATGATCTGCGGCGAGGCACTGGTCGAAGGCGAACCGGTCGAACTGAAGTTTACGCTGCCGTCCGACGTCCTAGCTGCGTATCCCGAGGAAACCGCACTACTGGACGTGCGCACAGGTACTGCGACCCCGATGCGCGCCGATCAGCGCCGCGGCTTCACCGAAATGATCATCGGCGCACGCGTCGTCAATCACCGCCCGCTTGGAAATCGGACGTACGCATACGGCCTAGCCTTCACGTGCATCGACGGTTTCCAACACGAGGAAATCGCGCGGTACACGCACGCCGTACAGCGCGCGCGCAACCGCCACTAAGCCGTAGCTAACGCTACGTCTTCGCGGATATTCCAGTACGTGTCGCGGATGACCGGAGTGAAGCCGGCCTTGCGAACGATGTTTTCCAGATCGCGGCGCGTCGCTTCGTTGGTGCTGCCGGCATCGTGCACGACTTGTTCCTCGATGATCGTGCCGCCCATGTCGTCGCAGCCGTAGAACAGCGCCAGTTGGCCCATCTTCAATCCGGGCGTCAGCCACGAGGCTTGCAGGTGCGGGAAGTTGTCCATATATAGACGCGACACGGCGAGCACGCGCAAATACTCGAGGCCCGTAGCTTCTTTACCGCGCAGCGGCGTCTTAAACGGCACGTAATACCAAGGAATGAACGCGGTAAATCCGCCGGTTTCGTCTTGCAGCTCGCGCAATACGTGCATGTGCTCGACGCGTTCCTCGGGGGTCTCGATCGACCCGAACATCATCGTTGCGGTGGTCGGCATACCGAGTTGCTGCGCCTCGCGCATCACGCCTAGCCAGCGATCCGGCTGAACCTTGCGCGCCGAGATGCGTTTGCGAACGCGCTCGACCAGAATCTCCGCGCCCGCGCCCGGCAACGATTTCATACCCGCAGCCTTGAGGCGCTCGAGCACGCCGCGCGTCGGTATTTCCTCGACGTTAGCCAGGCCGACGATCTCCGAAACGGACAGCGAATGAATGTCGACCCCGGGGTACTCGCGGCGTACGCGCTCGAACAGCGATTCGAACCAATCCAAACGCAGCTCGGGGTTGACCCCGCCCTGAATCATGATCTGCGTAGCGCCTTGGTCGGCGGCAAACTTCACTCGTTCGAGAACCTTGTCGTGCGACATCGTGTAGCCTTCTTTGTGGTTCTCCGGCCGGAAGAACGCGCAGAAGGTGCAGTGCACGTTGCACACGTTGGTGTAGTTGATCGTCGTGTCGATGACGTAGGTGACGACGTTGCTCGGATAGAGCTGCATGCGGCGTGTGTAGGCCGCCGCGCCCAAATCGTGGAGGTCGGCTTCCTTATAGATGCGCACGCCTTCGTCGAAGGTCAGCCGGCCGCCGCCGGCGGCGCGCTCGAGAAGACTAACTAGCGAGGACACCGATCGTCTCCGGTAACGACGACGGGACCGCGGGGATGGCGCCGATGGCGTGCAGCTCGCGACAGAATGCTCCTAAGCCGCTCTGCGCGGCCGAATGGAACGTGAAGTTGAGCTTTCCATAATAGGTCTCGTAGAATCCGGCCGGGCGTGGAATTGTACGCTGCGCGGCCTCGACGACGTACTGCATGTGCGAACGCGACCACGTGTAGGCGTCGGTCAGCGCGTGCATGCAGCTGCGGATCGCCTCGGGCTGGCGTTCGAATGAATCGCGACGCGCCGCCCAAATCGCAAAGACGGTTTGATGTCCGGTCCACTCGTGCCAGAGTTTGCCCAAGTCGTAGACCGATTCGGGGATAAAACTCTCGCGAGCGTCGATCGCCGCGTCGCCGATTAGCATGGTGGGTTCGCCGGCTGCAGCGCGCTGCAGCGGATCGTCGACGACTTCGTACGAAGGCCGCAGGCCGAAGCGGCGCTCGAGCAGTACGCGCAAGAGGTTGCGCCCGCTGGCCGATTCTTGCGTCACGTAAATCCGGGCATCGCCTAACGTCGCCGGCGCAACCGGTGAAACGAGCACGACCGAGACGACCTCGTCGCGCGCGCCGATGCAGAGATCCGGAAGCAGCACGAGTTCGTCGGGATTCGCCGCCCACGCGAAGGCCGAGATCGGACTGACGTCGAGTTCTCCGCCGAGCAGCATCGCGTTCAAGCGCGACGGAACGTCGGCGTGCAGCGAGCCGGGATATTCGATAGCACCGGCATCGAACGCCGCGTAGATCGGCAGGTCGTTGGTGTAGCGAATCCGTCCGCACCTCAATGCCATGGCGGCGGTTAGGGGGCCCCGACCGCTTCGGCCGCCTCTCGCACATCCTGTGCTTCGGCGGCACTAGCACATCCGTGTGCGTCGCGGGCAGGGGAGTCGGCGCGCGAAGCGCGCTGGGGAGGTGCCCAGTCCCAGGCGAACTCTTGGTACGTGGAGTTGCGCCGCACCGGAAGATAACCGGCTTCTTCGATGAGACGCCGGAACTCGCGATCGTCGACGTACTGTCCCGAAGGCGTGCCGGCCGAGTGATAGATCATCTCCTCGTCGGTCGAACCGTGCGTTCCGTCCATGTCGTCGGCGCCGAACTGCAGCGCGACTTGGCATACCTTCAAACCTTGGATCATCCAGTATGCCTTGATGTGATCGAAGTTGTTCAGCATCAGGCGTGCTACGGCGAAGGTCCGCAAGTCGTCCAACCCCGTCGTCCAGCCGCAATACGACAGCTCGTTGCCGTCCGGGTGGAACGCCAGCGGAATAAACGCGTTGAAGCCGGGCGAGCGCTCTTGCGATTCGCGCAGCCGGATGAGGTGATCGACGCGATCTTCGAGCGACTCGATGTGTCCGTACAGCATCGTCGCGTTGCTGGCGACGCCTTGGCGGTGAAGCTCTTCGTGGATCGACAGCCAGTTTGCGCTGTTGACTTTGTTGGGGCAGATCTTCGCGCGCGTTTCCTCACCTAAAATCTCCGCCGCGCCGCCGTTGACGTTATCGAGACCGGCTTCTTTGAGCTGCTGTACGATTTCCGGGAAGCTCATGCGATGACGCTTAGCCATGTACTCGATTTCGGCCGCGGTAAAAAGCGACAGCTGTACGTGCGGCAACGCTTCTTTGAACCGGCGCATCAGGGGCAGCCAGTAGTCCAGCGAGAGCTGGCGCGGATCGTGACCGCCGACGATGTGAATCTGGTTGAAGTTGTTTCCGGTTTCCAGCGCCTTCGCGAAGACTTGATCGGCAGTCATGCGGAAGACGCGGTTCGGTTCTTTGAATTCATCGGCGGCAAACGAGCAAAACGTGCACGCGGCAAAGCAAACGTTGGTCGAGTTGATGTAGCGGTTGAGAACGTAGAAAACTTTGTTGCCGCTCTTGCGTTCCTTTACGCGGCGCGCCATGCGCCCGACGCCGTGAAGATCGTACGTGCGATAAAGGGTGAGTCCGTCCTCGAGCGACAGGGGAACGTTTGCTTCGACTTTGCGCTCTATCTCCGGAAGCGCGGGATCAGCGTAGATCATCGGTGGGGTTTTCGCTTCCCTCAGGCCCGGCAAAGACCTTTAGAGGAAGGACCGCGACGCCGGCCGACAGCAGCGCGCAGGCGAGCAGCGCACCGCCGATGAGATCCGTAAGGTAGTGTGCGCCGAGCGCCAGGCGCGACCAGCAGATTCCCAGCACGAGCGCCACCAGCAGCGCGGGCGCGAACGCGCGTACGCTGCGACTTAACTCGGAGAGCCAAATCATTACCGCCCAAAGGCCGTAAAATCCGAACGCGATCGCGGCGTGCGAGCTCGGATACGAAAACGCGGTTTCGTGACGCACCACCCAATCCAGACGCCGAGGGCGCGCGAAGAAATGCTGCGCGAGATCGGCTCCTTGCCAGCACAGGAGGAGCATGACGAGCGAAAATGCGATGCGCCCGCGCCACGTGGGCGCGCGCCACGCTACGACGATCAACGCGACGGCGATCGGAACGAGCGCGTAAACGTAGCACGACCACGTCAGCCACCACGCGATCAACGTCGAGCGATCGAGCAGCGCGCTTTCCCAACCGATAAAAAGCACCGGCTCACCGCCGCGCGTTACGTACGATCCGAGCCAGACGAAAACGCCGAACGCGACGATCGCGTTGATCAGCGCGCCGATGCGAAGCGCCATACCGGTAATGCTTTTAGCTTCCGCCTGCGGCGAAAAGGTTTTGCTGGCCGCCCTCATCGCGTTCCATGCGCGACGCCATGATTTCGAGCTCGCCGAGGCCGATCAAAATCTTGCGCGGCTTGGTACCTTCGTGGGCGCCGACCACCTTGAACTCCTCGAGCTGTTTCATGATGCGCACCGCGCGTGGGTGACCGATCGAGAACTGCGACTGGAGCTGCGCCGTCGAAGCGTAGTTCGTTTCGATGATGAAGCGCGCCGCGTCGTGACAGAGCGGATCGACGTCTTTTCGCGCGCCCTCGTCGTCGGCGATCGGCGTGACTTCGACGTCGAGCAGATTGTCCGGCCGTCCCTGGCGCGCCCAGAACTCGACGAGCCGGTTGAGCTCCGTGTTGTTGACGAACGCGCCCTGCGCCCGCACCGGTTTCGGTGCGTCGATCGGCAGATACAGCATATCGCCGCGCCCAAGCAGCCGCTCCGCGCCGTTCATGTCGAGGATGACGCGCGAATCCGCCTGCGAGCTGACGGCAAACGCGATACGCGACGGGATGTTGGCCTTGATCAAGCCGGTGATGACGTCGACCGACGGGCGCTGCGTCGCGACGATCAAGTGAATGCCGGTCGCGCGCGCGAGCTGCGCTAAGCGCATGATCGTCGTTTCGACCCTCGCGGGGGCGACGAGCATGAGGTCCGCGAGCTCGTCGATGATGATAACCACGTACGGCAGCTTCTCGTCGGGGAACTTCGCGTTGTACTCTTCAATTTTCCGCACGCCGGCCTTGGCGAAGCGCTCGTAGCGCGTATCCATCTCTTTGGTCATCTCGAAGAGCGCGCCGGCCGCGAGCCGCGCGTCGGTGATGACTTCCTTGATGAGATGCGGGATGCCGTTATAAATCGTCAGCTCGACGCGCTTAGGATCGATCATCAGCATCTGAACCTGATCCGGCGTAGCGCTGACCAGCAGCGACGCGATGATCGTGTTGAGACAGACCGATTTGCCGGCGCCGGTCGCGCCCGCGACCAGCAAGTGCGGCATCTTCCCGAGATCGCCGAAGACCGGACGCCCGGTGATGTCCTTCCCGAGCGCCATCCAAAGCGGCGGCACTTGCCCGCGATTGGGGAGCGAGTCGAGAATTTCGCGAATCGCGACGACCGAGATCGTTTGGTTCGGTATCTCGATTCCGACCGCGGACTTGCCGGGAATCGGCGCTTCGATACGCACGCTCGTCGCCGCGAGCGCCAGCGCCAAGTCGTCGGCCAGCGAAGCGATGCGCGAAATTTTTACGCCGCGGTCGGGCTTGAGCTCGTATCGCGTGATCGAAGGTCCGCGCTCGATATGCGCTACTTTCGCTCCAACGCCGAAGCTCGCGAGCGTATCTTCGAGCACCTGCGCGCGATTGGATTCGTCCACGGCCTGCGCGGTCGGTGGATCGAAGATCGCCAGATCCGGAAGGCGATACGCGCGCGCCGCCACGGTACCGGGGGATTCGTAATCGCCGGCGACGACTTCTTCGTCGTCGGGTTCTTCTTGGGCGTTGTGCGGCGGCACCGGCGGCGTGACGAAGTGCATCCAGCCTTCGATCAACGGGGGCTCCGAGCTGCGCGGAGGCGGGGACTGAACGACTGCGAGCGGAGCCGGCTCGTCGTCGTCTTCCGGTTCTTCGGATGCCTCGGGCTGTGCCGGTTTCTCGCGGACGATTGCTTGCACGTCGAACGCCTCGCGTAACGACGCGTGCCCGGTCGGTACCTGAAGGCTGAAACGCGGCAAGCTCGGGAGCTTCGGAAGCTTGACTCCGCGCGATGCGACGATCGCGCGGCCGATGAGCCGCTTGAGGCTCGCGTTCGTGAGCCACAACGTCAGCGACAAAAATCCGATTCCGATTGTGATCCACGCGCCGACCGGTCCGATCAGCGCGTGCAGCGCCCACCAGATCTGTGCGCCGACGTAGCCTCCGCGCGCCGCACCTCCCGCGCCCAGCGCCGCGTCGAGCATCAAGAAGTACGCCAGCGCGGCGCTTCCAAAGCTCGCGATTAGACGTGGAACGTTGACCTCGAGGAACACGATGGCGCCCATCGCGGCCAAGAGCACCGGGAAAAGCGCGGCGCCGCCTCCAAAGAGGAGGCGCAACGTTGAGGCGGTCCATACGCCAAGGCTGCCAGCAAGGTGCGGAACGGCAAGCGACACACCGAAAAGGACGGCGAGTCCGATCGCGGTGATTCCTACGATTTCGAGATTGAGCCGAGCCCTGGCAGTCGCCTTGGACCGCGCGCGCGCCATGGAAAAATACCGTTCGTCCTAAACGCGAGGAGTTCATCTTGACAACGCCGACCGTCGTCGTCCTGGAGGGAGACCAAACCGGGCAAGAGTTGCTGCAGGAAGCGCTGCGCGTCTTGGACCGGTCCGTCATCGACCTCGAGCTCGATTTCGTTCGTTACGACTTGTCGCTCGAGAACCGGCGCGCAACGCAGAACAAGGTCGTGTTCGATGCGGCCGAAGCGATGAAGACGCACGGGCTGGGTCTAAAGGCCGCAACCATCACGCCCGAAGGCAAAGGCGACGTCGGTTCGCCCAATCTGCTGCTGCGCGAAGCGATCGACGGTAAGGTTATGATGCGCACGGGGCGCAAACTGCCGCGCGTTCGCCCGGCCGCGGGCATCCACGCGCCGATCTCGGTCGTTCGGATGGCCGTCGGCGACGCGTATGGCGCAAAAGAATGGCGCGAAGGGGAAGGCCTCGATGAAACGGCTCACCGCACCGAAACCATTTCGCGCGCGGTATGCCGCTACGTGAGCGAGTACGCATTCGTTCACGCAAAGAAAACGCAAGCCGTGGTGTTCGGCGGTCCGAAGTACACGGTGAGCCCCGTGTACGAAGGCATGCTCAAGGAAGAAATGGACGCCGCCGCCGCGCGTCACCCCGACGTGCGCTACGATCCGCAACTCATCGACGCGACGTACGCGCTGCTGCTCTCGAACGCGGGCGACGATCCGCTGGTCATTCCGTCGCTCAATCGCGACGGCGACTGCTTGTCGGATCTCGTGATGCAACTCTTCGGATCGATAGCGGGCGCGGAATCGGTGCTGTTGTCGTTCGATACGAATCTCCAGCCGGCGGTGGTCATGGCCGAAGCGCCGCACGGAACCGCGCCGCGCCTGCAAGGCAAGAACGTGGCAAATCCTCTAGCGATGATCTTGGCTTGCGCGGCGCTTCTTTCGTACATCGACGATCGCCGTGCCACGAACGCATCGCGTGCGATCTACGAGTCGGCGCTGGAAGCGGTGCATAACGGCATCGCCACGGCCGACCTTGGCGGCCACACCAGCACGACGGAGTTCACGGATGCAGCGATCGAAGGCGTTCGGCGAAAGCTCGACGTCTGGTCGACGCTCTAATATTGTGTTAAGTTTCGCACAAGTTGGGTCCGAGGTACTACTAAGCCCTTAGGACCGGCGAGCGGCGAAACGAATGAACACGATCGAGCATGGTGTGGTTATCGCGTTCTGCGCCCGAGCGTAGCAATCAGCGCCGGTCGTATCGGCAGTCCATCGAACTCCCCATCGCGGTGAGCGTTCGCGGACTTCCCGCTCCGGTGTACGGTACGCTAATAAACATTTCCGAAACCGGATGCCGGCTGCGCTCGCTGATTCTTCTGGATCGCAATCGTATCATCGAGTTCGAGCTAAACCGTCCCGGTTCGGGCGGCTTAAAGCTGCGCGGTCGCGTGCTGTCGCGCGCCACGCCGCAAAGCGACGCCGGCTACGAATACGGCGTCGCGTTCGAAGAAATCGAGGCCGGACAGCGGGAGCTGCTCGGACGCGAGATCGCCGAGATGCAGCGCCGCGCCGCCAGCGCGCGCGTGGCCGCGCGCGAGTCGGCCAAGTACGTCGCCGACGGCGGTAAGCAGCGCCGCACCAGCGTGCGCACGGTTTTCAGCGTGCCCGTACGTTACCGTCCGGTGAACCGCTCCGCAAGCGTGGGCGAAGCCAGCGACATTTCGGCCGGAGGGTTGCGTTTGATGTGTCCCGACTCGCTCGCGATCGGGAGCGATCTCGAGATCCGCTTTACGTTGCCGAGCAACGTGCTTAACGTCTACCCCACTCCCGAGGGCCGCCTCGAGATCACGCCGTTCGGACAGCGGCGCGTTCACGTTCCCGACAACCGGCGCCCGTTCGTAGAAATGGCGATTCGCGGACGGATTCTCGCGCGTTACGAAGCGCAGCAGGGACGCGAGTGCTACGGCGTCGCGTTCACGGACATCGACGGCTATCAACGCGAAGAAATCGCGCGCTTCACCCACGCGGTACAGCTAGCGCGCATTCGCAACAACGGTTAAACCGAGGACCGCGCGCCCCTTCCAACGCACGGACGAGAACGAGGCGCGAATCGCAAACCTTACTTACATCCGCTTGCGGCTTCGACGATGGCTTTCGAAGCAACATCCTCGGCTGCGGCGATGGACGTCTGGTCGTTCCCTAAGGCTTCGGTGAAGACTTGGTATGGATCGTAGAACGGGGTGTTAACTTGCTGGGCAGCTTGCCAGACGTTGTAAATTGAGTCGCCTTCCCCGCCGTGACCCGCTTTCATCGCCTCGAGCGGGCTTACTCCGTGCGTCGCATCGGCACCGCCCCACGTTGGATCGCGGTTGAAGAGCGTCGCCAGTTCCGAGCCTTCGACTTGTCCCGAGATGATGTTGACGGCCGTGCGCTGCTTAGCGGCGATGACGTCCAACTGCGACTGGACGGACAAAAGCTTGGCGGCGTCGTCGGTCGCCGTAACGACAGCGAAGCGCTTCTTGTCGGACAGGAGGGTGTCGATCGCATCGATGTTGTCTTCGAGGTTTTTTGCCAGCTGGCGCTGACGGCTCTCGACGATCATGGCATCGGCGGAAGACTGCGACGTCGCCGGCGGCCCGATTACTTGGGCGACCGACGGGCTGTCGATGGCGCCGTGCGTCGCGCGATACCCTGCGTCGACGTACGCGGTGTGTCCGCGTTCGATTAACTGATCGTTACGTATCAGGCCGGCGAGAGCGGGGCGCACCGATTCTCCCAACACGGAACAAAACGCCGAAGAATGCACGGTGATGATGGTCTTTAGCGTCGGCTGCGGCGCCGGCGAGGGTGACGGCGACGCCATAGCGGCGCCTGCAAGAACGGACGCGATGAAAAGCGGCTGCATGCTTGAAAGCATCCTTCGCGGAGCATCCCGCGTGCGACTCCAACGTAAGAGTGGAAACGCAAGCGCTATGCTCCCTGTGACGGCTCGGCCGGAGTGCTAGCTGGCGATCAGCGCGACGCCGGCCAGTGCCAGTCCGACCCCGATTTTCTGCACGCGCTGCAGTCGCTCGCGCAGCACGGCCCGCGCCAGGACGACGGTGCTCGCCGGATATAGCGACGTCAGCACCGACGCAACGGCCAACTGTCCGGTTTGCGCGGCGATAACGTAGAACGCATTGGCCGCCATGTCGATCGCGCCGGAAGCCAGGATCGCTCCGAGCGTCGCGCGCGGCGGCCGAAGCGACGTTCTTCGAGCGAACGCCAGCAGCAGCAAACACGCGACCGAGCCGATGCGCGCGGCGAGCAATCCGTCGAACCCGTGTCCGCGCTGGCCTATCCCGAGCGCCAAAAAGAAGATCCCGATCGCCACGCCCGACGCAATTGCTTCTTTTACTCCGCTCGTCGCAATCTCGCGTTCTCCACTTTCCTCCTTTGAGAGCGAGATCATCACCACGGCGATCGATGCGATGAAAATGCCGAGCAGTTGAAACCACGTTAGCGCGTCGCCGCGTACGATTCCGACGATGACCGGAAAGGCGGCGGCGATCACGGCAGTGATCGGCG
>DASRSM010000262.1:0-1607 GCA_035656415.1 Vulcanimicrobiaceae bacterium | reverse complement strand
CCAACGCCTTCTATATCTTTTCGATGTTTGCCGACATGGTGCTCAACTCGGGCGGCAACATCACGCTGGTGAACTCGCGCTTCAACATCGGAGTTTTCGAGCACTACGCCGAGCGCGTTACCGTACCGAATACGCTGGCACTGGCAAGCTTTTACTATTCGACGATCGACCAGCAGTGGAGGATCGTGGGCATCGCCGCGACGCTCGTTCCGATCCTTTTGATCGGCCTCTTACTGCTCGCGCGCCGTCCGTCGATCCATTCGAAGTTCTACGCGGGGCTCGCGCTCGCGCTGGTCGGCGTCTGGCTCGTCGACGGCATCGTCATGGCGCCGGCGTTCTACGAATGGTTCCGCAACGCCGTTCCAGGATTGCGCTCGTTCGTCGAGCCCGATTACTTCTCGCCGCTGTACATCTTCGGCGCGTTCGTCATGCTTGCGGCTTGGGCGCGCATCGGCGCCCGGGCGTACGCGCCGTTATGGAACGTCGCGATCTGGGTCGTGGCGATCGGCGGAGTCGTGGCGTTCTTACCGATCAACGGGCCGGGTTCGGGAATGCAGCAAACCGGCCAGCCGCGGCAGTACGCGGAGTTTTCTCGCGCCCGCGTTCCCGGTTACACGCTGTGGATGCCGCCGGACCGCGGCGTCCGATACCGCTGGTCTTCGTACGTGATCAACGGCTTCACGTCGCTCAACTCGCCCTCCGACGCGCTTGGACCGTCGATGGCGGAGTCGGTCGGCAAGGGGACCGAACGCATCGAGACGCGCCTTTCGCGCGGTTTTCTCAATACCGAACTGCGAACGGTCAAACGTCTCGCGCCGCTGATGTCGGTTGGAACGGTCGCGATCTCGGCCGATTCGCTCAGCCCCTACTTCCAGTGGCCGAACTACGAGGTGGTTGGTTCGCTCGACACGCTGTCGCGTTTGGAGCGAGAGGGTTTCCTCGTGCCGCGCAGCGACCAGACCGACCAAGGCGTGCACTTGGTCACGGCCACGACGCGCGACTTTCTTCCCGAGTTGGGCGTGTACGATCGACCGCTGGCAATCGATGGGTTCGATGCCTTCATGTGGCGGGCGGCGGTGGACGCGAACCCCGATTATCGCCCCATCGCGATCGACTTGACGCCCGCACAAATGCGCGATCTCGGCTTGCAGCGGCTCGACGCTCCGCGCGTTACGTCGCAATACATTCCGATCACGCAGTTCGACGGGGCGACGCATTGCCTCGGAACCGATACCGTTACGCCGCTCGACCACCCGGCGCGGCCGATTTCGGTCGAGACGTCCGAGACGCCGGCGTGTTACGTCTTCGTGCTTCGCCGCTTCAAAGACATCGCCGCGCTGCAAGTGTTCCCGCACGCGTCGTGGTTCTTCTCGACGATGATCCGGTATCAAGGAAAATACCGGCACGACTGGGACGCGGATCCGCTGCAGCCGGCGGTGGAGCTGCCGCCGTGGCCGAAGAGCGCCTGGATCATGCTGCGCGTTCCGCAATACGCGCACGCCACGATCGACGGCATCGAACTCAAGACGGTGCAAACGTCGCAGCTCAAGTCACTACCGCTACCGGCGCACACGTGCACGTCCTCCAACGTCACGTGGAAAGAATCG
>DASRSM010000261.1:0-1895 GCA_035656415.1 Vulcanimicrobiaceae bacterium | reverse complement strand
CGTTCGCGCGGCGCGCGATGCCGGCGCGGCAAACGTGTGGCATAGCACGCTGTATCTGCACGACGTCACGCGCGAAGCGTTCTTCGCCTACCTGCGCCAGTGCCGGCCCGAGCTCGTCGAGCACTACGAACGGACCTATCGCGGCAGGTACGCTCCGTATTCCGTCTCGCAACCGATCGATCGCGACGTTCGCGCAGCACTGCGCGCGCATCCCAGGAGCGACGTCCCTCGGATAACGCCGCAAGGTCAACGTCAAATCAGTCTGCTTTAGCCGCCGGCTTCAACGGCGGAAGCAAAAACGCGACCAGCACCGTGATCGCCGGAATCACGCCCAGCAGCCGCGGATTCCAGCCGATGATTGCGGCGCCGGCCGCCGGCCCGACGATCATCGCAAGGCTGTTGACCGAATCGCTCACGCCCATTACCACGCCGCGTTCGCTGGCCTTCGCGCGTACGGATAATAACGACGTCAAGGTCGGCTCCACCATCGACGATCCGACGGCCCAAAAGATCAGCATCACGCAAAAGAGCGGCAGCGTAGCCGCAAAACCCAACATTCCGTAGGCGATGAGGCTGAACAACAACCCGAGCTGCGCGACGCGGCGATCGCCGATACGTCCCGCAAGCGGCGTCACGACGAAGATCAGCGCCGCGCCTCCGACCGCGCCCGCCATCGCAAGAAGCCAGCCGATCGCGGACACTCGTGTATGCAGTACGTGCTCTAAGAACAAGCCGAAGTTCGCCAAGAAACACACGATCGCGAGAATCGCCAGAAACTGCCGGATCAACACCAGCCGTACGCCCGGTGCGCTCGCGGCTTTGAGCGACTCCTCGATGCTGGTCGCTTTGTCTTTCTTTCCAAACGACGGGATGAAAAACCAGGTAAACACGATGTTCGCCGCCGCCAGCGCCGACGCAACGTAGAACGGAATCGCAAACCCTTCGTGTGCGAGAAATCCCGAGATGAGCGGACCGATGATGAATGCGAGGCCGAACACGGCGCCGTAGAGCGAGTACGCGAGATCGCGCTGCTTGGGTTCCGTAACGTCGGCGATGTACGACTGCACCGCACCGAGTCCGCCCGCACCAAGGCCGGACGCGATGCGCGAGATCGCGATGATGACGAACGAATGCGCCGTCGCGAGCACGAGGTATCCTAAGAGCGTCAGCACCTGCGAGCCCAGAATGATCGGCTTTCTGCCGACGCGGTCGCTTACTTTGCCCCATACCGGCGCAGCGATGGTCGAGCAAAACGCCGGCACGCTCAGGAGTGCGCCCACCATGAGATCGGATACGTGAAACTGCCGCACGATCGACGGCAACAGCGGAATCATCAATGTGTAGCCGAGCGTATCGGCTAGCGTCGTGCCGTAGATCGGAATCAGCGCGCGCGGCAAGCGAAGCATGGAGGACTAATACCCGTGCGCCTTAATGCAACACCGTATGACCGTCCTTGGGCGCCTGACCGCTTGCTGCTCGCTCATTTTCGCTGGACTTGCGGCCGGCTGCGCGGGCGGAACGTGGTCCATTGCTCCTAAAGCGGCACAGCCCTCAGCGATTGCACTCAAATCCGAAGCTATGACGACGACGCCCATCCAGCACGTCGTCATTCTCATTCAAGAGAACCGAAGCTTTGACAACTTCTTCTCGACGTTTCCCGGCGCCGACGGCGCTAAACAAGGAAGACTCCACAACGGCACGTCCGTGCCGTTAACCAAGCACTACCTGCTCGGCTCCTCCGACGTCCCTCACTCGTACTATTCGTATCTCACCGATTACGATCATCGCAAGATGGACGGTTTCGACCTTAGTGCGGCCGCTATCCACGCGCCGCCGCTCGCGCCGTATCAGTTCGTCGATCCCAACCAGATCGCCGTGTACTGGACGCTCGCCAA
>DASRSM010000260.1:0-2649 GCA_035656415.1 Vulcanimicrobiaceae bacterium | reverse complement strand
GTTTGTCGGCAGGCATGGTCTTCATACGGCGAGACACCTTTTTGGAGTTGATAATCCAATTTAGCACATCTATATTGGATTAGCTACTCCAAATTTTTAAGGAAAGACATGAACAACGGCACGACATATGACTTCAACGGCCGCACGGCCCTGATTACCGGAGGAACCAGCGGTATCGGCAAAGCGACGGCACTTGCGTTCGCTCGCCGGGGCGCCCGTGTACTCGTTTCCGGGCGCGACGCGGCTCGGGGCCAATCTATCGTAGCGGCGATCAGAGCCGAAGGCGGCGTAGCCGATTTCTTGCACGCCGAGCTCAACGACGCCGGCTCCACGCGGAAACTTGCGCAACTCGCACTAGACCTTACGGGACACATCGACATCCTAGTAAATAGCGCCGGCATCTTCCCTTTCGGAGCAACCGCCGAAACTTCGCTCGATACCTTTCAGGACGTCTACGCTATCAACGTCAGGGCGCCGTTCATTCTCGTCGCGGAGTTCGCACCAAAAATGGCCGAACGCGGAAAGGGCGCGATCGTCAACGTGAGCAGTATCGTCGGCGATTTCGGTATGGCCGGGACGGCACTCTACGGCTCGAGCAAAGCCGCGCTCAATTTACTCACGAAAGCGTGGGCCGCCGAGTTTGGTCCCAAGGGCGTACGCGTGAATGCGGTGAGTCCGGGTCCGACCCGCACCGAAGGAACGGCCGGGATGACAGACAGCCTTTCGCAACTGGCCGCGGCAGCGCCAGCGGGCCATCCGGCGACGCCCGACGAGATCGCCAACGCAATCGTCTATCTCGCTTCCGACAATGCAAGCTTCATCCACGGCGTCGTGCTGCCGGTCGACGGCGGCCGAGCGGCCGTATAGGGAGACCCGATATGTATACGATTTCAGTTGAAAACCGCGTAAAACGCGTGCCCGAGGATCTGGCAATGCGAATTGGCGCCGAGATTACTCGATACGGCATCGTCTTTCTGCTTTTGCTATTCGGGAGCATGAAATGGACGCACGCGGAGGCGGTCGGTATTCAGCCCCTCGTTTCGCATAGCCCGATCTGGGCTTGGCTGTACGGACCGCTTGGGCTTCAAGGGACGTCGATCTTCTTTGGCGTTTTCGAAATCGGGGCGGCCATCGCGATCGCGACGCGGCCATGGTTTCCGCTCGTCTCGGCCGCCGGTAGTGCGTTCTGCGTCGTCATGTTTCTGACGACACTTTCGTTCCTCGTGACGACCCCAGGACTGGTGACGAGCCCGGGTGCAGGCTTCATCATGAAGGACATCGTCTTGCTGGGCGGCTCGGTATGGACCGCGGGAGAAGCATTTGCTGCAGGCAAACGTCATCTGCACCGCTAGGAGTGTCTAATGAATATTGTGGTGATTGGCGCCGGCGGCCTGGGCGGCTACTTCGGCGCCCGACTGGCGGCGGCGGGTAACGTCGTGACCTTCGTTGCGCGTGGAAAACACCTGGCTGCGATGCGCCGAAACGGTCTGCGCGTTGAGAGCAGCGTCGCTCCGTTGCTCCTGCAATCCGTGCGCGCGGTCGAGCACGTGGATGGGATGGAACCGGTGGATCTTGCAATCGTCGCCGTCAAGCTTTGGGATACCGAAGCGGCCGCGGAAGCCGTTCGACCAGTCGTCGGCCCGCAGACCACGGTAGTCTCGTTCCAAAATGGTGTTGACGCCGCCGATCGCGTCGCGCGAATCGTCGGTCGGCAGCCCGTTATCGGGGGCCTGAGCTACATTGCTGCGGCGATAGCTGAACCCGGCGTTATTACGCATAACGGCAACATCCAGCGACTGGTATTCGGTGAGCTCGACGGGCAACCCAGCGCCCGCGTCGATGCCTTTGCTGCGGCATGCGCTGCCGCCGGCATCGACTACGCGATCAGCGAAGATATTCAAAAGGCCATCTGGGAAAAGTTCGTCTTCCTCGTCGGACTAAGCGCGGCGACCTGCGTTTTTCGGCACAGCATCGGTCCAATTCGGTCGCACCCACGCAGCCGCGCATTTCTACGGGAAGTCATGCGCGAGGTCGTCGACGTGGGGCGCGCGCGAGGGATCTCGCTCGACCTATCGTTTACTGACGATCGGCTCGATTTCATCGATACGCTCCCCGCCGGCATGATTGCTTCGATGTACACCGATCTTCAACGAGGTAACCGGTTGGAGCTTCCGTGGCTGAGCGGCAAAGTTGTTGAGCTGGGCGCCGAGATGAAGGTCGCTACACCGGCGAATGGTTTTGTAACGGACGCACTTTCGCTGGACGTTGACGGTCGAATCGAAGGAGCCATGTAAAATGTCACTGGCAGATCAATCGAACGGATTCCGGCAAAACTTTCGAAACAAAGGCGGCACCGGAAGCGGTCGAAAAGATACATCGTGCGACGAAGGAGCTGCAACGTTCCGGGATCCTAGAGCGGGTGCTCAAAAAGGGAGATCGCGCACCGGAGTTCACGCTGCCGGAAGTGAGCGTCACCTTAGTGTCGTCAGCTTCTTCCGAGGCAAATGGTGACCCTACTGCAATCTAGAGCTGTCAGCTCTAGCTAAGGTTTCCCCCGAGATCAAAAAGCTTGGCGCCGAGCAATCGAAGGCATATCGTATCGCGTTTCCGATGCTTCGGGACTTTCACAACGAGGTTGCCGCGAGGTTT
>DASRSM010000259.1:0-6295 GCA_035656415.1 Vulcanimicrobiaceae bacterium | reverse complement strand
TGCCGAACATGAACTGGAAGTCTTCCAAACGCAGACCCAGGTTGACGTTCCATTTATCGTCGGGGCGCCACTGATCGCCAATCGAGTATCCGTAGAAGCCGGTACGGACTTGATTGAGCGCGCCGTGGAACGACGTGTTGGTCACCAGCCACTGCGCGCCGGCGACGCACGCCGGCGTCGACGGTGCGGTCTTGCAGTCGTAACCTAACGTCGGAGTCGGGTTGGTCGTGGTACCGCCCGCATCCGTGTAGGTATTGCTTCCCGAGTGCGTTGATGCTCCCGCGTAACAGCCGATCTCATCGCCCGACGCCGGATCGTAGCAGTTGCTGTTCTTACCGACGAGCGACGTCAGCGGCCACCCCGACGGATAGTACGTGACGTCGTACCGTTCCGGATTCGAATTCGTGTACGCCCCGCTGACCGTGAGCAGGTGTTGGGAGCTCAGCTGGTTCTCGTAGCCGAGATTGAACCCGTAGACGTGGTCCGGCAAGAAGTACGGCAGCTCCCAGCCGTAATACGGCTGCGCCGTTGCGTTGTAGCCGTTGATATTCCACGTCGAATACAGCGAGTAACCGTAGACGCGCAGGAATTCGCTGGGCGAAAAGACGTGCTGGAACTGCAGCTTCGAAACCGATACGCCGTTTTCGTTCGGGTCGCGAATCGACGTCGGTAAGAGCCCCTGGAACTGATGCACTGCGCTCTGCGGGAAGAAATACTTGTAGATATTGCCGGTATTTACCGGCTGCATCGGCGCACCGCTATAGCCGTAGGTGTCGTCCCAATACGACGGACCATAGATCGCGTCGACGACGTTCGCTCCGAAGTCGTTGGTCGAGCTGAAGTAGTCGTTATGGTTTTCGCTGGTCATCCAGAACGCCTGGACGTCGTCGCGCAACCCGCTGTTTTTGTGCGGAATTCCGAAGTGCAGGTTGATGATGTTATCGCGAACCTGCTGATTGATGAGGCCATAACCGAGGCCGCTCGTAGCTAGCAGCGGAGACGGCGCGCCGGTATAGACGAAGCCGTTGGTGTACTTCTGGAAGTTGCAAGCCGTTTGATGGCAGTTCCAGCCCGGTACGAAGCTTACCGGATAGAAAAACGAGTTCGGCAAGTTCGCGCCGTCCTGATCGTTGATGTACCGGAAGTCCTGATTGCTTCCGCCGATGCCGACGTAGTAACTGAACAAGCGATCGGGCGTCGAGCCTCCGACTTCCACCGACGCTTGATGATAGAACGCCGGATAGCCCGCGCTCAGCATCGCCGTCGCGTAGCCCGGGAACGTTCCGGTCTTAATGACTTGATTGACGTATCCGGAAATGCCCTGCGCGTCCGAGCTCGCCGGAACGCCGCCGGTATAGACCTGGACTTCTTGACTGCCGAGGCTGGAGAGCATCGTTTCGGGGGCGTTATCGTAAACGCGGTTGACCGGAATACCGTCGAGCTCGAATCCGACCTGATCGATGTCGCCGCCGCGAATGTGCAGCTCTTGCCACCAGCCTTGCTGGCCTTGATTTAACTGAACGCCCGGCACCGACGCGATCGCGCCGTACGCGTTATTCAAACTACCCGGTCCGGTGAGGCCTTGCGCTGCCGCTTGCCCGGCGGCGTTCACCGAGTACACGTCGCTGGTTTGACCGGACTTGACGAGATTGGCCGCCGCCTGCGACGTCACGCGCGCGATCGTCTTGAGCGTCTTGTTGAGCGCGACGTTTACCGTCTGCACCTGATCGGCAAAGACCGACAGACCGGGCTGCGACTGCGAGTCGTAACCGCTCTTACTGAACGTCAGCGTGTACGTATCGGGTCCGAGGGAGAGAAACCGGTACGCGCCGCTTCCGTCCGTTACCGACGTCGCCGTTTGTGTCGGCGCGTTCGCGGTGACGGTGACGCCGGCCACCGGAGCTTGCGTCGCCGAATCTAAGACGCGGCCGGTGATACCGCCGGTCGTTCCGGAAATAGCCTGAATTGGGAAGAGGGCGACGACCAAAAGTACCGCGGGGATCGATCTCAAGAATCGCATCAGTCCGGTGCTCCTTCTCTTCAAAGGAATGTATCGCCGGACAGCCTGCCTCGCCCTTTAAGACAACTTAAGACAATTCTACGGTTCCCGGCTCCGCTACCCAACTTCGAGTAAGAAACAGCCAGAACGCCAAGCCGGCATAATCGCCGTAGCGCGCGAACGCGCGCCGGATCGTTGTGTCGGACGCACGGCGACGTTGTGCGAGCCGCACATATGTCGGGCGCGTCCACGAATCGAGCACGAGGCGGCGATGGCGCCCGATGATCTGCATCACGTGCGCGGCGGCATAGGGCCCAATTCCCGGCAACGCGAGCAGTGCTTCCTCGACCTCGTCGTCGGAATAGGCGCTGCGCAGACCGAACGCCTCGAGATCGAGACGGCCTGCAGTGACGCCGGCCGCTATCTCCTTGACGTACGGGCCGCGATATCCCATCTTCGCTACGTTCGCATACCACCGGGTAGGCGTGCGTGCGAGCACTTCAGGTTCGGGGAACGCGCCCTCTCCCAGTTCGGCGAGCGCGCGCGTCATGCGAATCGTCGACGACCACGTGCAGTTGGTCGTGCAAATCGTTTTGACCACGTCTTCGAAAATCGTCGGGCTGGCTAGCATTCGCCCGGCACCGGCCGCCGCCCATTGGAGGCGCTCGTCCCCGTCGATCGACGCGTAGAACGCCGAAAGATCGTCGTGCATGCGAAACATGCGTGCTACGGTGCGTTCGATTTCCGTCACGGCACGCCGCCCCAAACGCGCCTCGCTTTCGACGATCGCATGTGCATCGCGTTCGGAAAGAACGATTTCGACGATGCGTCCGCCGGCGCTCAACGTACGGCGATAGCGCAGGGGCGCTTCTTCGATCGAAGCCGGCGGCAACTGAGCGCAACCGTGCGAGTAGATTGTGCGCGCGAACGAAATCGGCTCGCCGCCGGCGCCGCGCAGCGGCAGCTTAGCGACGATCAAACTACGCTACGTACGAAACGTTAACCGCCAGGCCGGCAGCCTGAGCGCGCATCAGCACGCCGTAAACGGCATCGAGCTCGGCTTCGATCGCAGTAATTTCGCCGGCGCTCACGCGAAATCGCGCGGCGTTGGTCCAGAGAATGTGACGCGCGCGCTCGAAGGCGCTGTGCAGACGCTCGGGCGTCGCCTCGAGCACCGGCCAATCGAGATCCCCGCGTGCCGGCACCACGCGCCAGCCGCGACCCGAAAGCATCGGCACTTCTTCTTCCGCATCGAAAGCGTGCGGGATGGCGGCCAAGATGTCGGCCGCTTCCTGATCGGGGAGCGACAACGGCAACCCCAACTCCGCCAGGCGCACGATGTACCGGAAGAACGAGGAGTTCCCCACGGTATAGGCGCCGGCCGCCGAGGCAACGCTGACGTGGACGAGATCGAGACCGGGATCGCCCTGCTGACCGCTCATAGACGGGTTATCGGGCGGTGCCGAACGGAATTCCTGGCCCGCGGGTGAACCCTCGATGAATAAACTCGGGCCAAGGCCCAATCTGCGGAGGTAGCGTTTGAAAAAGCGGATCAAGATAGCGGTCACGGGGGCCGCCGGGCAAATCGGATATCAGCTGATTTTCCGAATTGCCAATGGTGAAATGTTTGGTCCGCAAACCGAGTTAGAACTCCATTTGCTGGAGATCGAACAGGCGCTCGGAACGCTGCGCGGTACGTTGATGGAGCTCGAAGACTGCGCGTTTCCTCTCCTCAAGAACGTCCAATACGGCTCCAACCCCGATGCGATGATGCGCGACGTCGATTGGGCGATTCTGGTCGGCGCGGTTCCCCGCAAAGGCGACATGCAGCGCTCCGATCTGCTGCGTATCAACGGCAAGATTTTCACCGAGCAGGGGCGCGCCATCGACGCGAACGCCGCCGACGACGTGCGCGTGTTCGTGGTCGGCAATCCGGCGAACACCAACTGTTTGATCGCGATGAACAACGCGCCGAGCGTCCCCAGGGATCGCTTCTTCGCGATGACGACGCTCGACGAACTGCGCGCGCGCACGCAGCTTGCCAAGAAAGCCGGCGTCGACGTCAGCGAAGTCTCGCAGATGATCATCTGGGGCAACCACTCCGCAACGCAGTTCCCCGATTTCCACCACGCAAAGATTAGCGGACGACCCGCGTCCGAAGTCATCAACGACGACGAATGGCTGCACGGAAAGTTCATCTCGACGGTGCAAAACCGCGGCACGCAAGTCATTCAAGCGCGTCTCGCGTCGTCGGCCGCGTCGGCCGCGCACGCGACGGTCACCGGCGTCTACCGGCTGACACACGACACGCCGAAAGGCGAGTATTATTCGGTCGGACGCTGCTCGACCGGCGAGTACGGCGTCGATCCGGGGTTGATCTTCTCGTTCCCGTCGATCACCAAGGACGGCGTTTCGCACGTCGTCGAAGGGCTCGAACTCAACGACCACGCGCGTAAGATGATCGCGGGCACCGCCGACGAGCTGCGCAAAGAGCGCGACATGTGCGTCGAGCTCGGGCTCATCCCAAGCGAAGCGACGATAAAGGCGGTCTAATCCGCAGAGATGCTAGCGGGTCTTGATGCGTTTGCTTCGCAGCGCCGTTGTGTCGCCGCGCTGCTGACCCGGATTGAAGGCGAGGACCGGCCGGCGCGTCCGGATCACCGCAAAGGATCCATCGTCGTGCGCCTCGTCACCGACGCTCTCCACGAGAAGATACGCATTCCCGATACTCGCACGGGCCGACTTCGTAAAGCGACGCCCCGTCGCTCCTGCAAGCGTTTCGAGTTGACGGATCAGTTCCAGTCGCGTCGCGCCGGGCTCGCCGGGGAATAGGCAAAGTTCCGTTCCCTTCGCCGCCGGGCGGCTTCGAACGACGGCCGCCCGTTCCGTCACTTTGCCGTCGCGGATAAGCACGGACTCGCCGCTGCACGCGCGCAAAGCGGTTAGGACTTCGGGCCAGCTCAAGCTCTTAGCGGTAGATGTTCTCACGGTCGTCGTCTCTTAGCGCGCTAATTCGAACGGTATGTCCAACTCGCTGGCAAGGCGCTGCAGGCCGTCCCACACTTTGGCGTGCACGGGAATTCCGTACTGCCGATGATAGGCGGCTTTGAGAATCTCGGGTTCGCCCGCGACCATGATGCGCTGCGCGCCGCGTGCGGCCGAGCTTTCCTTAAAGTAACGAAGCTCGACGTCCATGTCTGCCTTGAACTCGCCGACGTCGCGAAACCCGTCGATGCGAAACGCGCCGAACCAGTGCGAGATCGCGCCTTCTAAGGTTTCGTCGGCGAACGGGAGCGTCGGACCGAAGCATCCGCCGGAGAGCACGCCGCAGAGAACGTCGGCCAGCAGTCCCATGCCGAAACCTTTGTGACCGCCGCCCTCGGTGCCGAAACCGCCAAGCGGTAAGAGTGCGCCGCGCAGCGCTTCGTCGGGATCGTACGTCATATTGCCGTCGGCGTCGATCGCCCATCCCGCCTCGAGTTTTTTCTGCTTGCGCTTCATGACTTCGAGCTTGCCTTTCGGCACCGTCGTCGTCGCAAAATCCAACACGAATGCGGGTTCGTTACCCGCCGGCACCGCGAACGCAAAGGGATTGGTTCCCAACACGACTTCGCGGCCGAACGTCGCGGCGGCATACTTCACCGAGTTCGTCGACGACATGCCGATCATGTCGTGCTCGAGCGCCATCATCGCGTAGTAGCCGGCGATGCCGTAATGGTTCGAGTTGCGGACCGCACCGAACGCGGCGCCGAACTCACGCGCCTTCGCGATGACCGCTTCCATTGCCATCTTCGAAACCGGATGCCCCAGCCCGTTGTCGGCGTCGTAGACGATCGACGTCGGCGTTTCGCGAACGATCGCGTAGTTCGGCCGTGGCTTCAAATGGCCGCCGCGAATTCGTCCCACGTAATACGATTCCAAACGGGCGATACCGTGCGACTCGATGCCGCGCAAGTCGGCGGCAGCCAAAACCTCGGCGACCACCTCGGCATGGACGCGCGCGACGCCCGAGCGCTCGAGCACTTCGACGATGAAATGCTTGAGTTTGTCTTCGGTCGTCAGTTGATACGTGGTCGCAACGGGAGCCAAGGAGGAACCTCCTAGAAGCGCAAAGGGTGCGTGTTCGCGCCTGACAACGTACGTCCATGCCCGGCTTGCAGTCTACCGGAAACGTCTGAGCGCCGACGAAACCTGCTGATGCCTATGGATCCGGCCCGCAAGCGAACCAAATTCTTCCACGTCGCCGAGGACGGCTCGTTCGAAGTCTCGGCCCGCGGTTTCGACGTGTTGCGCACG
>DASRSM010000258.1:0-5033 GCA_035656415.1 Vulcanimicrobiaceae bacterium | reverse complement strand
AACGCGAACTCGCCGATGCGAATGAGATTCCGGATGACGGACGCACCGAAGTCTACGGGATACCCGCCGTCGCGCACGACTCGAATGCTCAGCGCCCATTTTCCCGGCGTTTTGCCGTTCCACAGCGTCTCGAAGACGATGAAGTAGCCGAAGAAGATCGTGAAAATGACGACGACGATCGCCGCGATGGCGACGGCCTCGCCGATTTTCTCGGCCTGCGTGCCGGCCGCGCCGTGAACGGTGGGAAGCTTCAGCGCGGCGGCGACGACTGCGTAGAAAACTCCTAGCAGCAGCAAAATCTGAATGACCTGATCGATGACCAGCGCCAGAAAGCGGCTGCCCAGCCCGGCCAGCTCGTAGTTGAATGCGATGCTCTCCGGCGTTCTGACGTCGACGTTTCGATCCACGTTTAAAAGGCGCTCATGTTTAAGAGGCGCTCCGCCTCCGGCTGCGCGCCCCCCGGCGTCGCCGGGGCCCCCATGCCATAGGGCGCTTATGCATCTCGGCCTGCGACGATTCCCCTAGGGCGCCCTAAACGAACTCTCCGTCGAGTGCGGAGATGTATCGGGACTTCGTCCGATAAACTTGACGTTATGCGGCAAGCTACGTTCGTCGCGCGCCGGAAGGGTGCGTGGGAGCGCCTGGAGGTGCTGGTCGCGCTTGCCGCGCGGCGCGGCGTTCGCCGGCTGCGCGCCGCGGAAGTTGCGGAGCTGGGACGCACGTACCGTGCGACCACGAGCGATCTCGCCTACGCGCGCGGCAGCGAATACGAAGCCTCGCTATTGGAATACCTTAACCGGCTGGTCGCGCGTTCGCACGGCTACGTCTACGGATCGTCGGCCGAAAGCGGCGGCGCGCGCTTGCGCAACTTTTTTGCACGGGACTTTCCGGTCGAGTTTCGCCGTTCGTTCGCATACGTCGCGATCTGCACGGCGATCACGGTTGCGTGCAGCGTCGTCGCCTACGTCGTGATTCGAGCGCACCCGGCCGACGCGTACGCGCTGCTGCCCTCGGAAATCGTTCCGGCGGAAATCCGCAAGAGCTTGCACGACTCCAACTTCGGCTTCGATCGCAGCTTCGCGCCGGCGATGTCCGCAGCCATCGTTACCAACAACGTGAAGGTCGCGATCGTCGCATTTGCGGGCTCGATCACGCTGGGTGCGATAACGGTTTATATCATCGCCGAGAACGGCTTGATGCTCGGGGGCGTTGCGGCGCTCTTCACCAATGCCGGCTTCGGCTACGATTTTTGGGCGACGATCGCTCCGCACGGCGTCATCGAACTCACGGCGATTCAAATTGCCGGCGGGGCCGGGCTCCTGATCGCCGCCGGACTGCTCTTTCCGGGACGCCTCCGGCGGCGCGACGCAATCGCGGTGAACGCCCGGCGAGCGGGGACATTGATTCTCGGCGTCGCATCGATGCTTATCGTGGCCGGAACCATCGAAGGGTTCATCTCACCGCAGCGCTGGGCCGCGGAAGTGCGCATCGCTATCGGATCTTTGACGGCGGTCGCGCTGCTGCTGTATTTCGCCTTTGCAGGCCGCGATGTTGCTGCGTAACGTTTTTGCGACGGCCGTCTGCGCGCTGATCGTGTGCGCGGCAATCGCTGCGAAACCTGCGGCGAAGAACTCCGCTCCGGTCATCGATAGCGGATGCGGAGTCAGCGGCGGTACGCTGACGATGCTGGCAACCGATAACGAAAACGACTTTGCGGCGTTCGCCTTGCTGAACGCGCACGGCGACGAGATGGCACGGCAGTTCATTCCGATGTTCAGTCCGGACGCGTCGGCCGAGCTGATGCTAACGCCGGTTGGATTCGGATCGAACGCGAACGTTGCGTCCGTCAAATGCTTGGCCGATTCCAACGTCCGGCGCTGCGCCGATTCGAAGTGGACGCCGGTCGACCAGGGCGTCGGCGTCGCGATATCGGGCGTTCTCGTCGGACCGGATTGGGCGGTCGTTTCGATCAAGGGCCACTACGTAAACGTCGCGAGCCCGATTGCCGGCAGCATCGACGGATCCAGCGTCGGTTTTCAGCTCGACGACAAACAGGTTCAGTGGTCGTCGCTCTACGACAGTCAAACCGAAGCGTCGCAAGCCTTCTACGACCTTACGGGCGGCGACCACCAGATCACGATCGGTTGGCGCGATCCGGATCGCGGGACGCTGCTTCCCGAAGAGCGCATCTGCTTCAACGCCTAGCGCTACAATAGCCCGCGCTGCTTGACCCGTAGATACTCGTCGATCAGTGCGGTCGAAAGTTTCGCTGCGGGCACGTCGAGGACGACCGCTCCCAAACGCGTCAGCATCGCCGCCGCCGTTTTCCGTTCGTCGAGCAGATCGAGCGCGACGCCCGCGCGATAGGCGGACGCTTCGTCGTGCGGCGGCGTCGCGAGCGCGCGCACTACGGCCGCGTCGTTCATGAAAACGCAGAGTACGAGATGACGGTGCGCGAGCGATCCCAGCTCGGAAAAAACGGTCGCTTGCGAAACCGGATCGATAACGTCGGTCAGAAACACGATGAGCGAACGCTTATGCAGGTGCGCCCGCAGATACGCGAAGGCGCGCGCGTAGTTGGCTTCTTCGAAACGCGGCTCGAGATCGTAGAGCAGTTCGGTGAGCTTGGCAATCGACGAACGCGTCGAGCGCGGCGCGCTGGCCGAAAGGATCTTTCCGGCGAACGCCACGACGCCGACGCGGTCGCTCGCGAGCCCGGCGATGGTAGCCAGCGAAAGTGCCGCCGTAACGGCGTAGTCGAGCTTGCGCTGATCGCCGATGCGCGGCGTCATCAAGCGACCGCAATCGAGCACCAGCATGACGTTTTGACTGCGCTCGACTTCGTATTGCGCGACCATGACTCTGCCGCGGCGCGCCGTAGCCTTCCAATCGATCGAGCGAAACGGGTCGCCGTCGGCGAACTCGCGCAACGATTCGAACTCGGTGCCGCTCCCGCGTAGGCGCATCTTACGCAAACCAGCCTCGATCAAACGGTTGCGCACGTGCAGCGAACCGTAGCGTTCGACTGCGGAGAGATCGGGAAAGACGCGAAACGGCTCGGGCGCGTTTACCTTCATGCGGCGCTCCAGCAAACCGAGGCGGTTTTCGTACGCGACGTAGAGCCTACGGACTTCATCTTCGCCGCGCGCGACCGGAACGGCGCTCCACGAAATCGTCGCCTCGCTGCGCGCGGGTACGTCACCCGACGCCTCACCGGTAGTGAAGCGCAGCGTTCGCGCCGGATCTTCGGCGATCGCTACCGAGACCGCGCGATTCGAACGATTTTCAACGACATAACGAAACTCGGCGGGACGGCGCAGTGCGAGATGTCCGATCGGAACGCGCTCGACGCGCAGTTCGCTTCGCCGCGGCCCCATAAACGCATCGACGGCGAACGCGACGGCGAGCAACGCGGCGAGCGCTTCTGAAGTGGGAATTAGAACCGGAAGCCCCGGCGAGCACGCCAGCAGCACGGCGACGCCGCCGAGCAAATACAAGAAGCGTCGCGTAACCCACGTCATGCGATCAATCGCGCGGTACGGGTACGCTCGCGAGAACGTCTTTCAGTACGTCTTGCGCGGTAATGCCCTCGATCTCGGCGTCGGGCGCAACGATGAGACGGTGCGGCAGTACGTACGGCGCGACGTCTTTCACGTCGTCGGGCGTCGCGAAGTCGCGACCGGCAATCGCGGCCGCGGCTTGCGACGCGATGAGCAGGGCAACGCCGGCGCGTGGCGATCCCCCCAGTGACAGCCGTGCGTTCGCGCGCGTTCGCGCGACGATGCGATACGTATACTCACGCACGCCGGCGGCGAGATGCACCCGGCGAATGGCGTGCTGCGCCTCGAGAATGTCTTGCAAGCTGGTAACCGGGGCAATTCCCGACGCCTCCAAATCGCGCGAATCGAATCCACCCGCGACGCGTTCGAGCAGCTCGAGCTCGCGCTGTTCGCTCGGATACGTCGACTCGATCTTCACCATGAATCGATCGAGTTGCGCTTCAGGTAACGGATACGTTCCTTCGTACTCGATCGGGTTCTGCGTCGCGCATAGCAGAAACGGCTGCGGGAGCTGGAGCGGCGCGCCGTCAATGGTCACGCGGCCCTCTTCCATCGCTTCGAGCAAGGCGGCTTGCGTCTTGGGGGGCGTGCGGTTGATTTCGTCGGCGAGCACGACGTTAGTGACGATCGGTCCCGGGCGCGTCGAGAACTGCGCCGTTTGCGGATTGAAGACGGTCGTGCCCACCACGTCGGCCGGCATCATGTCGGGCGTGAACTGGATACGGCGAAACGGGAGGCCCAGCAGTTTTGCGAGCGCGCGCACCGCCAGCGTTTTACCGGTTCCGGGAACGCCTTCGATCAGCACGTGACCGCGCGCGAGCAGCGCGACGGTTAACCCGAACGAGATCGGTCGCGCGTCGACGACGACGCCGTCGATGCCTTGTGCGATTCGTTCGGCGAGTTCGGCGGCATTAACGGCCATAGACGTCCTTTCTCAGTGGTACGCGCGCGCGCCGCATCAGCGCCGCCATCGCGTCGATATATCCCGACGAGTCGCGCTCGTCCGGCGGCTCCAACGGAACCTTGGGAACGAAGGGAATGTTCGCGCCGACCAGGGCCAGCACGAGAATTGCAATCGTGACGTACAGCGCGACGTGAACGGCCTGCGGCAGAGCGCTCCAGAACGTTTCGCTCTCGTTGTAGCCGTGCACGTATTCGTCGAACGCGATCGGGCCGTGACCGGCCAAGACGTCGTAACCGAACGCCGCATTGTCGTCATGCGCGAGATTCGCGTTTCCGAGCAGCGCCGGCGCGGTTATCGCGACGACTTCGCCTTTACCGTAGGCGTAAGCGATCGCCACCACGCCCGCGCGATTGGCCAACAACGGCAGGCCTTGGCGCTCCGAGAAATTGAAGACGGCGTCGACCGGACCGCTCACGCGCGTGACGCCCGCGGTGAAGCGATTCGCAAACAACGCGATCGCGCCGCGCTGCGACGCCTCGACCGTCGTGCCGACGCCCGGCGTCAGATCG
>DASRSM010000257.1:0-7733 GCA_035656415.1 Vulcanimicrobiaceae bacterium | reverse complement strand
CGAAAGGCGGAAAGCGCCTGAGTTTGCAGCTTGCTTTTCCAACGGGATCCGACATAACGACCACGATGGCGACGGCGATCGCCGCGGCCGAACGGCTAATCGGCGTCGACGTGAGTTTGCGCCAGTACGACCGCAACCAGTTCGTGTCGACGCAAGGCGCTTGGATGCAAGGCCGTTATCAGTTGGCACTCTACGACTATCAAGGTAGTTACGATCCGGACGCCTCGTGGTTGCTGGCGTGCGACCAGCGTTCGCCGCACGGTTTTGATTTGGCGCGCTACTGCAATCCCGACGTAGACCGTTTGCTGCAAAAGGCTGCGGCATCGTACGACCGCGCGTCACGTGCCGCGGCGTACAGCCAAGTCCAAGGCATCATTGCGCGCGATCTGCCTTACGATTTTATCTGCCAAATCAGCGAAGTCGACGTGATTCCCTCGAACTTGGGCGGCTACGTGCCGCCGCTGCTCTCGCCGTTCAACTTCGTTGCCAATTGGTATTGGCTACATCCGTCCGGTCGTAATTGAAAGCGCGGCAGCCGCGGACTTGGAATCGTTGCGAAGTTTATGCGGAAAGCCGGCCGCGAACACGCAACACTCCCCTTCGGCCATCGGGTACTCGATGTGGTTGACCTCGAGCACGAGCTGACCTTTGGTGACGTAGACGACGTCGATACCCTCGTGTGACAGCTCGTTCTTGAACGAAGCGCCCGGCGTGAGGCGCACGTCGACGAGATCCAGGTCGAGTGCCGGAAGATGCAGCACTTCGTAATCGACGCCTTTTCCGCGATTGACACGCTTGCGTTCGCTGCCGGTGATGAAGGTTGGACGCGTGAGCTGCGCGGTAAATCCGAGAAACGAACCGAGATCGTAATGGAAAACACTCGCGAGCTTCGCTAGGCGGCCGATGGCGATGTCGGAGTCCCCACGCTCTACTGCGCGAATGAACGAAGCGGAGAGGCCGCTTTTGTCGGCGAGTTCGCGCACCGTCATGCCGCGCTGCGTGCGTACGCGCTCGAGAATCTTTCCGACGTCGGGCGTAAGGAGTGCGCCGTCGTCAGGTTCCGCGGCGGTTTTCTTGGTGGAGGGCCGCTTTCTCATGTGAGGCTCTTTCGGCGCGCGCGCCGAAAAACTATTTGACCCGGGTCAGCGTTACTGGCAGCTGATGCGGCACCTCCAGGACGAAGGCGGCGCCTTCACCCGCGGCCAGCACGGCTTGCGTCGAAGCGATCGCAAGACGATTGTCGCCGATTGGGATCAGCGCTCGGACGACGAAGTCTTCGCTGCTGCCCGCGATACTGCCCGGAACCGTCACCTTGAGCGCATCGCCCACGGCGTCGATTGCGATCTCGACCGACGCGAGCTTAGAAACGTAGCGGCCTTCGAGCGCGCGCAGCGTTTCGATCGGGACGTCGACAGCCGGGGGATCGGGACGCTTAAACTGCAGCCTCATCCGCAACCCGCCGAGCACGACGAGCGTGAGTCCCGACGGTTCGCCGAAGTCGTCGAGATCGAACCGTACTACCGACTTGTACGTGCGCAGGTACGGGTCGTCGATGTTTAGCGTGAAGCTGTCGAAAAGCCAATGCTCGAGCGCGCCCTCGAACCCGATGAAGCTGAAAAAGAGCCGCCCGTCACGCAGCGCGACCCTCGCGGTTCCGTAGAACTCGTCGGCATACGAACCGGCGTACGCTTCCAGCGGTCGCGACGGCTTCGTCCCTGCAATCGTGGAGCGTTTACGCTCTTCCTCGGCATAGTCCAGGCGTTCGCGACCGAACACCTCGCGTTCGCGAAAATCGGTCAACCACGTTTTCGGCCGGTCGAAAATGACGCTGTCGATCGCGTGATACACCAATGCTTGCGGTAGCCGGCAGCTATTGACGTTCGCGAGCGCGGTTATACCGAAGCGCCTTTCCGGCACGACGGCGGCGACGGCGCTCATGCCGTCGATGTTGCCGCCGTGCGTTATCACGGTGAGACCTCGGTACGATAGGACGAACCACCCGGCGGCGTAGGTCAGAAACTCACCTTCGGGAAAGAGCTCGCTCCAAGCGGATTGCGCGATCAGCATTTGAGGGGTGTGCGTCATTCGCGAAGCGCCGCTCGAAAGCAGCCGTTTCCCCTTGAATGTCCCCCCGTTGATGGCCAGGCGCAGCCACGCTTGCATATCGCGCGCGCTCGAGTAGATCGAACCGGCGGGATTCATGTTGAATCCCTCGTGCGATTCGATGTGAACGAGTTCGCCGTCGACGTGCGCGTGCGGCTGCGCGACGTTGCCTTTGAGATCCATCGTCGCTCGCGACGCGTGGCTGTCGCTCATGCCGAGCGGGCCGAGAATACGCTCGGAAATGAAATCGTCCCACGACTTGCCGGTAAGTGCCGTTATCAGCTCTCCGGCGGCGAGGTACATGATGTTCTGGTAACCGAACGTGGTACGGAAGCTCCACGACGGCTGCAAGTGGGCGACGCGGCGCATCACTTCGCCGGCATCGTAGCCGCTCTTGTACCACATGAAGTCGCCGCGCTCGAGACCGCTGCGATGGGTCAGGAGATCGCGCACGGTCATTTCGCGCGTCACCCAGGAATCGAAGAGACGAAACGATCGAAGATGGTCGATAACGCGGCTATCCCAGGAAATCAATCCTTCGTCGACCAGCATCGCTACTGCGGCGCCGGTGAACGATTTCGATACCGAGCCGATGGCAAAGAGGGTGCGTTCGTCGACGGGTTCGTCCGCGCCGAGACGCCGCGTGCCGAAGCCGCGCGATAAGAGCGTTTCACCCTCAGCGATCACGCTGCAGCCCAGCCCGACGACCGGCCAGCCGGCGACTGCGCGTTCGATGCTCGCATCGAGAGAGGTTGTCATACTCGTGGCCAATAGTCGGGCTCCCGTATTTTGTATCCGATGTTGGCGAAATCGACTTGGAGCGCGCCGGGCGCGTTGACGTAGATCGCACGTTTAGCGATCGTCGAAAAGCCGGCTCGGAAGTGATTCGTCGATTTGAGCGCGATGATGCGGCATGCGTCGAGCGGAATTCCTAGGCCGGTGAACGCGTCGGGGAAGAAGACTTGCGATCGAACCGATGCGAGCGCGATGTCGATCCCGTCCACCGTGACCCACGCCGATCGGCCGAGCGGAGCCGGTGCGCTTTGATCCATTGCGGTTTGCGTATGATCCTCGACGACCGAACGTACGGTGACGCGCAGGTCGAGCGGGTCGCCCGACGCCGGTCCGAGCTTACCGCCGATTCGCAAATCGATCGTCGCGCCTACGCCGGCGTCGGCGCACAACTCGACGGCGACCGGATCGTAATACGTTCCGGCGACGACGCCGCGAACGTTGCGTTCGAGCAGCCGGCGCAGCAAGAACGTGCTGTCGCCCGGTGCACCGCCGCCCGCGTTGTCCGAGATGTCGGCAAGAACGACCGGCCCGTCGCCGTTGCCCGCCTCGTCGATCGCTTCGTCCATCGTTTTCGCCGATAAATGCGCGGCTTCCCGAACGTCCCGGAACCGCTGTGCAAAATGCCGAGCTGCGCGTTGGGCTTTTTGCCCATCCCCGTTCGCGATGGCGAGCGCCTTCGCGCCGCAGCCGTCAACGTCGGCCCACGGAAAACCGTGCATGAGCGTTACCGACAGCACGCCGTTGCCTTCGGCAGCGATCGCCTCGTCGACGAGCTCGCGCATCGGCGACGCGCCGGTCGGCCATAAGCCGACCATGCGGCAGTCTTCCATTGCCATCACCGGATCGATCTTACCGGCGGCCGCGTCGACGCAGATGCGGTACAGATCCTCGGATCGGTCCACCATATCGGTATGCGGATACTCTTTATACGCGACGATCGCCGTAGCGGCCGAAACCATATCGCCGCTGAGATTGCCGTGGAGATCGAGTTCGGCGCCGATGACGACGCCGGGTCCGACGATTTTGCGGCAGCGAGCGAGTACGTCGCCGTCGCAGTCGTCGTAGCCCTCTGCCGCCATTGCGCCGTGCAAATAGAGCAACACGACGTCGAGCGGCTGCGCTCGCTCGACGTAGGTCAACAGCTCGTCGCGCAACGATTCGAAGACCGCGCGAACCGTTCGGCCGCCGGGCTCGGCAACCGCTGCGATGCTTTCGACAACCGTATGGCCGTCGCGTTCGGCCAGCTCGCGCCAACGAACGAGCGGTGCGAACTCCCACGTCGACTCGAACCGCGCTTGCTCGCCGCGCTGAATACGCGTGCGGTCGAACGCCGCCCAGCCCGTTGGAATCGGGGAGAACGTATTCGTTTCGGTGAGAAGCGCGCCGGTAAGAATTTTCACGGGAGTGAGCGTATTTTGTTATCGATGCTAAAATATTCCTCTAGCTGGACCGCCGCGTTCTTGGTGCTCGCAATCCTCAGTGCCTGCAGCCGGCCGGGAGAAAGCGCGCGAACGAACGACAGCCTGACCGTGGGCGTGCTCGGCGACTTTCAATCGCTCAATCCGTTACTACTGGCGGGGTCGGACACGGCCGCTATCGTTCCGCTCGTGTTCTCGTATTTGGTATCGGTCGACGGTCACGGCCGGCTCGTACCCGATCTGGCGCTCGAAGTGCCGTCGGTTGCCAATGGCGGGGTATCGCCCGACGGAACGACGATCGTCTATCGTTTGCGTAAGGGTGCGCTGTGGCAGGACGGCGCGCCGCTGACGTCTGCCGACGTAGCGTATACGTACGGGCAAATAATGAATCCGCGGAACGACGTACCGGCGCGCAACGTGTACGACAAGATCGTTCGCCTCGACACGCCGGACGAACGGACCGTACGCATTCGGCTGCGCGAGCCGAACTCGGCGATCCTGTCGAACTTCTTTGGACCCGACGGAAACTACCCGGTTCTCCCCGAGCATCTGCTAAGACGATACGCCGATCTGAACCACGTGCCGTTCAACGGTATGCCGGTGGGCAGCGGACCGTTTCGCGTGGTGGAGTGGGCGCGTGGCGATCGCGTACGGCTCGAACGCTTCGACCGTTACTTCGGTGGGAAACCCGCATTACGCACGCTGACGCTCAAGACGGTGAGCTCCCTCGAAACGCTGCTGCTCGAGACGCGCACGCACGAGATCGGTGCGACGTTTAACGGCAGCATTACGCAGATCGCGGACTACCGGAAAATCCCCGGCGTACGTGCGGTACGCGCGCCGGTATACGGAAGCGCCTTGATGGGATTCAACGTACGCGATCCCATGGTGAGCGACGCGCGGGTTCGGCGCGCGATCGTCGAAGCCGCAGACTTTGCGCGCCTGGTCAGTCAGGCTAGCCACGGAACGCTGACCTTCAGCGGCGCGGGACGCGGACTCTACGGTCCGGCTTACGATCCGTCGATTGCGGGCGCACCGCCGTACGACCTCGCGGATGCAAACCGTTTGCTCGACGCCGCGGGGTGGATACGCAGCCCAAATGGCGTTCGTCGGCGCAAGGGTATGACGTTCGCACCGTCGTTCGTCTACATTCAATCGCAGCCTGAAGGCGAGTCGTTCGGCCTGCTGCTGCAGGCGCAACTGCAGCGGGCCGGCATCGCGCTGACGTTGCGTCCGTATACCGCTCAAGTTTATGCGGCGCCGGCAAGCGCGGGCGGTCCGATCTACGGCGGAAAGTTCCAAATCGTTTTGCTCGACCTTCTTATCGCCCTCGATCCGTCGACTGATTATCTGTTCGGCTGCAGCCAAATGCCGCCGGCCGGCGGGAACTTCATGCGCTACTGCAACGCCGCTGTGGATCGCGCAAATGCGGCGAGTCTGCGGACCTACGATGCAAAACAGCGAGAGGCCGACTCCGCGACGGTGCAGCGACAAATCGCGCAAGATCTGCCATTCGTTCCGATATGGCAGCAGGCAAACTCAGCGGCCTACCCAGCCAACCTCCAAGGCGTCGAACCAGCGGCGTTCTACGTGTTGGGGAACGCCGCGAAGTGGCGTTACTTGCCGGAGCGGTAAAGCATACGCGCGACCTGTAGCGCGATGTTCTCCGGTTTTCCGTCGGTGGCGTTGGTGAACACGATCACCTCAAGGCCGTCACCGGGAAACACGAGGTTCATCGTGCGGTATCCGACGGTACCGCCGTTGTGCCAGATCAGGTTTCGGCCCTCGTCCTCGCCGCGGACCCACCCCGACGCGTAGCTCTGCGCTATGTTATTGCGTTGGTCTTTGGAAACGAGCAAAGGCCGATGTTTCGGCGGAATGAGTGCGCTTCTCAGCGACGCGGCACGGACGATCCGGCCGCCGAAGAAGAGGCCGTCCCACGTGACCAGGTCGCCGACCGTCGACGCCAACGCGCCGGCCGCATTCGCCCAGCCCATGTCGTAGGGTTTGACGAGTGAGAACGAGTCTTTCGCATAATTATAACCTTGCGACGCGTCGTTGCCGGGCGGCAACGATAAACGCAGGTACGTCGTGTGCGGCATTCGCGATTGCAAAATCTCGTTTGCGAGAAAGCGCTGGTACGATTCTCCGCTGACGCGCTCCACCAAGAGCCCGAGCGCGGCGTAGTTCGTGTTGCTGTACGCCCATTTCGAACCGGGCGGAAACTCCAGCGGCAAAGCAGCTCCGACGTTCACGTAGTAGGCGATCGGATGGTAGGCGACGGTGCCGTTTTCGATTGAATCGAGCAGCGGCTTATCGACCAGATAATCCTGCAATCCCGATATTTGATCGAGCAGCTCGCGTACGGTTACCTGACCGCTATGCCGTACCGACGGAAGGTAGCGGGACAGCTTTGCGCTCGTATCCACCTGCCCCGACTGCGCCAGCAGCAAGACCGCGGCCGCGGTGAACTGCTTGGTGATCGATCCGATCGCGTAGACCGTGCCGGCGTCCGCCGGCAGCTTTCGAGCGCGATCGCGCAGTCCGTACCCGCGAGCGAAGAGCAGCGTACCGTTTCGTCCGACGCCGATCGTCAGCCCGGAGATATGTTGCTTCGAAAGTTGCTGGCGAGCTATCGCGTCGATCTTTGCTTGCTGTTGAGCCGAGAGTGGGTCGGCGGAAGCCGGGAGTGCGGGCGCCGCCGCCAAGGTCGCGGCGAAAGCAGCCGCCCAAAAACCCTTATGCGTCATAGGACGATATTTTAGGGCATCGAGCAGTATTTTGCCTTCAACCTCTCCAATATAGTGGCCCTTAGTGCGAAATATCGTCCTCAATCGACCCGGGCTAACGGCGCGAACCGAACGATGGGCGTTCACGAAGCCGTTCCGAATCACGGGCTATGAGTGGACCGAAAGCGACGTGCTCGTCGTCGAGGCTCGCATTGGCGAAGCGTGCGGCCGCGGCGAGGCGCTCGGCGTTTATTATCGCAACGACGAGCCCGAAGGCGCGCGGCATCAAATCGAAGCGCTGGTCGCAGGCGCCGACGACGGCGCCAACGTCGAGGAGCTCGTTGCGGCGCTGCCGCCCGGCGGTGCGCGCAATGCAGCGGATTGCGCCTTGTGGGATCTGCGCGCGAAGCTCGCGTGCGAGCCGGTGTGGCGGCTGCTCGGTTTAGAAGCACCCAAGCCGGTGCGCACGACGTTTACCGTCGGCGCAGCCGAGCCGGCCGAGATGGCCGAGACGGCGCGTGGTTACACGAAGGCCCGGGCGCTCAAGTTGAAGCTCACCGGGAATGACGATGCCGAGCGCGTGCGTGCCGTACGCGCGGCTCGTCCGGACGTATGGATCGGGGTGGACGCGAATCAGGGGTTTACGCGCGAGACGCTCGAGCATCTGATGCCGGCGTTGCAAGAATGC
>DASRSM010000256.1:0-2832 GCA_035656415.1 Vulcanimicrobiaceae bacterium | reverse complement strand
GAGCGCGTTGCGCGCGACGGCCGCGTCGTACACGATACGCATCACCGGCGTACGTGCCAATACCGCGAACGACGATGCCCAAGCACGCCAGTGGTACTCCTCAACGATCCCGCGCTTGCGAAGGAAATAGACGTCCTGGAGGCCGTCGATCGCGTTGCGAATCGTGGTGATGCCCTCGATCCCGACGGTGCCCTCGTCAAGCAGCTTTGCGAAATGGGGGATAGAGTCGTAATAGGCCTTGGCTACCGAGGGATCGCGTATCAGCGCCGCACGTTGCTGAAAAATTCGGTCGCTCATTTCGCGCTGCAGTTGAAGGGTCGTAGCCAATTGTGCGGCATCGGCCTGTCGTCGAGCGTGGATCGCCTGAATGCGAGCGTAGATCAGCGAGAGGCTGCCGACGGCTACGCCCGTTAGCCCGAAAACGACGCCCCAGTCGACCGTCACGACGCTTCACCCATGGGCCACAGGCCGATCGACGAGCCGACCCAGCGGTGCTTCTTGTTATGGTCGACACCCATCATTGCGCCGCGCGACAAACGGCACAGATTTTGTGCGAGCGTGAACTGCGGCTCGTCGTCGGGACGCAAGTAAATCATGCGCAACTCCACCTTTATGCCGCTGCCGCCGTCGGCAGCCTTCAGGGCCGGCGCGTATTCGATTTTTTCTTGCAGGCACCACCCGTCGCGCTGATCGGCAGGAATCGCGGCGACGTCGGCTGCCGTCGGCGATACGTTGACGCCCGCACCGGCAAACGAAAACAACGGCTTGAGCACGTAGTTCTCCGTAACGAAGCCTTCCGTAACGTTCGCCGGCAGCTCGTCGAGGTGCGAGAGCAACGTTGCGCGCGGCGCGGCGGGATGGTTGAGAAACGGCAGCGAGTATTTCGACCACGTCCAAAACCAGTTCGGGTGCGGCGTCCACTCGACGTCGAGGTCGTCGCGAAAATCCCACGGCAACGTAATGTTCTTACGCTCGAGCTCGTCGACAATCACGCGATTGTAGACGCGCTCGACGGGAATTTCTTTGCCGTCGTTCGCCTTGCGAAACAAACGCCGTCCGCGCTTGAATAGCGACGTCGGGCAAACCGCATCGACGCCGAACAGAAGTTTGCTTGCGGTAAAGTCGGGATACGTCTTTTGCGCGGGCGGATCGAAATCCATGAGGACGACGTTTTCCGGTGCCTTGTCGCCGAGAATCACGCGTTTCGCCAAAGCGATGAACGCATCGCGGCTCAATCCCGAAAACCAGCACGTCCAGTCGAGCTCGAGCCCGCCGATCGCTTGCAGCGTCGCGTTCCACGCGTCGCGCTGCATCGTCTCGTAAGCAATAAGGGTGGGAAAACCTTGCAGCTCGATCAGCTTCGGTGCGAGCTCGCCGTTGGAGTCCTCGGTTAACGCAAAGTCGATGATGCAAAACGTCGGCAGCGGCGTTTCGCCCGGCGTGTCCCAGCGCGATGGAATCGCCGCTCGCATCCGGCGGATGCGCTCCGGATCGCAGAGTTGTTCGAGGATCTCGGTCCCGGCTCGCTCGCAGCGTTCGCGCAGCTTTGCCGGAAGAAAGACCGGCGTTTCGGCGATCTGCATATCGGTCGGGCAGTCGCAGCGCCGGAAAAAATCGGCGAGATATCGCCGATAGAGATCGTCGGTGTAGCCGGCGTTAAAGAGCGCTCGAAATTGTGCGTCCACGCCGCTGCCTGCGATCTTCGATGAGATCTTTCAGACCGTCACGCACCAAAAACGCGAACGAGTAACCGGCGGCGAGCAGTCGCGCCGGCTCGCTGTGATCGTCGCGCTGCAGCCGTTCGACCAACGCGGCACGACTTGCATACCAGTCCTGCGACACTTCGCCTTCGTCCAGCTTGCGGTGCAGCAGTTCGGCAAGCTCCGTCGCGTTGGGAATTTCCGGATGGTGATTGACCGCAAAGATTCGCGGCGTGCCGTTGGGCTTGCGCGCGAATTCGACCATCGTCAGCGCTTCGCCGGCTTCTCCGCCGGCTTGGGTTTCGAACGCAACCGGCACGATGCCGTGCGGAAAACGCTTGCGCGCCGGAATCAGGTCGTAGTGCCGGGAGTCCACGACGGGTAGGTGCTTGCCGTCGGGTAGATGCGAAGCGAGTCGCGCGAACCAAGGATGCTCGAGGGCCTGCGGCGTCAGCACGTTATCGACGATCCCGATGCTCGGACCGCCCTTTTGCTCGCCGCGTAAAACCGGTTGTGCGATCCCGGACCAGCGGCAAAGCAGTCCGAACGAATGACAGACGCCGTACAGCATGGCGCCGTCGCGATCGTCGACCGCATCGAAAAAGTCGAAGAGCGGCGTCTCCCACTCCGGCGATTCCACGATCTCGCCTTCGTCGACCGCATCGCGGCGATTGAGTCGCGGATCGAGGTGTCCCGGACCGCCCGTGCCGAGAATCAATGAAGAACCGTCGTGCAGCGGCGGCAGCAGCGAAAGCCGGCGGACGTCGTACGACGTGAGGCGGACGGTAAGGCCTTCGGATTGCAGGCTGGGTGCGAGATCGGTCGCTAAGCGCCGCACGAGGCCGACGATCGAGTCGTGGCCCGCGTTGTGGTGCGCGTGGTTCATGTCGAGCACGGCAACGTCGACGAACTCGTGGCTCGAGGCGGGAATCTCCGCAGCAGATTGCGGGCGCACGTACGCGAACGAATCGCTCAAATCGTTAATCCTTGTTCCGTTTCACTGACGATATAGTCTACCACCGCTTGCAAGCTGCCGGTTTGTTCGTAAACCGCGAGTTGCCTGTCGGCTCCGGTTCGCCGCTGCATGATTTCGTAGACGTAATTGACTTCCTCACGCGATCCGAGGTCGTCG
>DASRSM010000255.1:0-2960 GCA_035656415.1 Vulcanimicrobiaceae bacterium | reverse complement strand
CTTGTGTGGCATCGAGCGAGACCTGCGCCGACTGCTTCGCAGAAAGTGCTTGGACGAGGTTCGCCCTCGCGGAGATGAGGTTGGCGAGCGACGTGCGCACGTCCGATTCGACCGTGAGCTTGGTTAGCTGGAGACTGTCCTTCGACTGATCGAGCTGCGACGCCGCCACCGCAACGTTATAGTTCGTCAAACCTTGATCGTAGATCGGTATCGACAAACTTAGTCCGACCTGCTTGGTGTTATCGTAACCGTTGCTGCCGATCGGACCGTTTGGGTTGCTCGGGCCGAATCCACCACCGTTGATCCACGTGTTGTCGAAATTCCGTGAAACTGTATCGGACGCGCCCGCGGAGAGAACCGGGAAACGCGCGAGCTTCGCGTAGCGCAAGTTCTCTTGCGCCGCTACGACCGTATATTCCGCCGAGAGGTAATCTGGACGCAGTAGCAACGCACGTTTGAGCGCGCCGGCGTAGCTCGGCGTGGCCGCCGTCGTCTCCGAACTAATTTGCTGGGGAACGACCTGCGCGTCGGCATCGAGACCAAGGCCCGTTGCAAACGCCGCTTGCGCGCCGATCGCGGCACCCTGCGCGGTCACGAGTTGTCCGCGAGCCTGCGCCGTTTGGAACTGTGCGCCGGCAAGGTCGGAACGCGCGGCGGCACCGTTGCGAATCTGTGCGCGAACGGCATTTTCGTTCGTTTCAAACTCGCGGACGAGCTGCACGTCGGCCGCAACGGTCGCGTTATCGGAGAGCACCGTGTAGTACGCGCTCGCGACGTTGATCTGGAGCGTCTCGAGTTGACGCAGCAGCGTGCTGCGCCCCGCCATGTCGGACGACTTGGCCGAGTGAATCGCGGCGATAACCCGTCCACCATCGTAAATGAGTTGCGTGACGGAGATTCCAACGGACTCTGACGCCGACGTCGATTGCGTTAGCCTCCCCGGTACCGGCGTCGCACTGCTGCTAGAAACCCCGTTGTTACCGAGGCCCGAGTTCGTTCCGTTGCTGTACTGCTTGCCAATTGTCGCGTTGCCGCTGACGCCCGGGAACAACGCTTGTTGTTCGGACGTGTACTTGGCGTGAATCGCCGCCCACGCGGCGTTCTGACTTGCAAATACCGGCGACAGGGCGACCGAAATCTTCTCGGCTTGCTGGAGGCTCACTACCGCCGGAACGCCCGGCTTTGCCGTGAGCGCCTGGACATCGGGAGCCGGCGAGCCGTACGCCGGATACGGAACGGGAGAGGTGTTCGGAGTCGGCGTCGGCTGCGGCGACGGCATTTCCACGGGAAGCGACTGATTCTGCGCGCGCACGGCGGGCGTCATCAGCAATCCGAAGACTGCCATGACCGCGAGGACACGCGTGAATGATCGTAACGTCATCGATTAATGCCCGCTCGGCGATGCGCTGGGAGCGGGGCTACCGGCCGGCTTGCCACCGGGAGCACTTCCAGGCGCGGCGCCGGGCGGACCGCCGGTATTCACCATTACGGTGCTCCCGTCTTTGAGCGCGTCGGGGCGGGTCGTGATCACCGTCGTACCCGGCTGAACCTTCGGGCTAACGACTTGCGACATCGTATCGGTCTGTACGCCGACCTTCACCGGAACTTCAGCGGCCTTATTATCCTGCACGACGTAAACGACGTTGCCGTTCTGCGTTTGCGCGATCGCGCTGCGCGGGATAACGACGGCGTCACGCGCAGATTGACGCGGAATGTTCGCTGTGATCAACATGCCGCCGCGCAGCTGTTCGCCGGGATTGGCGGTCTGCATGCGCGCGAGGTATGAGAGCGTTCCCGACGTCGGGACCGCGTTGACGGTTTGGATGACGCCTTGGAACGTCTTGCCGGGCAGTGACGACGTCGTATACGAGAACGGCACGCCGGCCCGCACGTAACCGAGATCTTCGTCCGGAACGTTGATGTTCAACCACACCGTGTCGATACGCGAAATCGTCAACACCGGCTGCTGCGGCGACCCGAACGCGCCGGGATCGAGCAAACGCTGCGAGATCACGCCGTCGAACGGCGCGTACAGATACGTTTGCGATAGTTGGGTGGAGAGCACGCCGGCCTGCGCGCGCGCAGCTTGAGCTGCCGCCAGTTGAGCTTTGACGTTCTGCGCGCTGACCACGTTATTGCGCAAGCCTACCACGGCATTGTTGTACGTTTGCTGAGCGGAAACGTATTGGGAACGCGAATTCTCGAGCTGGGTTTCCGAAACATATCCCTGTTTGTACAACTGCTGGTTCTGCTGGTACACCAGCCGCGCGTTATCTAAGGAAGCCTTAGCACTTTCAACGGCGGCCTGATTCGCTTGCGTCTGCACCGGAAGGCCGACGACGGCGCCCTGCGCGGTCGCGCCCTGTTGTGCGGCTTGCGCGCTGGCTTGATCGAGTTGAGCCGAAAGCGTGGATGGATCGATGCGTGAGAGCAGCGTTCCCTTCTTCACGACGTCGCCGATGTTCACATAAATGCCGACGATCGGCGCGCTTTGCTGGAACGCCAGCGTGGATTGTTCGAGCGGTGCGACTTGCCCATCGAGCACGATGTGCGTGGCGATATTCTGTCGCTGCGCCTGAGCGACGTCGACGCTCAGCGGCGGCGGCCCGTTCGGGGTCCCTCCCTTACCGCACGCGCTGAGAACGAGGGACGCCGCCAGCATTGCAATTGCCGGCCGTGTCACCCTGCGTTGATACTGCATCTTTCTCCTCATCCAAAAATCGAACCGTTCCCTCGATATACGGGCGCTAGGGGGATTTTGATTCAGGGCGTATTTCCCCCCGGCATGAGCGCGAAAGTCGATATAGGACGCTCGTATAGTCTCCAGAGCCGCGTGGAGGAGTGGATGACGGCCGAAAAGGCCGGCAATAAGGGCGTAGACGTCCTTTCCACCTCCGTTTTGGTGCAGCTCGTTGAGAGCGCTGCAATTCATTGCATCGAGCCCATCCTCGACAGTAGCC
>DASRSM010000254.1:0-16997 GCA_035656415.1 Vulcanimicrobiaceae bacterium | reverse complement strand
TGCCGCCGGTCGTCACGCGGTCGATTCCGGTGATTCCGTAATCGAGAACCCACAACGCCCCATCGGAGCCGGTTACGACGCCATACAACTGCGGACCAACCGGGATAGCCGTTCCCATCGTCGGCGAACCCGCGTTGGGTTTGAACGGTATGAGCTCGTTGCCGCCGCCGTTAAAGTTGCCGACCACGTATAAGTTATTGTCGGGACCGACGGTCATCGGACCGGGACTCGCACCGACGCCGTACTCCGTAATTCGAACGCCGTTGATCGCGACACCACCCGCGATCGGCGTGTTCGTTACCGGAAGTGCTAGCGTCGTCGAGTTTCCGTCGATAATCGATATCGTGCACCCGCCGGCGCTGCCGGTCGTACCGCCCGTGGCAGTAAAGGCGGCCGACGCGCCTGAACCCGAAAAACCGGACGTCGTCGCGATGCCCGCACATCCCGCGCGCGTGACGTTGTACGTCTGCGACGCGGGCGCGTTCGCTTCGGTAATCGTCAGCCCGTTCGACACTGCAGCACCGTTGAGTCCCAGCGCATTCGCGGCGATTCCTGGACCGTCGACGATCAGCGGAGATACTTGCAGCATTTCGCTCGGCGCGCCGTTGGCCGCGAGCTGCACCGAAATCGAGTAACCAGGTTTGCCGCCGCCGTCGTAACGCACGCCGAGCGTATCGCCCGAGAACTTGATCGTCGCGTTGCTGCCCGTGCCTTTTCCGTTCAGCAGCAGTACGGCGTGATTGTTGCCGCCGCTCTCGCTAAGCGTGACGTCGATCGGATTGGCAAACGGATCGTTCGTGCCGGCGGTGATTTTGTGATTGCCGAAATCTTTGGGATTGACGACGATCGCCACGTCGTGCGATGCGCCGTCCGCCGGCGCGGTCGAAAAGGCGGGCTTCGCATTGATCGACCCGATCTCGCCGCCCAAGAAAATCGAGATATACGGCGTCTTTCCCGCAGTGACGGTCGTGTCGATCTTCGCCGTGCCGAGAATCTGCGCGGAGGGCGGAATCTTTCCGTTGCTCGGAGCGGTGTCGTAGGTCGTAACCGTGATGGTGTTGCTGCCTTCCCACACGGTGGCGGTGACGATGCACAAGAACCCCGACGACGTCGTCTGGCAATCGGGCGCGTTCGGTCCGAGCGCGTCAACCGTCGTTTGAACGAACGTGCCGGAGCCGTTGTAATCCGCGACGATTTGAATACCTTTGGTCGACGGCGAAATGTACTTCGGCCGCCGGTGACGATGATGGTGCTCGCGCGGAACGATGATCTGCGCGTAGGCGTGCACGCGTTTGCGATGCCGCCGGTCGGGCGTCGTCGCGCTGCGGGCACCCGGAACGAACGTTTGCGCACCGCCGCCCGACAGACCCGCGTTGGTCGAACCGCTGCACGCGACGAGCGTGGAGAGCAATACCGCCGCGACGATTCTGCGCATCAACGGTTCCACCGTACGAGTTGCTGGGCGTCGTCAAAGACGGTGTAAACGTATCCGGCCGGCGAGGTTCCCATCGCACCGGCAGTTGGGGACGCGGAAGACGAGTAGATTGGGCCAACCGGTCCGGTCGCCATCAAAATCGTCGGCGGGTTCGCGTTCGTATCGATGCGCCCGATGCCGATCGCACCGCCGGAATCCATGTAGTCGAACCAGGCGATGCCGGCCTGAACGTTATCGGGCATCAAGTACCACGGCGTCGTTCCGCTCGGCAACGAAACGTTCGCGACGAACGCGCCGGTGATGTCGCGCACGTGAATCGCGTGCGAGCCCGTATCGGTGATAAGGAGCCGCTCGGTACCGCTTGCGTTCGTCACGTCGAGAATGTCGAACGGCGTGGCACCCAGCGATGTTCCCGTGCTGCACGACATCGATCCAAGGCCTACGTTGACGGTGCAGCTGCGTAGCGTACTTCGCGCGGTGTCGATAAACCAGGCTTTTGCCGTACTGTCCAGCGTGAAGCCGCCGATAGTCCGGTCGGTGATGATATTGCTGATCGGCGCTCCGCCGTTGGGTGCGTAGAACGCGACGTTCGTCCCCGACGCGTACCAAACGCCGGCATTGGTCGCGTCGTAGGCCATGCCGCTGCCGTTAGGAATCGGCGCCGGGGAGCTGTTTGCGCACGGGTTGAGCGACGGACCGGATGAAACCGTCTCGCACGAGTTTCCAGCGATGAGATAGATCGTGTTGCTACCGGAGAACGCCGTCCCGGTTCCTACGAAGTCGCCGTAGATCGGCGCGGTTACGGTTCCCGTGACGGCCGTAGGGGACGAGGAGTTACTGCACCCCGCACACTCGTTCATTGCGCCGTTGCCTCCGGCAGAGGTGAAGAACGCATCGTCGGAATACGAGCTCGTCGGTCCGAACGCGATCCCGCCGTGGTACGGGTTGCTGACGTCGAGATTCGTCACCACGATCGTGGCGTAACTCGGCGCAATCGCCGTTATCTTCGCCGGCGTCGTCGTAACCGACGACGCGCTCGGTGATGCCGAAACGGTGACGGTCTGATTCGATGCGTTGACGATGCCGTTGGCCTGTGGGGCGTACGTCAGCGCAACGCCGGCCGGCTGCGGCGCCGTGATCGTCGCGGGGTTGAGCGTCAGTGACGGCGGAGTCGACGACGAGGAAGCCGCGGAGGTCGCCAGCGGCAGTGTGTTATCGACCGACAAATTGACGCTGATGGGATTGCCGCTCGCGTCGATGAACGCATCGGTAACGATAACGTCGTTGTCGGCGTCGAGGCCGTACACGTTGAGCGTTGCAGTCGACGGAATGATGGTGTGCAGCGAGTTCGGCGTTACGTCGAGCTGAATTTTCGCCAAAACGCCCGACAGCGACAGCGCCACGTTGGCCGCGCTGCCGGCGGTAATCGTTTTGGTAGCGACGCCGTAGGCGAGCTGTTTTGCGTTGCTGGGAATGCTGCCGCCCGAAGGCACTCGATCGTACGTCGTTGCAACGAAATCGTCGTTGCCCGGCGGCGCTTGCAAGTCGAGCGAACACGTACGGCCGCCGTACGGATCCGACGCGGTGCACTTCGCCGATCCAGCGGAAATGTTCGCAACGGTGGTACCGAGTGCTTTGCTGCGATCGCCGCTCGCGTACGCGACGACCTGAATACCGGCCGTATTTGCTGCGATCGACCAAACGCGTTTCAACCGCGGGCTCAGTTGCCGCTGATGACGTTGGTGGTGCGCGCGGCGCACGCCGGGAACGGAAACGTTGAAGGTCACCGTCACTTTTGCGTGCGACGGCGTTCCACCGGGCGGCGCGTGGGGAATAGCCGCATTGCCGCCACTACAAGCGGCAAGTGCGAGGGCCAATAAAATGCCCCCAACCGGCGCTCTCATACCGGGCAATTAGCAGCCCAGCGCCCGGCTTCCTTTGTTATGGGCGGGGTAAGAAACCACAGACCGAAGGCGAAAACACCCCATCCCCTTTCAGGGGTTAAAGGAGTTGACGTGCCCAACTCGCCAGCCGACGAGCAACGCATTAATGCGATCCGCTTTCTTGCCGTAGATGCCGTCCAAAAAGCCAACTCGGGGCATCCGGGTATGCCGATGGGCGCCGCCGCGATGGCGTACGCGTTATGGACGCGCCATCTTCGCTTTAATCCGAAAGATCCGCACTGGCTCAACCGCGATCGCTTCGTGCTTTCGGCCGGTCATGGGTCGATGCTGCTCTACGCGCTGCTCTACCTCACCGGCTACGATCTGACGCTGGACGACCTCAAGTCGTTCCGGCAGCTCGGCAGCAGGACGCCCGGGCATCCCGAGGCCGAAAAGACGCCGGGAGTCGAGGCAACCACCGGTCCGCTCGGGCAAGGCATCGGCAACGCGGTCGGCATGGCGGTGGCCGAAGCGCATCTCGGCGCCGTCTACAACCGCGACGACGCGGCGATCGTCGATCACTACACCTATTGCATCTGCGGCGACGGCGACTTCATGGAAGGCATCAGTCAGGAGGCGATCTCGCTCGCCGGCCATCTGAAGCTCGGAAAGCTGATCGTCCTCTACGACGACAACAAAGTCTCGCTCGCCGGCCCGACCGACGTGACGCTGACCGACGATCCGATCGCGCGGTTCGAAGCCTCCGGCTGGCACACCCAGTTCGTCGACGCCGATCACTGCAACGACGCCGCTTACCTCGACCAGGTCCTGACGGTCGCCAAGAACGTCCCCGACCGGCCTTCCTTAATTGCCGTGCGCACGCACATCGGCTACGGGTCGCCCCGCCAGGACAACTACCTCGCCCACGGTGAGGCGCTCGGACCCGAGAACGTCAAGAAGGCCAAGGAGTTCCTGGGCTGGCCGCTCGAGCCGGACTTCTACGTCCCCGACGACGTTCTGAAGTTCTATCGCGAGCTGGGCGACAAGGGTGCCGATCTCGAGGCGCAGTGGTTGAAAACCTACGACGGCTGGAAGCGCGGCAACACCGATTTAGCCGCCACCCTGGAACGCGCGCTGCGCGGCGAGCTGCCAAAGGATCTTCCATGGCCCACGTTCACGGCCGAGAACGGGAGCGTCGCAACGCGCGACGCGGGCGGCACCGTGATGAACGCGATCGCGCAGAGTCTTCCCGAGCTCGTGGGCGGCTCGGCCGACCTCGATCCGTCGACCAAAACCTATCTCAAGGAATGCGGCGACTTCGAGCCCGGCAATTATGCCGGCCGCAACATCCACTTCGGCGTCCGCGAACACGCGATGGCTGCGATTACGAACGGCATCACGCTGCACGGCGGATTGCTCCCGTTTGCCGCGACCTTCTTCAACTTTTTGGATTACTGCAAGCCGGCGGTTCGTCTGGCGTGTCTTTCGGAGCTGCACGACATCTTCGTGTTCACGCACGACTCCGTGTTCCTGGGCGAAGACGGTCCGACACACGAGCCGATCGAGCAGCTCGCGATGCTGCGCGCGACCCCGAACTGTTTTGTCGTACGGCCGGCCGACTCGCTCGAAACGCTCGAGGCCTGGAAGCTCGCGGTATCGCGTAAAGGCGCGCCGTGGGTGCTTGTGCTGACGCGGCAAAAGGTTCCGTTCCTCGGAGCGCGTAACGCGGCCGTCGATAAAGGCGCTTACGTCCTCGCCGACGCCGGCAACGGCGAACCGGATCTCATTCTCATCGCGACCGGTTCGGAAGTGTCGCTCGCAATGGATGCCAAGAAGATTCTCGACGGCCGCGGTGTCGCGACACGCGTCGTCTCGATGCCGTGTTGGGAACTCTACGACGAGCAGCCGCAGTCGTACAAAGACGACGTCTTGCCGCCGTCGGTAACGGCCCGCATGTCGATCGAAGCGGGCGCGACGATGGGCTGGGCCAAGTACGTCGGCGATCGCGGATTCGCGTTCGGCATCGACCATTTCGGTGCGTCGGCGCCTGCGGCGGCGATCGCCAAGGCCTTCGGATTCACGGCCGACAACATCGCACAACTCGCATCCGAAAAATTTGCACTCGCAACGCGTTAGGGAGAGGGGTTTTGTGAAGAACCAATTGCAGCAGCTGCTGGATGCCGGTCAGAGCGTGTGGCTCGACAACATTCGCCGCAGCATGTTCGCCTCGGGCGAGCTCAAACGGCTGATCGATCAAGGGCTGCGCGGGATGACGAGCAACCCGTCGATCTTTGAAAAGGCGATCGGCGCTGGAAACGACTACGACGATCAGTTGCGACAGCTCATCGGTTCGGAGAAGAGCGCCGAAGCGCTGTTTTGGGACCTCGCGATCAGTGACATCCAAAATGCGTGCGACGCGTTTTCGGGCGTGTTCAAAGAATCGGGCGGAAACGACGGTTTCGTCAGCCTCGAAGTGTCGCCGCTGCTCGCGCGCGAGACGCAAGGCACGATCGCGATGGCCAAAGAGCTGTGGGCGCGCGTCGGCCGTCCGAACGTCATGATCAAGATTCCCGGCACCAAAGAGGGCCTGCCGGCCATAGAAGAGTGTACGTATCAAGGGATCAACATCAACGTCACGCTGATCTTTTCGGTCGACGGATACGAGAAGGCCGCACGCGCGTACGTCAAAGGCCTGCAGCGGCGCCTCAGCGAGAAGAAACCGGTCGACAAGATCCGTTCGGTGAACTCGGTCTTCGTCAGCCGCATCGACACCGCCGTGGACAAGCTGCTTCAGGACCGCATCACCAAGGGTGAAAATCTCCAAGGTCTGCTCGGCAAAACGGGCATCGCCGGGCTCAAGATGACGTATCAGAAGTTCAAAGAGGTCTTCGAAGGCGACGAGTTCGCGCCGCTGAAGGCTGCGGGCGCCTCGATGCAGCGGCCGCTGTGGGCGTCGACCTCGACGAAAAACCCGAACTATGCGGATTTGATGTACGTCGAAACCGTCGTGGCGCCGCACACGGTCAACACGATGCCGCCGCAGACGCTCGAAGCGCTGCTCGAACACGGCAAAGTCGTTCCCGATACCGCCGAGGCGGATCTGCGCGACGCACAGGACGCCTTGCGCGCGCTCCAAGACGCGAAGATCTCCCTCTTCGAGGTAACGGAACAGCTGCAGAACGAGGGCGTCACGCTCTTCGCCGACGCGTTCGCCGCGCTGCTCGGCGCCATCGTGTACAAGCAGAAGCTCCTCGAGTCGGGCGGCGTGGACCGCCTAACGTTCGCGCTCGGGGCGTCTAAAACGCACTACGATACCGCGCTCGCGAAGCTCGCGTCGGCCGACTTCCTCAAACGAATCTGGTCGCACGATGCGACGCTGTGGTCGAACGATCCCGATCACATCGCGATCATCAAGAAGGCGCTAGGATGGCTCGACATCCAGCAACGAATGCTCGAATCGGTTCCTTCGATGGAATCGTTCGCCGCCGAAGCGATGCAGAAGTTCGACTTCGCCGTCGTCTGCGGCATGGGCGGCAGCTCGCTCGCGCCGGACATTATCGCCGATACGTTCGGCGAATACGACGACTACCCGCAAATCTACGTGCTCGACTCGACCTGTCCGCAGCAGATCAAAGAACTCGAAGAGAAGATTCGGATTGCCGATACGCTCTTCATCATCTCCAGCAAGAGCGGAACGACGACGGAGCCCAACGCGTTTTACGCCTACTTCTACGAGAAGGTCAGTAAAGCGCTGGGAGCTTCGGTCGCGGGCAACAACTTCGTCGCGATTACCGACCCTGGCACGACGCTGGAGGCGGAAGCCAAGACGATCAAGTTCCGCGCGTGCTTCGACAACGATCCCAATATCGGCGGACGGTATTCGGCACTGTCGTTCGTCGGCATCGCTCCGTCGGCGATCGGCGGTTACGACGTCAACCTTCTGCTCGATCGCGCGCTCGGCGCGATGCACGCCAACGACCGCACCGTCGATCCGCGCAACGCGCCCGCGGTGCAGTTCGGCGCCGCGCTGGGCGGTCTCGCGATCAACGGCCGCGACAAGGTGACGATCGTGACGCATCCGGACGTGCGCGCGTTCGGTGCGTGGGCCGAACAGCTGATCGCCGAATCGACGGGCAAGCTCGGCAAAGGCATCGTGCCGATCGAGGGCGAGCCGCTGGGCAATCCGAGCGTCTATTCCGACGACCGCGTCTTCGTCTACGTCGGTGCGAACCTGCCCGGTCCGGAACCCGGCGTCGACGACAAGCTCAAAGCGCTGGAAGCCGCCGGTCATCCGGTGATTCGTCTCGCCATGAACGACGAGTACGATCTCGGCGAACAGTTCTACACGTGGGAGCTTGCGGTCGCGGCCGCCGGCGTGATTCTCGGAATCGACGCATTCGATCAGCCCAACGTGCAAGAATCTAAAGACAACACCGTCGCACTCCTCAAGGAGTATGCGTCCAAAGGCAGCTTCGACGAGCCTAAAGCCAGCGTCGAAAATGACTCGCTCGACGTAACCTATCTTTCGGGAAGCACCGGTATTTCGGCTCGCACGCCTGCCGAAGCGCTCGTCGGCCTCTTCGCACAGATGAAACTCCACGACTATAACGCGATCACGGCCTACATCGCGCGCAACGAAACGCACGAGAAACTGCTGCAGGAGCTGCGCCTGAAGGTCCGCGACTCGCACAAGATCGCCACGACGGTCGGCTTCGGTCCGCGCTTCTTGCACTCGACCGGGCAGCTGCATAAGGGCGGCCCGGACTCGTGCGTCGTGTTGCAGATCGTGGCGGACGATCCGGACGATCCGATGATTCCGGGAATGAACGTCGGCTTTCGCACGCTGCTCGCCGCGCAGGCGCTCGGCGATTGGATGTCGCTCGACAAGCGTCATCGCCGCGGCGTTCGCGTTCACCTCAAGGGCGACGTCGAAGCCGGACTGCGAGCGCTCGTCAATATCGTCGACGAAGCGCTTTCGGTGAAAGCGTGATACAGACGCCGGCGCAACCAGGCGGCGACGGAGCGGCGTTCAATCCGCTCCGCGCCGGCATTGCGAGCGATCGCATTACCGATCCCTGCTCGATCGTCTTCTTCGGCGCGAGCGGAGATCTGTTCAAACGCATGCTCTTGCCGGCGATCTATTCCATGCGCCTGCGCGGGACGCTTCCAACCGATTTCGCACTGGTCGGATTCTCGCGCACGGGGTACACCGACGACGCGTTTCGGGATTACTGCAAGCAGCAGCTCGATACGTTCATGCCCGACGGGCAAAAGCCGCAGGGCGAGCTGTGGGAAGATTTCTCCCGGCGTGTGAGTTACATCAGCGCCGACTTCAAAGACGGCACGTGCTTCACGCAGCTCAAGGGCCTGCTCGAAAAGAACGACAAAGATTTCGGAACCGGCGGCAACCACGTCTTTTACCTGTCGACGCCGCCGCCGGTCTTTCCCGAAATCGTCAAGCAGTTGCGGACGTGCGGGCTGGATCCGCATTCCAACGAAACCGGCTGGACGCGCCTGGTCGTCGAGAAGCCCTTCGGCACCGATTTGGAAACGGCGCGCGCCCTGCAGCGCACGATCGAGCGCGCCTTCCCCGAGAGCTCCGTCTACCGCATCGATCATTACCTCGGCAAAGAACCCGTGCAAGACATCATGGCCTTGCGCTTCGCCAACACGATTTTCGAGCCGATCTGGAATCGCAACTACGTGCAAAGCATTCAGATCACCGCGGCGGAAACGCTGGGCGTTGAAGAACGCGGCGGTTACTACGATAACGCCGGCGCGCTGCGCGACATGATTCAGAACCACGTCACCAACCTGCTGGCGCTCGTCGCTATGGAGCCGCCGATCAGTTCGGCCGCCGACGACATCCGCAGCGAAAAATACAAGGTCCTGTCCGCGATTTCTCCGCCGGCTTACGACGAGGTCGGGGCGATGTCGGTGCGCGGCCAGTACGGCCCAGGCACGATCGACGGGCACCAAGTCAAGGGCTACCGCCAGGAAGACGACGTCGCGCCGGACTCCAACACCGAAACGTTCGCGGCGGTGAAATACGAGATCAACAACTGGCGCTGGGCAGGCGTGCCGTTCTACCTGCGCTCCGGCAAACGGCTCGCACGCAAGGTGTCGGAGATCGCCGTTACGTTCAAAGCGATTCCACATCGTTTTTACGGCGACAGCACCGACACCATCGACCCCAACATGCTCGTAATCAAGATTCAGCCCGACGAAGGCATCGCGATGCGCTTCGAAGCGAAAGTGCCGGGACCCAAAGATCACGTCCGCAGCGTCTACATGGACTTCAGCTACGGCATCGGTTTCGGCGTGCAGTCGCCGCCCGCGTACGAGCGGCTCATCGGCGACGTAATGCGCGGGGATCAAACACTCTTCACGCGCTGGGATGCCGTCGAGCGCGCGTGGGAGATCGTGACGCCCGTCCTCGAGACGTGGACGAACACCAAAGATTTCTCGTTTCCGAACTACGCATCGGGAGGCCAGGGACCGCAAGCGGCCTCGACGCTCTTCCCCGGCTGGCGACAACTGTGATGAGCATCGACCTTCATTCCGTGCTCGGGGAGATCACGGAGCGACGGCGCAACCACCGCGACATGAAGGTCGCGACGATGACGGTCGTGGTCTTCTTCAGCGACTCCGGCGTCGGCGATTGGGCGCGCGACCGCACCCACGCGCTGGCGGTCAAGCATCCCTCGCGCGTCATCGTCCTCGACGGAACCCAAGATCACGCGATGCAAGTCGTCGGGAGCAGTTGCGACGCGCATGCCGACTGCGTCAAAACGCGCGGCGATTGGATCGAGCTCGGAGTCCGGGATTCGGGTCCCGAAGCGCTGCGCTCCGCGGTCAGCACGCTGTCCTTACCCGAAGCGCCGGTCGTCTTGATCTGGGTCGCTGCCGGTATCGGCGAGGATCCGCGGTTCGCCACGCTTTCGGAGCGCATGCGCACCGTCGTCTATAACAGCTCGGTGCTCGACTCCGACGACCAGGCGCTGCGCGAGCTGATGACGTTCGTCAAGGCGCATCCGAACGTCGCGATCTGCGATTTAGCGTACTTACGGCTGGCGCCCTGGCAAGAAAGCATCGCGCTCTTCTTCGACGGCAAAGACGTGATTCGCGAGCTCTTCGATTTGCGACGCGTCGAGATCACGTGCGGCTCGGATTCGGAAGCTTACTACTTACTTGGATGGCTCGCCAGCCGCTTGGAATGGACGCCGTGCTCGCCGAATGCGTTCTGTAACCGTTTCGGCGTGCAAATCGATTTCTCGATCCAACGCGAAGGACGCGCCCGGCGCATTCGCCGCGTCGCGCTGAAGTCGTCGGGAACCGAGTTCGTCGCCGAAGTCGACGACGACAAAGCCGAGGCCATTATTTTGACGGTAAGCGGCGAAAAGGAACACGCTCGGCGAGCGCGCCCGATCAACAACGTCGACATCGCCACGCTCGTCGAGCGGGCGATCTTAACCGGACAAGATCGTGTTTTCGTGGAGTCCCTGATGGCTGCAGGCGATCTTCTGCAGCGGAGAAAGGTGAACGCCTGATGACGCGCGGTGAAATCAAAGTCTATCCCAATGCCGACGAGGTCGCGGCGAAGCTGGCGGACCTCATTGTCGACGTGGGCCAAACGGCGCTTGCCGACCGCGGCGTTTTTCGCGTCGCGTTATCGGGTGGAAACACGCCGCGGCACGCGTACGAGCTGCTCGCACGAGAGCCTCGCAACATGGCGCTGCCGTGGAAGGACGTCTTCATTTATTTCGGCGACGAGCGCTGCGTGCCGCCCGACGACGAGCAGTCCAACTACCGCATGGCCCGCAAGACGTTTCTCGACAAGGTCGCGATCCCGCCGGCAAACGTGCACCGCATTCGCGGTGAGGCCGATCCCGGCTTCGCGGCAAACAACTACGCCTCGATCATTCGTACCGATCTCGCCGATCCGCCGCGTTTCGATCTCGTGCTGCTGGGACTCGGTCCCGACGGACATACGGCGTCGCTCTTCCCTGGTTCGCCGCCGGATCTGCACGATTCCGTGCTCGTTCGCGCCGTGTTCGCCGAAGCGCAAGACATGTGGCGCGTCACGATGACGCCGAAGTTGATCAATCTCGGCCGCACGGTCGCATTCGCCGTCGAAGGTGCCGAGAAGGCCGACGTCTTGGCGAAGGTGCTCGAAGGTCCGGTCGATCCGTCGAAATATCCGGCGCAGATCGTCAATCCGACGTCGGGACGGTTGCTGTGGCTTATCGACGAGCTCGCCGCCGGAATGCTCCATCAAAAAGCGGGATAGGCGTAATTAAACGCGTCATCTTTAATGCGGACGACTTCGGAATCTCGCCCGAAGTCAACGAAGCTATCGAGATAGCCAGCCGTAACGGGGTTCTCCGCGCCGCAAGTCTCATGGTGGGTGCGCCCGCGTTCGACGATGCCGTCGAGCGCGCGCGACGATTGCCGTCGTTGGCGGTTGGATTGCACGTCGTGCTCGTGCACGGCCGCCCGGTGCTGCCGCCCGAGCGCATTCCGGCGATCGTCGGCCGCGACGGATTGCTGCTGACGGATCTGGTCGGCGCCGGCGTCACGTTCTTCTTCCGCCCCAGCGCCGCGCGCCAACTCGAAGCGGAAATCCGCGCGCAGTTCGAGCGGTTCGTGGCGACGGGCTTGGCCCTCGATCACGTTGACGCGCAGAGTCACATGCACGTCCATCCGACGGTCTTTCGTCTGATTCTCAAGGTCGGTCGCGAGTTCGGCATGCGCGCGATCCGCATTCCGCGCGAACCGTTCGGCGGCACGCGAACGATCGAGCCCTGGGTAGCGCTTATGCGTTCGCGCGCGCGTCGTCAAGGTGTCGCGAGCAACGACTTCGCGTACGGGGTCAACGACGTCGGCGCGATGAACGAAGCTCGCGTGCTTCGCATGCTCGACGGATTACCCGCCGGCGTCACCGAGCTATTCTTCCATCCCGCAACCGGACCGTTCGCCGGTGCCGACGCCGGAACCGAACGCTTTCAATGGGCCGAGGAACTCGCCGCGCTCACCAGTCCCGCCGTTCGCGACGCCCTCACGCGCAACGGGATACAAAGCATCACGTACAGCGAGCTTTCGTGAGTATTGTCGTCATCACGTTTCTCGTCACGGCGTCCGCGCTGGGGCTGGCGTACCTCATGCTGGCGCTCGTGCGCACCGTTGCATTCGCGAGCCGTACGATTCCGGGGATCGACGACGAGTTTGCGCCAAGCATCACGATACTCAAGCCGATCGCCGGCGTCGACAGCGGGTTGTATGAGTATCTCGCTTCGTTCTGCGCGCAAGACTACCCGAACTACGAAGTCGTCTTCTGCCTTCACGATGAAGACGATCCCGCCGCGCCGATCGTCGAGCGCGTACGGGAAGACTTCGTCAAAACGAAGATCCGCATCGCGATTGGCCACAACGACGCGATGGCCAATCCGAAGATCGCCAACCTTGCCAAGCCCGGCGCCGAGCCGGACGGCAAGATCGTCGTCATTGCCGACAGCGACGTGCTCGTAACGCCGGAGTATTTGCGCGCCATCGCGGCGGAGTTTGCGACCGAAAGCACCGGTGCGACGACCTGCCTGTACGGCGCAATCGCCAACGAATCGTACGTTTCCGAACTGGGTGCGATGCACGTCGAGGAAGAGTTTCTGCCTTCGGTTCTCGTCGCGCTCGCGCTCGGACCGTTGCGCTTCTGTCTGGGGGCGACGATGGCGGTCCGGCGCGACGTTCTCGAACGTATCGGCGGTCTGGAAGCGCTCGGACCGTATCTCGCCGACGACCACGAGCTCGGTGAGCTCGTCGCAAAAACCGGTCGCAACGTTACGCTGTGTCCGTACACCGTCAAGACGACGGTTCCCGAGACGCACTTCGGCGACATCTGGTCGCACGAGTTGCGCTGGGCGCGCACCAAACGCACCCAAGCCCCGGCCGGCTACGCCTTCTCGTTCGTCATGTATGCGCTTCCGTTTGCCTTCGTGTTACTGCTGCTCGCTCCGAGCTGGCCGTCGTTTACCCTCTTCCTCTACGTGGCCGTGCTTCGATGGTTCGTCCATCTGGCCGCGCGTGGAGCGCTGCACACCGCGCGCAAGTCGCGCTGGTGGCTGATACCGGTTCGCGACGTCATGAGTCTCGCGATCTGGCTGGTCAGCATGCTCGGCCGAAGGGTCAAATGGCGCGACGCTCGGTCGCGCGTCGCAGCGGATGGACGCCTGGAACGCTAAGCGGGCCTCCATTCGCAACCGGCCTTCTGCGCCGCAGCAGCTAGTGTGACGTCCACCGTTGCAAGACGGCATCGTTGTTGCATCGCCAACGCGAGATACGCAGCATCGTACGCGGTCAAGCCGTGCGTTCGTGCCGCGGCCAGAACGGCATGCGGATCCGGAAAGACTGCCTGCAATGGCATGTTCGCTATCTCGGATAAGATGAGTCCGCTCTTCAGTTGGTCCAATCGGCCGCGCCGCTCCGCTTTAACGATGGCGTTTACGATCTCGGTTTGGAAGTTGCCGGGCACGAGTGCACCATGATCGGCGGCGTATGACAGTGCCGCGTCAGCCCGGGAGCTGTTTTCATCTTTGAGAGCGCGCGAGACGATCGTGGACGCGTCGATGACGATCAACGGCGACCCTCGTCGATAAGCTCTCTCGCACTTATTGGCGGTCCCGTCAGGTCTTCGCTCAGGGCTCGGATTCGCTCCAAAGCAAGTCGGGCGCGAGCGCGCTGATTCGCTTCGATCGGCCGGAGTTCCGCGACGGGCTTGCCGTTACGCGTAATGATCGTGGTCTCGCCGGCAACGGCCTCATCGACCAGGGCCGAAAGGTGCGTCTTGGCCTCGAAAATGCCGACCTGTTTCATAAAACTAGTCTAGCAGACTAGTTTAACAAATTCAACACCATGAAGTGGCTGCGCTGGGACGATCGGCGCTCAAACCCTATAGAGGCGGCGCGGGCTTTGCCGACGCCCTCCTCGCCGCATACAATCGCACTGCCGGCTGCGCGCCTCAACGATCGACTTTGATGCTGCCGCATCGCCCCGAATTCGAGACGTTGAGCTGGTTATCGCGCGCGGTAGGCTTCGATAAGCAGCGCCTGAGCCTGCGTGAACGGCGGCATCGGCGGCGTGCCGCGCAAAACGGCAACGTCGTTCCAAAAGCGTTCGATGCGCGGGTCATTCGTGCGCCGCGCGTATTCGGCAAACCATTCCGGAAAGTCCGCATTGTGCTGACATCCGAGCGCGAGCGCAAAGTGCGACGCCCAGCGGTCCGCGAGCGCCTGCGCGCGCTCGTCGGTCGCCGCAGCGCCTTCCGCAAGCAGCGAATACGCTTCGGAGAGAATCTGCATAACGCCGGAGCCAAACGCCATCTGCTCTTCCTCGCTGGGGAACGCATCGGCAAACGGCTGATGCTGTAAACGCAACGTCTCCAACAAACCGGGATCGTCCAGCAGGGCCGATAGCCGCACCCACGCCGCGAGCTGCTCGATGGAAAGCTCGTCCGGCAGTCCGTCGAGGACCATCGCACGAATTTTAGCGCGGGACGCTTCACCCGATTCGACGGTTCGGGTCTTGGCGAGCCACTGCTCCAAACGATTTGTCCGCTCGGCTGCGCCGAGCGATGCGGCCGCATACGCGGCATCGAGCTGCCGCACGACATCGTCGCGCGAGCGCAGCGTCGCCGCGGCTTGCAGGATCGAGCGTTGGCGTTCGAGCGCGCGCAGCTGCGTTTGCACCAACTCGAGCTGCAGGGCCGCGACGTCTTCGGGGTCGCGCGATCCGTCGAGCATCGACGAAATCGCCTCGAGTGAGAATCCAAGCGCACGCAGGTTGCGCACGAGCATGAGCCGTCGCGCGTCAGCCTGCGTGTACATGCGGTATCCCGCGTCGCTGGTCGCACTCGGCGGCACGACGCCTTCGTCGGCGTAATGGCGGATCGTCTTGACGGGCACGCCGCAGCGTTTTGACAGCTCGCCGATCGAAAAGAGTTCTTGCGTATCCATGATGATGCGAGGATAAACTCTCCGGCTAGGGGAGAGTCAAGCCCCGCCTAATGCTTGGCGTAGTCTCCCGCGCCCATGAGGTGCAGCGAAACGTACGGCTCGCCACCGACGACCCAGCTGTCGTGGCCCGGCGGGATGTAGAATACGTCGCCCGCGCGCATTTCGAAGACACGCCCGTCATCCATTGCTGCCGTCGCGCACCCCGAGACGACGATTCCGACGTGCTCGACCTCACAGCTCTCCTTCCCGAGCGCAGCACCCACGTCTATCGACCACTTCCATCCCGGTTCGTACGTCGCACGACCGATCGTCATGCCGCCGGCGTGCACCACCTCGAACTTCCCTTTCTCGAAGGTACGAACTTCGTCGGGGCGCTCGAAACGTTTGAGAATCACATCGTTCATTGCTTTTTCTCCGGTGCCGGGGTCGCCAGCGCTTGTGAGCCCATCGTTTTTAGATCTACGCCGTTGTTGGTAAGGATCGTGCCCTCGACGCGTTGCAGCTCGACCACGGATTTATTGAGGTCGGTCTGCGCGAGCAGCTCGCGGCCGCGCGCTTGGTTGAGTTCGACTTCACGCTGCAATACCAGAAACGTCGTCGACGCGCCGTCGCGATACCTTCGCTGCTCGCTCGCGTAGACGTGTTCCGCGGCATCGCGCGCGTCGCCGGCCGCGTCGAGTCGCGAAAGTGCGGACTCGTACCGCTGCAGCGCGTTACGCGCCTCGTACGAAATTCGCTCGGACACCGCCTGTCGCATGATCTCGGCTTGCCGCTCCTCTTCCGCTGCCTGACCGCGCAGCCCGTTTGCGAGGTCGTTCTGCAGCGGAAAACTCACGGTGAGATTGATGTTGAAGCTGGGATAGAGGGCCGCCCAAAGGTTATGGTACGCGTAGGCCATGATGCCTTGTGAATGCGGCGGCGGGCTTGGACACGGCACGAAAGTAAGGCCCGGAGTGTTGCTGAATCCGTTCTGCGTCTCAAAAGTCGGAAGCCCGCATAATAACTGCGCGAAGCGCGTTTGCGGAGCGAGCAATCCGGCGAAGCCGTTGCTCGCGTACTGGAGGTTTACGTCGGCTTGCGGCAAGGCTTGGTTTCGCGCGTAGGCGCGATCGATTTCGGCTTCGCGCTTTCTGTCCTTTGCTTGCCGTACTTCGGGCCGGTTCTGCTGAGCTGCGGCAACGATCGCGTCGAGATCGCCGACCGTAGGGAGGTCCAGGATCGACTGCGTCGGTACTAAGTTGGCTTTCCAGATCGGGTCGTCCGGATCCGTAACGACCAGCGCTTTCAAAGCGTTTTGCAAATCGGAGACGTTCTCGAGCGCAGAGTATACCTGATCCCGGAACGTCGCAACCTGCGTCGACACTTGGACGACGTCCACGCGTGAGGCGGCCCCCGCGCGCAGCATCCGATAGTTACTATTCTGCTGAGCCACAGCGTCCTTGAGCGCGTCTTCCTGAATGGCGACGTTGCGCCAGGCCGACACGAGGCTCCAGTATGCCTGCTCGACTTGCGACAAGGTATTCGACGTGTCGACGAGCGATTGTGCCGCCGCTTCATCTTGGTTAACGAGCGCGAGTTTCAACTGACGCTTGTTGGAGTTGATTCCGAAATTTTTTAGCAGCGGCTGCGACACCGAGAGGTTGAGCGACGCCAAGTAGTACGGATCGAAGAAAT
>DASRSM010000253.1:0-5431 GCA_035656415.1 Vulcanimicrobiaceae bacterium | reverse complement strand
CAATCTGGGAGCGCTATCACGTTCCTTCTTTCTATTACGGCGCGGCCGCACGCCGCCCGGAGCGGCGACTGCTGGCGCGCGTGCGCCGCGGCGGGTTCGAGGGGCTGGCGACGCGTTTCGCCGACCCGCAATGGGCACCCGATGAAGGCGACGCCGGATTGCACGAGACCGCGGGCGCAATCGCCATCGGCGCGCGCGACATCTTGATCGCCTACAACGTCGAGCTCGCTACGGACGATCTGGAGGTCGCGCGCGAGATCGCCGGGCGGATTCGCGAGCGGGACGGCGGCCTCGCAACGCTGCGCGCCCTGGCCTTTCCGTTAGGAAACGGACGGGTGCAGGTATCCTTAAACGTCACGAACTATTCCGCAACGCCGCTGTACAGAGTCGTCGAACTGATTCGCGCGCTGGCCGCGCGGCGCGGTATCGCCGTAGCCTCCACCGAGCTCATCGGATGCCTCCCTCGCGCGGCGATCGAGGCATCGGCAGCATACTACTTAGGAGTCCCCAGCACTTGAAGTATCTCGCATTTACGGTTCTCTCGCTCGTCCTGCTCGTCGCTTCGCCGAGTTCCGCTTACGCTCAAAACGGACCGGGCGACGCCGGCATCTACGCGACGACGCTGAAAAACGGTCTCAAGGTCGTCGTCGTCGAGGACCACGCCGCGCCTGTCGTTCAAACGGCAATGTGGTACGGATTCGGTTCGCTGCAAGAAGTTCGCGGTCGAACCGGTCTCGCGCACGCGCTCGAGCACATGATGTTTCGCGGAACTCCGGAGATCTCGGCGGGCGGCCTCGACGATATCGTCGCGCGTTTGGGCGCGCAGATGAACGGCGAAACGACCTACGACTACACGCAGTTCTACTTCACGATGCCGTCGGACAAGCTCGACGTCGCGCTGTATACCGAAGCCGACCGCATGCAGCACGCTTCATTGAGCGCCGCCGATTGGGCGGTCGAACGCAAAGCCGTGCTCAACGAGCTCGACGGCGACGCGAGCTCGCCGTTCTTCAACTTGCTCTCGCTGGTCCGCGCCGCCGCGTTTCCGAACCAGCCGGCGGGACGCACCCCGGTCGGCGAACGCAGCGACGTAGCCGCCGCCACGGTTTCGGAGATCGCCGAGTACTATCACGAATGGTACGCGCCTAATAACGCAACGCTGGCCGTTGCGGGCGACGTCGATCATCGCGCCGTTTTCGAAAAGGCCAAACGATACTTCGGTGCGATTCCGTCGCGCACGCTGCCGCACAAGTCGACCGCGACGCCGGTCCCGGCGTCGACCTCACGAACGGTAGAGGCCCAGTTCCCCTTCCCGTTCGAAATCGTCGATCTCGCGTACGCAATTCCGGGCGACATGGAACCCGGCGAAGCGGCGATCAGCACGATCTCTACGTTGTTGGAGAATCAGCGCTCGCCGTTCTACCACGCGCTCGTCGAAACCAACGTGGCGCTCGCGATCGAAGCAAACGCCGACACGCAGCTGCGCGGCGGTTTGCTCAACGTGTTCATCGTTCTCAATCCGGGTCATTCCAGCGACGAAGCGCAAGCCATCTTCAACAACACGATGCAGCAAGTGCTGACTAACGGCTACGATCGTGACCTCGTCACCGCGGCGAAGCGGCTCACCATTGCCGATCGCATCTACACCGGCGACTCCATCGACGCAATCGGCGACCTGGCCGGATACACGTATGGAATCGTGGGTGAAAAGATCGCCGACGAAGACGACCGCCTGGCGGCGCTGACGGGCGACGATTTGCTGGCGGCTACCCGCAAGTACCTCAGCAAACCGACGGTGGTGGGGCACCTGCGTCCGAACGACTCGCCGCCAAAGGGCTCGTCGCAAAAGAGCGACGCGTCGGCAACCGACGACTTTTCCAAGCGCGTGCCCAGCGGGCCGATCGTCGAGCCCGCGTGGATCGCCAAGAAAGTCGCCGAACCTACGTCCGCACGCAGTCCCTTAATGCCCGTGCAGTTTACGCTGGCTAACGGGCTGCGCGTCATCGTGCAGCGCAAGTCCGACCGTCCGACGTTCGTGATTCGCGGCACGATCGCGTCGTCGCCGGCCTTCGAACCGCGCGACGAAGAAGGCATCGGGCGACTGGCCTCCGACGTCGCGGACTACGGCAGCGCGAAATATCCCTTTGCCGATCGGCGGAAGCTCACCGACGAGATGGGAGCATTCATGGGAACCGGCCAGAGCTTCTCGGCGCAAGGTTTGACGAAAGACTTCGACAGCATCGCCGACATCCTCGCCGACGGCGAAGCGCATCCCGCCTTCGAGCAGCGCTGGTTCGACATCGAACGATCGCAGCTCGCAAACAGCTTGCAGTCCGAGCAGAACATCTCCGGCGTGATGATCGATCACGCCTACGACGAGCTGCTGCTCAGCAGCGACGATCCCTCGCTGCGCCAGCCGACCGCGCACAGCGTGCAGAGCATCAGCCGCGACGATCTCCTGACCTTCACCAAGACGTACTGGCGGCCGGATCTCACGACGATCGCGATCGTCGGCGACATTACGCCCGAACGTGCGCGTTCCGTGCTCGAAGCGGCATTCGGCGGATGGCAATCGAGCGGTCCCAAACCGAACCCGCATCTCATGGCGATTCCGGCCCCGACCAAAGGACACGATTACATCGGTACCGCCGCAAACCAAGTCTACATCCGGCTCGGGCAGCCGGCGCTATCGCGTTCGAATCCCGATTACGATGCGTTTCTGATTCTCAATCAGATACTTGGCGCCGGCGGCGCGTTCGAATCGCGGCTGTGGCAAGAGCTGCGCCAGAAGCGCGGTCTCGTGTACAGCGTAAGCAGTTCGCTGCAGGCCGACGGCGATCGCGGCGATCTCCGCATCGAGCTCAACGCTTCGCCCGAGCGCGTCGTCGCAGCGGTGAACTTGGTCCGCGAAGAGCTGACGCGGCTCCAAGATCAGCCCGTTTCGCAGACGGAAATCCAGGAGGCCAAAGTCCGGCTCGTAGGCGACGCGCTCATCGACGAAGCGTCGTCGACCGGACAAGCCAAACAGGTGCTCGACATCGGCGTCAACGATCTTCCGCTGGATTATTATCGTACGCTTAACGACCGGTTCGCGCGCATTACCCCAGCCGACGTCCAGCGCGTCGCCCGCAACTACTTGCGTCCGAGCCGTCTTATCGAGGTATATGCAGGTCCGTCGGGTCCCTGGGCCGGACACTCGTTATAGATGATTACCACGATCGATCCGGCTAGCGAAGAAGTCATCGAACGCTTTCCATACATGGACGGCGTAGCGTGCGATGAAAAGGTGCAGCAAGCCGTTACCGCTTTCAAGCAGTGGCGCGACTTTCCGATCGAACGTCGCTCGGCGGCGCTCAAGCGCGTTGCGGAGCTCTTGCGTACCGAAAGCGAATCGCTCGCGTCGACGGCGGTGCGCGAAATGGGCAAACCGATCGTGCAGGCGCGCGCCGAAGTCGAGAAGTGCGCGTGGACTCTGGAATTCTTTGCCGACAACGCGGCCGCGATGACCGCCACGCAAGATGCGCCCTCGAACGCCGCGCGCAGCTACGTCGCGTTTCGTCCGCTGGGCGTCGTTCTGGCGATCATGCCGTGGAACTTTCCGTACTGGCAAGTCGTGCGCGCCGCCGCACCCGCGCTCATGGCCGGCAACACGATGCTGCTCAAACACGCCGACAACACCACGAAATGCGCGTTGGAAATCGAACGCATTTTTGCCGCGGCGGGCACACCCAACGGCGTTTTCGGCACGCTGCTGATGACCAACGAAGACGTCGACGAGCTCATCGGGGATCCGCGCATCGCCGCCGTTACGCTGACGGGAAGCGAACGCGCCGGCGTTGCCGTCGCATCGGCAGCCGGCCTCGCCTTGAAGAAATGCGTTCTCGAACTCGGCGGATCGGACGCCTTCGTCGTCCTCGAAGACGCCGATCTCGAGCGCGCGGCGACCAGCGCGGTGACGGCGCGTTTTCAGAATAACGGACAGAGCTGCATCGCGGCTAAGCGGTTCATTGTCGTCGACTCGGTATACGACCGGTTCTTGTCGCGTTTCGTCGAGCTCGCGCAGCGCCAACGCGTCGGGAATCCGGCCGACGCGGCCACCGACATCGGTCCGTGCGCGCGCGGCGATCTTCTCAAAACGCTTCACGAGCAAGTCAGCGCGACGCTCGAGCGCGGCGCCGAGCTCAAGCTCGGCGGCCATCCGCTCGAGTGCAAAGGATACTACTACCAGCCGACGATCGTCGCCGGCGTTAAGCCCGGCATGCGCATGTTCGACGAAGAGGTCTTCGGTCCGGCGGCGGCCGTTATTCGCGCGAAAGACGCACGTGCGGCGATCGCGCTCGCCAACGCGTCGAACTACGGCCTTGGGTTTTCCATGTGGACGCACGACGTGGCGCGCGCCGACCAGCTCGCGGCCGAGGTAGAGGCCGGCGCCGTCTTCGTCAACGGACTCGTGGCCAGCGATCCGCGCTTACCGTTCGGAGGCGTCAAGAAAAGCGGTTATGGGCGCGAACTATCGCACTTCGGGATTCACGAGTTCGCTAACATCCAGACCGTTTGGTTCGGCAAGGACGGGGCGCAGCAAGCGATTCCTACGGAGTAATATACACTTCGCTGACGGCGCAGAAGTCGACGCCGCGAACCTGAGCCGCGGAACCGTCCTTAAACTCGCCGGTTGCGCGCGGTGAAATCCGCCCGGGCTAGCTCCTACGCGAGAAAGCCCGCGAAAAAGAGCGCGACGCCGCCGGCCCCGGCCAGCAGCCCGAGATACCACACGGGTTTGACCTTGGCCAGCGCGGCGATCGCGCTCAACGCGATCGCGACTTGAATCAGTCCGACCGAGTATTCGAAGAAGTGTTGTTTGTGAATCTGCGCCGCGGATTCTCGCTCGAGCTTCCGCGCCTCGGCTGAGCGTTCGAGCTGTTTTCCAACTTCGTCGGCAATCTTCGCGCGATACTGTTTCGCACGAGCCGCGACCTGCGGCGAAGAGGCGCCTTGTGCATCGAGCATCGTGTCGAGAGCCACCGCGTATAGATGATACTTTTCCCGCGACGCTTGAAACTCGGCCCACGTGTCGGAGGCTTTGATTTGGCTGATTAAGCCTTCGTTGATGAGTGAGGCAGCCTGCAGCGCTGCCACTGCGGCGAAGACCGCCAGCAGCGCCGTGGTGAGCGCGAGATAATCGAGCCACGCGGAGCGCTTGCGCTGTTCGCGGACTTCCGAGATCGCCTCTTGGAGCTCTTTCGTTTCGACTTCGAGGTGTCCGGGCATCGGCGCTGTCTTGCGCTAGCTCCTCACATGCTCGTATCTGACAAGCGTTACTTCCGGCCTGCCCGGCCGTAGGTGCATTGCTGAACATCTGCATCTTCCAATCCTTGCGCCTTATATCCTCGGCCGAAACGCCGAGGCTTTACGGCGTATCCGGTAACCCAGC
>DASRSM010000252.1:0-7537 GCA_035656415.1 Vulcanimicrobiaceae bacterium | reverse complement strand
AGTACAATCAGGAGTATTGCTTCGCCCCGAACGTCAACAGCAACAAACCGGTGCTGCGCGACAGCAATGGATTAGGCTTGTGTCCCAGCGGAACGAATCCGCTGGCTATCCAGCCGCAGGATCCATCGGGAACCAACGTTTCGATCTACGGTCCGATGGTCAACGCCAGCGGCGGATCGTACACCGCCGCGCGTTTCGAGCCGCGCATGGGCGTCACGTATACCGTCGATCCGCTCAGCGTGCTGCGCGCGTCCTTCGGTATCTACGCCCGTCCGCCGAACTCGTCGTGGGTGCAATACAACGTCCTCGAGGAGAACCTCCCGGCATATCTCGGCAGCCATTTCTACGGGTACGGATTCAACTCGTCGGAGCACATCATCCGTCCCGACACGTCGTATAACTACGACCTGTCATGGGAGCACCGGTTCAAAGGTACGCAGTGGAGCTTCAAGATCAGCCCGTTCTATCGCAGCACGCGCGACCAGCTGCAAAACTTCTTCATCGATCCGCAGGGCGGTTTGGAATCGGGTCTTAACGTCGGCCAGCAAGTGACCGACGGCGTCGAGGTCGCGTTGCAAGAAGGCGACTTTACGCGCGACGGATTGAGCGGTCAGCTGGCGTTTACGTACACGCATAGCCAGATCCGTTATCAAAACTTCAACAACAGCACGCAGAACGTCATCAACCAGCTCAACAACTACATCCAGCAATACAACGCCTATACCGGAGCGTGCGCACCGGGTGGCAAGTTTTACGGGAAGTCGCAGTTCGGACAATCGTTGTGCGGATCGACCAATAGCGGCGCCGGAGCGTCCCCATGCTACCTCACGGTAGGCTCGGGTTCGTACGGCAGCGCTTCGCCGTGCGCCGCTGCCGGCGTCGTGAAAAATCCGTACTACGGCGCCGCGGCTCAGAATCTGCTCGATCCCAAGGCTTGGTACACGACGTACGATATTATTCCCGGCCCGGTCTCGGCCGAGAACGGTTACGCCGTACCGTACGTTACGGCGCTGTTCCTGAACTACAAGCATCAGAAGTTCACGGTGACGAACTCCTGGAGCTTCTCGTCGGGCGCGTCGTACGGCGGCCCGGCCGCGTGGCCGGGATACGCGCCGGATTCGTGTCATGCACCTCACGGCAAGTGGATCGCCGCGAACGGTCTCGCCGCCGATCCGGCCGCGTGCACGGGACTGTTATTTATCCCCGATTCGTTCAGCGGCGTCTTCGACAACCTCGGCTCGTTTAAAGAGCCGTGGCACCTGCAGATGGGCATCGCTTTGCAGTACGAAGTGACCCCGAAGATCACGGCGCGGTTGAATTTCACGAACATCCTCGACGTATGCGGTCAGCGCGGATACGCGTGGGATAACCCCAACGTGTGCCAGTACTCGGCTCCGCCGACCGGTTTCTTCTATCCGGCCGGCAACTGGTATCCGAATCACGCCTCGTCGGTCCCGCCGCCGCAGATGCAATACCCGTACGACTTCTTTTTCAACGGAGCGAATACGGGCTTCTTGGGTGTAACGGAACCGGTTCAGATTACCGGATCGATTCAGATCAAACTCTAGGAGCGAACGCTCCCCGGAACGATCGCCTGGGGATTGACGAGCGACGTAAGAACGTGATCTCGCCAATCCCCGCCGATGTACAAATAGTCGCGAGCAACGCCTTCAGTCGTGAATCCCAAACGCCGCAGCAGTGCGGCGCTGCGTTGATTGTGCGGCATGTACGCCGCCATGATGCGGTGCAGATTCAAAACGGCGAACGCAAATCCGATGCCGGCCGTTGCGGCCTCGGTCATGTATCCGTTGCCCTGCATCCGCCGGTCGAGCTTATAACCCATGTTGCACGCTTCGAAGACGCCGTGGATCACGTTGGTGAGATTGAGCCAGCCAAGTATCGGGCTGTCGGCCTGCGGCGCCACGGGGAAAATAGCGAACGAGAAGGAGAGGCCGGCGCGCGCTTCGTTGACGGCGCGTTCGCGACCGACGCGTAACGCCCCGACGTTGGTCGAGGTCGAAGCCACGGTGGGTTCCCAGGGTGCTAAGAAGTCGGCGTTCTCGGCATTGAATCGCGCGCAGCGTTCCGCATCGTTCGGACCGGCGATTTGCAGCGACAACCGGCTGGTCTGCAGAACCGGCATCTCGCCGGCGACTTCGTACTGCATTACGCTGGTCGCTGAGGTTCTTTGAGCTGCGTGAGCAGGCGTGCAAGCTGCGGCTGATCGGGATTGATCAGCTTCGCTCGATACGCGTACTCCGCCGCGTGTTTGATATCGCCGGCTTCGTAGGCGGCTTCGGCCAAACGTTCGAGCACGACGGCGAACCGGTTTTGGAGCGCGGTAGTCTGAGCGGCAAACCACTGCTCGGGCGGATCGTCTTCGAGCAAACGTCCGGCATAGATCTTTTCGGCGGCTTCGTAATGCGTCGCGGCATCGGCCAGATCGCCCCGCTCGTAGGCGGCGTCGCCGGCCATCGCATATGCCGTGAAGCGGCCGACGTCGGTGACGACGTTGGAGAGATCGATAACCACGGCGTTGTCGGCGGCGCGGAAATACCGCTCGACGCGCGCGTATCCGACGGCGCCGGCGATCGCTTTGCGGATGTTGCTGCACGCCGTGCGTACGCTTTGCATCGCGAGCTGACGATTCGTCCCGGCCCAGAAGAGCGTCGCGAGTTCTTGGCGAGTCGCGGTCGCTCCCGGCCGCAGCAGAAGATACTTGACGATTTGCTGGTCGCGCCGGCGCACCCAATCGACGTTGCGGCCGGCGATCGCTACGCTGAATCGTCCGAGCATCCGAACGACCATCGGTACCGACGTATCGACGCCCTTGGTGGGTACGGCGCGGGCTTGCTGAACGGCGCGCAACGGACGCACCCCGCTGCCGTCGTTGATAACAAACAGACCCTGCGCTTCGAGGCGGCGGAGCGCTTCGGGGTCGTTGATGCCGATGCCGTTGATGAGGCTCATGACCAGCGCGCGGTCCCGGTCGTCGGCGCGCTGCGCCTCGCCGGTAACGAAATCCAGGAATACCTCACCGTATGCGTTGCGCCAGTGCTCGTACGAGTCGTGCAGAGAGCGTTCGTCCTCCACGGCGGCGCGAATGGCGCCGCTGACGACGATCGCCCAACCGTCGCTCTCTTCGAGCAGCCGCGCCACGTCGGCGTGGCTCGACGACACGTTGCAGGCATCTGCGAAGAAGCCGACCTCGCTGCGATCGAAGGCCAGGCGCCGGGAGTCGCAGATCGCGCCGATTCCTTGGGCCACCCACTTGCCGGCCTGCACCATCTCGCGCGAGCGCGACCCGTAGACGAGCGACACGCCTTCGGGGACGTTCTCGACCAGTTTGAGGAGCATCTCGACCGTTTCGGGCGCCCCGTTATGGACGCCGTCGATCGCCAGGTCGAACGGCTGGGCGGCGGCGATTTGGCGAAGCGCGACGAGCAGCTCGATGTAGGTTGCGGGCGGCTTGCGCAGATTCAGCCCCGCCGCGATCGCGGCCAGGAACGTCTCGGGCGTTGCGTTTGGGTCGATGGCGCAGTACGCGCCCGGCTTGTCGGAGCTTTCGAGGTACTGCAACAAGAGCGTCGTCTTGCCCATGCCCGGCGGCGCGACGATCATGCGCAACGGCAGTCCGCCCTGCGTTGCGACCCAGCGTTCCAAGCGCGCGCGGCGCAGCGTTTTGGGCGCGAGCCGAACTGAAGCGGGAGCCAGTAGCATCGCTGCATCCTTTCATGGGCGCGCGGCCCGGCGCCCTGCGAGGCAAGCAAAGGAATCATCCGCCTTCTGGCTAATTAGCACAAACAAACATTTGAGCTACTATTGCGACGAATGGAGAAGCCGTGAAAAAGCGCGGAAATTCGAGCAAACGCAATCCCGCCACGGGGAAAACCGACGGGCGCTTCCGGGACTCGACGCCGGTCGATCCGACGGTCGCCGACTACACCGTTCACGTTGCGATGGAACTTCGGCGCGCGCCGCGGACGGTCCGCGAGTACGCGCGCGACGTCGAAATCTTCGGCGCGTTTTTGGTCGGGCGTGACGCCGTGGACGACGGCGGCGAACCGTTCCGCGGGCCGTTCGGAAACGCGTTTGCAAAGGCTGACGCATCGGCGCTGCGGCGGTTCGTTATCGAGCTGACGCGGCAGCACTACAGCGCCGCGGGGATCCGCCGCAAGCTCGCCGTACTGCGGGGATTCTTTGGGTTCCTCAAACGCGAGGGCAAACGGGGCGATAATCCGGCCTTGGACATCGCGAATATCAAGCTCCCGCAGCGGCTTCCCAAGGCGCTCGACGTCTCCGAGGTCTTGCGGTTGATCGCGACGCGGCCGCCCGCCGGCGAGCCCGAGGAACGATGGCGGCGCGACGTCGCGATTCTCGAGCTGCTCTATGCCAGCGGCATCCGGCGTGCGGAGCTCGTCGGCATCGACGTCGCCGACGTGAGCTTTGACGACCGGACGATCCGCGTCATCGGAAAGGGCAACAAAGAGCGCATCGTCTTTTTCAACGAGGCGACGGAAAAGGCGCTGCAAGCCTACCTCCGGGTCCGTCCCCGGTGTGCCGACGGGGCACTCTTCGTAAGCAGGCAAAACCGCCGGTTGAGCTACCAGCAAGCCGGCAAGATCTTCGCCACCTACGTCAAGCTTAGCGGCTTGGAGGGCAAAATCACCCCTCATACTATGCGCCATTCGGTGGCGACGCATCTCCATAAAGACGGCGTGGACCTAATGACTATCAAGGACTTTTTGGGCCACGAAAGCGTCCAGACCACGCAGATCTACGCCAAGATGACGCTCGAGCACGTCCGCAAAGCGTACCGCGAACATCACCCGCGCGACCGCGCGGGGAAAGACCGCTCGTAGTGTTTCACGAAGCTTAAAACCATTATGGGCTCCGAGACGCAATCCGCGCGCTCGTATCGGCCGCCCTGGTTTTGGCTGCCGATTCTCGGTATCGCCGCGTTGCTGGTGACGTTTATGATCGCCAACAACGCGCGTACTCGCGTGGAGCAAAACGAACGGGAATTCCGTTCGGGCCAGGAAGTTCGTCTGCACGAGATCGAGACGAACGTCGACGACTATTTCGGGAAAGCCATTCAGCTCGCCGAAACCGGGGCACAAACGCTGGCCGCAGTAAACGACGATCCCGCGCGCGTAAGCACGCTCGTCGCAGAGCTGTTCCGTTCGCGCAGTACGCCTCAAGTTTACGGCGTGGGCGTCTACTACGCGCCGGGCGTCTTTAAAACCAACAACTCCGACGGGTTGTTCTCGATCTACTACGCGGCACCTGAAGGCAAGGCAACGGAGTACCATCACGACGTTAGCGTCGTTCCGCCGTACACCGCGTACGATTGGTACGAGCGAGCCGTGAAGACTCCCGAGCAGGTCCGGTTCGCCGGTCCCTATTGGGAAGGTTCGCACTCGTACATCAGCACGGTGCGGGCGTTGCGGCGCAACGGCAAAACCGTCGGCGTTATGGCCGTCGACACCCTGACGCAGACGTTCCGCCGGCAGAATATGGCGCGTCTGCTCGCTCCCGGCGACATCGCCTGGATCGAGAGCAGTATCGGCCACGGCACGCTCCTCGTCACGACGGCGCCGCTGCCGAAAGACGGCGATTGGCGCAACGCCGCCATCGTTTTGCGCTATACGGGCGCGCACATCCATTTAACGAGCAGTGCGATTGCGCTCCACACCGCCAACGCGCGCATCGTTACCATCAGCATCGTCCTCGCAGTAGCGATCTGGTTTTTTGCGGGCGTGCTCGGCGCGTCGTCGATACAGATCTGGCGTTCTCGCCGGCGCGCGTTCACGCTCGAGAGCGAGCGTACGCGCTTGGAGAACGAGATCGCCGTCGGCAAGCGTGTTGAGTCGGAGCTCCGCAAAGCGGCGTATACAGACGCGCTGACCGGGCTGCCCAATCGCGCCGCCTTTATGGAAAACACTTCCGAAGCGATCGTCGAAGCGCAACGCGGCGTGCGGTACGCGGTGTTCTTTATCGACCTCGATCGCTTCAACATGATCAACGAGACGCTCGGGCATCCGTTCGGCGACGAATTGCTCAAGAGTATTGCCTCGCGCTTGCACGACCAGCTCGAACCGCGCGCAACGGTTTCCCGTCTGGGCGGCGACGAGTTTCTCGTGCTCGCTCCCGTCGACGACTCCCAGATCGGTGTGGTCGCGCAGCGCATTCTGGAAATCATTCACGAGCCGATGCTGCTCGGAGGACGGCTCTTATACAGCGGCGCTTCGGTCGGCGTCGTGGCCGTCGATAGTGAGTACCATCGTCCCGAGGAGCTGCTGCGCGACGCGGACATCGCGATGTACGAAGCCAAGAGCCGCGGACGCGGCTGTTACGCGGTCTTCGATACGGCGATGCGCACGCGCGTTGCGGCAGAGTCCGACTTAGAGAACGACTTGCGCCGCGCGATCGAGCGCCACGAGTTCGTCCCGTACTACCAGCCGATCTTCGACGTCCGCACAAATACGGTCGTCGGATTCGAAGCGCTGGTGCGTTGGCGCCGTCCGGGCAGCGGCGTCGTGGGCGCGGCGGAGTTCATCGCCTATGCCGAGCGCCGCGGATTGGTCGACGCGATCGATACGTCGGTGCTCGAAGACGTCTGTCGCGACAGCGCGGCCATCTTCGAGCCGTTCCCCTCGGCCGGCGTCGCGGTGAACGTCTCGGCCGTCCATCTCACCGCGCCCGATCTGGCGGCGAACGTCGATTCGGCGCTGCGCGCCTACTCGATGCGTCCCGAACGGCTCAAGCTCGAAATCACCGAAACGGCGATCATGCGCAATCCCGACGTGGCACGCGCGACGCTACGCGCGCTGCAGGGCAACGGAGTGACGATCGTGCTCGACGATTTCGGCGCCGGCCACTCGTCGCTTGCCTATTTGCACCGCCTGCCGATCGAAGGCGTCAAAATCGATCAGTCGTTTATCGCTCCCCTAACGACCGACCGTAGCGCGGTTGCGATCGTGCGCAGCATCGTCGCGCTCGCCAAAACGCTGGAGCTTTACACCGTTGCCGAAGGCGTCGAAACAGCCGAGCAGCTCGAGATCGTGCGCCAGCTCGGCGTCGATCACGCGCAGGGCTACTTCTTCTCTCCGCCCGTGCCGCTAGGCTCGATCGCCGCCAGCGCGAGCCGCACGACCGTCTAGCGCGGACAGGTTACGATCCACGCGTTTAAGCCGAGGTGCTTGAGAATCGCCGTTTCGTAGCCGTCGAGATTATCGGGATCGACGCCGTCGAAGTTCTTGCTCTTACACAGCTGCAAGCGTTTGTTCACGATCGGCTCGAGCACGGAGGTTTGGCGGATGTCGAGCCAGCGTTCTCCCGGCCAACCGCCGTCGGGCAACCCGAGAACGGATTTTGGAAACTGCGACGCATCGGGCCGCCACTTTTCCCACGTCCCGGCGTCGACGCAGACGGAACCCAACGCGCGTTCCGCGCGGCGTAAGCGATCGCCGGGGCGCTCGAGGCGCCGGGGAACGAGCAGCCGGCGAGCAAACCGGCTAAGAGGAGCGCGACGGGG